>CAOUJG010000001.1:0-44290 GCA_948537335.1 uncultured Eubacteriales bacterium
CAGTGAGGAAGAGTGTGAAAAGTTGCTGGCAAAGATGATAGCAGAATTGAAAACGGAAATCGCCGCTGAAAGGGAGCGTCTGAAAGCAGGCTGACAAAAATCTACGGCTCACCGAGTGGGATATCCTCTCGGTGAGCCGTTTTTCTCTGTCTGTGGCTGTTTGTGTGGTCAAACCCAAATTCAGAAATTCAAATCAGCGAGAAAAGTGCGGAAATACAAGAAAAATCCAGCCTTTCCCGCAAGAAAAGCTGGACTTTCTGGAGCTGCTGGGCGGATTCGAACCGCCGACCTCATCCTTACCAAGGATGCGCTCTACCGACTGAGCTACAGCAGCAAATATGGCGACCCGGAACGGGCTCGAACCGTCGACCTCTAGCGTGACAGGCTAGCGTTCTAACCAACTGAACTACCGGGCCATCAAATGGTGGGAACAACAGGGCTCGAACCTGTGACCCCTTGCTTGTAAGGCAAGTGCTCTCCCAGCTGAGCTATGCTCCCAAAAGAAAAGATCCGCCATAATCATTAACTGCACAACGTCAAGCAAACCGACCAGCAGTGATATTAATCATAACTCATCTTTTCCGATATGTCAATACCTTTTTTGCCCTTAATTTTGATAAAAAAACTAACCACAAAATGTGATTAGTTTTTACATAACCAGACCTATAAGCCGAGTTCTGTCGAGAACAATCATCTATCTTGGCTGAATGTTGCCATTGCAGCTCGGTGCCACCTTTTTGAGAAACATCGGGCCAATGCAAAAATCTCGATTCGGTGTTGCTCCAGATAGGGTTTGCAGAGCCGCGCAGTCTCCTGCACGCTGGTGAGCTCTTACCTCGCCGTTCCATCCTTACCCAAAAGCGAATATAAATTCACGCCCAGGCGGTATATTTCTGTTGCACTTTCCCTAGGGTCGCCCCCGGCGGCCGTTAGCCGTTATCCTGCCCTGTGGAGCTCGGACTTTCCTCGGGCACATTCTTTCGAATTCGTGTCCGCAATTGTTCAGTCTGCTCATAAAATGATTTTAGCACAAAAGTCCGTGAATGTCAATACGGCACTCTAACGCCAACTGGATTAATCATTAAAATAGGCGTCGTACCAGACCAAAAAGGTGTAGACCACCCAGATTTTGCGGCTGTTGTCCTCATTGCCGGCAAAGTACCTGTTCAGATATTCAACCAAAATGTCGGTGCAGAAAATTTCGTGAATATCAGTACGACTCTCTAAAGCCACCTGGGTCAATTATTAAAATAGACGTCGTACCAGACCAAAAAAGTGTAGATCGTCCAAATTTTGCGGCTGTTGTCTTCTTTCCCGTTAAAGTGTCTGTCCAAGTAATCAATCAAAACGTCTGTGCAGAAAAATTCTTTAGCATCCGGAGAGACAAATATATTTTTAACGGCATTATAGTATTTATCTTGGCGCAGCCAAACCCTGATGGGAACGGGGAAACCGAGCTTTTTCTTCTCCGCGGTAAATAAAGGCAAATGCTTAAGGGCGGCTTTGCGAAGGGCATATTTGGTGTTTTTGTTGTTGACTTTTAGGTTTAGCGGGATTTTCTTTGCAACTTCAAAAACCTCTTTGTCCAAAAAAGGCACTCGCAGCTCCAAAGAATTCGCCATGCTCATTCTGTCGGCTTTTAAGAGGATATCCCCCACCATCCACAGGTTTATGTCGAGGTACTGCATTTGAGTCACGTCGTCATAATTTTGAGACTTCTCATAAAATTTTTCACAAGCTGATTGCGGAGGCGTCGCCACATTTGGGTCTTTTAAAAGAGCCTTTTTTTCTTTTTGAGAAAAAATAAAAGCATTGCCAATAAACCTTTCGGGCAGCGACTTTGCGCCACGGATCAGAAAATTTTTGCCCTTAAAATTTGCTGGAATCATCCCCGCCAAAGAAGCCAGAATACGGCGCAAAAAATGGGGAAGCTTTTGATATTTGCAAAGAGAAAGCGGCTCGTGATATATGTTGTACCCGCCAAAAAGCTCATCCGCGCCCTCGCCAGAGAGCACCACAGTAACACCATTTTCGCTGGCAAGTTTCGAGACAAAAAACAGCGCAACGCAGGAAGGGTCGGCTAAAGGTTGGTCCAGCATGTATTGAACCATCGGGATACTCGCCCAGAAGTCCGCAGCAGAAATCACTCTGGAATGATGATTCAGCCCCATTTCTTGTGCAAATCTCTTGGCAAACCCGATTTCGTTATATTTTTCGTCTTCGCCAAAGCCTACAGTAAAGGCTTTTTGCCCTGCAAAATAGCTGGAAATATAGCTAGAATCCACACCGCTCGACAAAAAGCATCCGACTTCAACGTCGCTCGCTTTGTGGGCAATTACGGAATTTTCAAAAACGGCTTCGATTTTTTGAACAGCCTCATCAAGCATTAAAGCTTTGTTCGGCTCGAATTTTGGCTCGAAATAGCGCGTGATTTCAAGCTTTCCGCCATTATACCACAAATAATGCCCCGGCAGCAGGCAGTAAACGCCCTCAAAGAAGGTCTCTGGCGGTACGGAATACTGAAACGACAAATACTTATCGAGCGCCCGCGTATTGAGCCTTTTTTCTATTTTGGGAAATTGCAAAATGCTCTTTATCTCAGATGCATAAACCAAATGACCGTCTGCAAGCGCATAATGTAGCGGTTTTATGCCAAAAAAATCCCGCGCCATAAAAAGAGAGTTGTCCGACGTGTTGAAAATGGCAAACGCGAACATACCGCGGACCTTATCCAGCAGCTTTTCCTGCCATTCCTCAAACCCGTGCACCAGGACTTCTGAATCCGTATTGCTGCAAAACGTATGCCCGCGTGCAACAAGCTCTTCTCGCAGCTCCTTATAATTGTAAATTTCGCCATTAAAAGTGAGCACCAGCGTTTTATCCTCGTTGTACATCGGCTGGTTGCTTCTTTCGTCCACGTCTATGATGCTCAAGCGGCAAAATCCCATAGAAATCTCGCTCGAAAAATAGAATCCCTCGCTGTTTGGGCCCCTATGAATCAATTTATCTGTCATGCTCTTCAAAACTTGCTCTTTATCCAAAATTTCTCCAGTAAACCCACAAATTCCACACATAAGACTACGTCCTTTTAATTATTTTATATAATTATATCAAAACATCGGCACCGGTTCAAGTTTTTTGCGTCATAAAATTAACTAAATTATAGAAAAAGTCGCCTTTTAAAAGCAACCGATAATATTAAATCGCGGTGATACATAGATTTATTAAGAAAATACGGGGCATGCGAGGCACTGTGTTTTGCAAAATTTACCTGCTGGCTCGGCTTTACAGGTTGCAATAAAAGTGATAAAATCTAAAGGATACACCGAGATTTGATTGTAAATTTTAGCCCATAATACGATAAAAAGAGGAAAATTCATGTTAAAAAGAAAAATTGAAACTATAGATGGCAACACGGCCGCGGCGCATGTTGCGTACGCTTTTACCGAAGTTGCTGTGATTTACCCCATCACGCCGTCTTCTGCGATGGCTGACGAGACGGACAGGTACTCTGTTGCTGGGCGGAAAAATCTTTTTGGCCAGCCGGTAAAGGTTACCCAGATGCAGTCGGAGGCGGGAGTTGCCGGAGCTGTCCATGGGGCGCTCTCTGCTGGGGCTTTGACGACTACATACACGGCCTCGCAGGGGCTTTTGCTGATGATCCCGAACATGTACAAAATGGCGGGCGAGCTGCTCCCCAGCGTCATACACGTCGCCGCCAGGACCGTTGCGACGCACGCACTTTCTATCATGGGCGATCATTCGGACGTTTATGCGTGCCGCCAGACGGGCTATGCCATGCTGTGCTCAAATAATCCGCAAGAAGTCATGGACCTGGGCGCGGTTGCGCACTTGGCGGCTATCAGAGGCCGAGTGCCATTTTTACACTTTTTTGACGGGTTTCGGACTTCGCATGAAATCCAGAAGGTGGCCGTTTGGGACTATGAAACCCTTGGCGAGATGCTGGATTGGGCGGCAGTGGATGAATTTAAGAAGCGAGCACTTAACCCGGAACACCCGGTGTTACGAGGGTCGGCACAAAACGACGATATATTCTTTCAGCAGCGTGAGGCTTGCAACGTCTTTTACGACAGGCTGCCGCAGGTCGTCGCAACGTACATGGACGAGGTGAATAAGTGCACGGGCTCGAACTACCGGCCATTTAACTACTACGGTGCCAAGGATGCCGATAGAATCATAGTGGCTATGGGCTCGGTCTGCGAGACTATTGAAGAAGTCGTGGATTATTTGAACGCAAACGGCGAGAAGGTTGGTCTTGTAAAAGTGCGGCTGTATCGGCCTTTTTCGCAGGAATTTTTGTTGCGCGAGATCCCAAAAACGGTGCAGAAAATTTCTGTTTTAGACAGAACAAAAGAGCCTGGATCCGTCGGAGAGCCGCTCTATTTGGACGTGTTGGCGGCGCTATCGGGCTCGAAGTTTGAAAACGTGCAAGTTTTTGCTGGCCGATACGGTTTGGCCTCAAAGGACACTGCTCCCGCCAACATTATTGCGGTTTTTCGAAACATGCGCGAAAGCGGCGGCAAGAGGAGGTTCACGGTTGGTATTGTGGATGATGTGACAAATTTGTCATTGCGAACTCTTGAGAGCCCCGATACGACCGACCGTGACATTATGTCTTGCAAGTTTTGGGGCTTTGGGTCGGACGGCACGATCAGCGCGAACAAGAACACGATTAAGATTATCGGCGACAATACGGGCCTTTTTGTCCAGGGATATTTTGCTCATGACTCTAAAAAGTCCGGCGGGCTGACGATTTCTCATTTAAGATTTGGCAAAAGCCCGATAAAATCGACCTATTACATAAACAAAGCCGATTTTATCGCCTGCCACAACCCCACTTATATTGGCAAGTTCAGAATTATTCAAGACCTGAAGCCGGGGGGGAGTTTTCTTTTGAATTGCCCATGGGCTGGTGCTGAACTGGACGCCAATTTGCCCGCGAATGTGAAGAGTTATATTGCGAAAAACGAAATTAAATTTTACACGATAGATGCGACGAAAATCGCGAAGGAAATCGGTCTGCACGGCAGAATAAGCACGATTCTTCAGGCTGCCTTTTTTAGAATTACCGGTATTCTCCCGGCGGAAGAAGCTCTTGCATACATGAAGAATGCCGCTGCGCGGACGTACGGCAAAAAGGGCGCGGATATCGTCGAGATGAACTACCGTGCGATCGAATGCGGAATGCGGAACTTACAGCGGGTATCCGTCCCGAAAGAATGGGAAAGTGCCACGGGCTACGAAGTTACTTCTGATGAAGCTAACGAAAATGTCGGTCTCGCGCGGTACGTAGATAAAATCTTAAGGCCAATTAACGCGAATAAAGGCAATGATTTGCCGGTTTCTGCTTTTGTACCACATGTCGACGGGACTTTTCCGCAAGGAGCTGCTGCTTTCGAAAAGCGCGGTGTCGCTAATTTTGTGCCTTGCTGGTGCCCCGAAAACTGCATTCAGTGCAACTTGTGCGCGCTTGTTTGCCCTCACGCCGTGATTCGTCCGGCTGCCATCACCGATGAGGAGCTGGGTCGTGCGCCTGCAGGCATGAAGTTTGCAGATATGACGGGCGTTCCTGAAATGAAGTTTGCTATAACCGTCTCTCCGCTGGACTGCACCGGGTGCGGCATTTGCGCGAATGTTTGCCCCGGCAAGAGAGGTCAGAAGGCGCTTGTGATGCAGCCTTTCGAAACTCAAAAAGCTGAGCAAAAGGTTTTTGATTACGCTGCGAAATTGCCTACAAATCCGGCCGTTTTGGACAAATTTAAGGAATCAACCGTAAAGGGATGCCAATTTAAGCAGCCGTTGCTTGAGTTTTCGGGCGCCTGCGCGGGGTGCGGGGAGCCCCCCTATGCCAAATTGGCGACTCAGCTGTTTGGAGACAAAATGTACATCGCCAACGCGACGGGCTGCTCGTCCATTTGGGGCGGGTCGGTCCCTGCAACGCCCTACACTGTGAACCGCGAGGGCAAAGGCCCAGCATGGCACAACTCTTTGTTTGAGGACAACGCGGAGTTTGGCTACGGAATGGCCCTGGCGCAAAAAACGATGAGGGCGCGCGCAAAAGAAGACGTTATGAATCTAGCTGCAGCGGCGATAAACGAAGATGTAAAGTCCGCCTGCGCCAAATACATAGGCACTTTTGACGATGCTTGCGAAAATAAATCGGCAACCAAAAGGCTTATAAAAGAACTCGAAAATATCCCGACTGATGACGAAGTGAGCTATAAATTAGCGCAGAAAATTTTGAAAAACAGGGATCATCTTAGCAAAAAGTCTGTTTGGATTTTTGGCGGCGACGGCTGGGCTTATGACATCGGGTTTGGCGGGCTTGACCATGTCATCGCCTCTTTGGAGGACGTGAATATCTTGGTTTTTGACACCGAGGTCTACTCCAACACCGGCGGGCAGGCTTCCAAGGCGACTCAAACTGGATCCGTGGCTAAGTTTGCCTCTGCTGGCAAAACCGCGAAGAAAAAGGACTTGGCTGCGATCGCCATGAGCTACGGCCACGTGTACGTTGCGCAGGTGGCCATGGGCGCCGACTACAACCAGTGCGTGAAGGCCTTTGTAGAGGCAGAGAGCTACGCCGGGCCTTCGATAATCATCGCGTACGCGCCGTGTATAGCCCATGGAATCAAAGGCGGGTTAGGGTTTGCGCCGTCAGAACAAAAAAGGGCGGTAGAATCAGGCTACTGGAACTTATTCCGGTTTGACCCACGACTAAAGGCCGAAGGGAAAAATCCATTTTTGTTGGATGGCAAAGCACCGACGCTTAGTTATCGGGACTTCATAATGAACGAAGGCCGCTACAATGCCCTTGCAACGGCTGAACCAGAACGTGCCGAGAGACTCTTTTTGGCGGCAGAGTCACAGGCAAAAAGCAAATATGAGCATTTACTAAAGCTCTCGCAGGTTGATACCAATCTCGATTAAAATCGGAAGAGAAAT
This sequence comes from uncultured Eubacteriales bacterium, assembly GCA_948537335.1. Taxonomy (GTDB): domain Bacteria; phylum Bacillota; class Clostridia; order Oscillospirales; family Acutalibacteraceae; genus CAG-557. The sequence continues at coordinate 6,967 of CAOUJG010000001.1, forward strand.
AAAAATAAACTTAAAAAGCCCATGTAAGCGCTGTTTTTAGCTTGCATGGACTCTTTTTGTTGCTGATTTGCCTTATTTTTCGAAAGTTTTGTCCGCGTTGTTATTGTATAGCGCCGAGATCATATCGAAGGTTTTTTTATCAATCACCCCATTCTGCTCGACGTTAAAGAGCTTTTGCAGCTGCTTTACCAGGTCAACGCTTTTGGCATCGTGCATTCCGCTTATGTTAAACTCTGTAAAATTTGCAAAATACATCGATATAAACCGCAGCATCGCCTGGATTATATAGATGCACATCGGGCTGTCGCCTAGAGTTATGGAGAAGTCGGTAGCCGGAAAGGCCATCGGCCGCGAACAAGCCTCTTCGTATTCGTAAACCTCATTATAGACCGCTATAATCCTGTTCCAGGTGACAAAATCGACTATCCCGGTGACCGAAATTTTAAACGTCTTCTGAAAGCCCATAACGGCTTCTCGAGTCTGGTCCGAAAAAATCCCGTCCGGAATAACCGCCGGCACAGTGTTGTAATAGTAGGATATCGTCCGCAAAAAATATTGCAAATTCCTGACAGGCTCGCCAGGCCTTAAAACAGTTCTGTTCATGTGTTTGTACCCCCGCCTTTGCTTAGTTTCTTGCCGAGTCGCTTTGCCCGGCTTTTAGCTCATAACCTGGATATTGCGTTGGCTGCGGATTTTTAGAACTCACTACGTCTAGATAAGTTCCACCGATGCTGTTCCAGGTTGCTCTGTCGACCTCTCCGGTCACCTTTAGGCCAAACTCTTTTTGATATTGCATAACGGAGTTCATCGTCTCTTCGCTGTACTCGCCGGTGACCGCCACTGGCGCGATGTTCGGGTTGATGTCAGAAATATTGTTGATGTACTGCTGCAGAGTCACAACCTCTTCGCCTTTTGAGCCAAGCTTTAGCGTTGTGCCGCTAAACGGAATAAATCTGCTGGTTGTGTTGTTTTCGTCAAAGACGGTGGTTACGATCCCGCGAAATTCCCGATATATCTCGTTCCAGGTTATGTCGTTCACTATGCCGGTCTGAGGCAGGTCCTCGCTTTTTTGAAAGGCAATCACCGCCTCTGTGGTTTGAGGCCCAAAGGTTCCGGTTATTTCTACAAATGGGATAAAGTCGTAAAACTGCGCCAGAACCGACAAAAAGTATTGCAGAACATATACCTTTTCGCCGCGGTTCCCTTCAGAAATAGCGTCGGGGTAGGACAGGTTAATTCCAAATAACCGCTGGCCCTGCGACTCAAGCTCGCCCAGCTTGTTCACGGCAACATATAGATATACAAGTTTATACCAGGTGGATTTGCCCACAATTCCGTCTGCCGTTAGATTGAATATCTCCTGAAAAACCGTCACAGCGCGCTCGGTACTCTCACCAAAAACGCCGTCGATAGGATTAATATTTGGGATAGACGGGTAATTTTGTGCGATTCTAACCAAAGACCGCTGAATCACAACAACATAGTCGCCAGTAGATCCGCGCTGCAAAGGGTATCCAGGATAAGATGCCTGCAGGTCGGCCACCGGCGCATCCTGAACCAGCTCAATGTTGTAGCCGTAATAGTACTTTAAAATGTTGATGGAGCTATAACCCTGATTCGCAAGCTCTTCGCTGCCCCATTGAGAGAGCCCGTTGCAGGTAGAGGTAGTTCCATTGCAATAAATGGCGGCCAGCGGCTCTGCGTAGCCCATTCTGCGGATATAATTGTTGAAGATATTGTTGACAATTCTGTCGATGTTATCAAAAATATTTCTGCCAGGCGAAAAAGCCTGATCGTAGGCGGTAGAGTTGGTGATGTTAAACGTGTAGCCCTGGCTTGGGTAGTGCTCCAAGTAGATCCGGTTTAGCGCGAACGAAATTTGCGCATAGATATTGGCATAAATGGCGGACTCGTTCCAGGTTGGGTAAATCTCGCTCGAGGCCACGTTTTTGATGTAATCTGGAAAAGACACAGTAACATTTTGCGCGCTGCTACTCGGTGTTCCAAGGTGCACAGTTATGTAGCTTGGAACGTATGGGTTTATTATTGGCATGATTGATATCGCCTCACTTCGATTATAAATTTTGAGATGGAGTTGTTCTACTTATGGTTCTGTCCTGTGGTTTGCTGTTTTCCGTCAGCGGAATCAGTTCGACATTCTGTAAAGTTTGTGTATTGGCAAAAACTTGAACGTCACTTATATTCAAAGTATAATACGATGGGTGCGAGATTTTCACATTACAAACAGCAAAAGCTGTTTCTTTAGATGGGCTCAAAGATAAATCTAAAGCCGGTGTTTCTATTTCTATTTGATCGGTTTTTCCAGTAGCTCCCGTAAGCCGAAATCCCAAAAGCTTAGGACTCTCCTCATTTCCATCTGTAACAGAAACCTGTGCGTTCCTAAGCGGAAGCTGTGCTCGCGAGGTGTAAACGTTAACAACAATATATCCTGTAGCCAAAATGAATCTTTCCTCCTTCAAAATTTATACTTTAAATAATATAGAAAAAGTCGGCGCTTTATGATTAATAAAAGCATACCGAAATAAATATTCGATTGATAAAATGACCATAAAATAATAAAATAATGACTTGCGTTGCAAATAAAAATAAGCCCATTCTACGCATAATAGAATGAGCTTATATAAAAATTACGTTGCTTTTAATTATAAAAAATATCAAAACGCTAAAATTTTATATTTCTCTCCAAGACATATCTTCGCAAATAATCCAGGTCCCTTCTGGTAGGTCATTAATATCAAAATTCGTTTTTTATGGTGGAGGTAAGCGGGATCGAACCGCTGACCCCCTGCTTGCAAAGCAGGTGCTCTCCCAGCTGAGCTATACCCCCATGTATTCAACGATATGGTGGAGATAAGCGGAATCGAACCGCTGACCTCTTGAATGCCATTCAAGCGCTCTCCCGGCTGAGCTATACCCCCACAATTTATATCAAATTTAAAAATAATCTCTCAGAACATTTCACATTATACCACCCGCAAAAACTTTTTGCAAGTACTTTTTTAATTTTTGGCACACAGTTTTTCGCCGCGGCTTCAAAAAATTCTTGCTCCGACACAAAAAAAAGAGTATACTCAATATTAGCAAAACTTCTCAAACGGCCACGGAAACGGCCGCATGCTTTATAATAAAGGAGTTATTTATGGACAAAAATGAAAAATATCTGTTGTGGTGTAGTCAAAACCTTTTTGACGCTGACTTGATTGACGAGTTAAAGTCTATTTGCGAAAATGATGCTGAAATAACGGATCGGTTCTACAAATACTTAAGTTTTGGGACGGGTGGCCTGCGCGGAATCATTGGCGCCGGGACTAATCGGATAAACGTATACACTGTTGGCAAGGCTACTCAGGGGCTTGCAAATTATTTGAATAAGAATTACAAGAGCCCGAAGGTTGCCATCGCGTACGATAGCCGCATAAAATCTGACGTTTTTGCCAGAGAGGCTGCTAAAATTTTGGCTGCAAACAATATTAAAGTGGTCATGTATCGCGAGCTCATGCCGACTCCGGCGCTATCCTTTGCAGTGCGACACTTAAATTGTACCGCTGGAATCGTAGTCACGGCAAGTCACAACCCTGCAGAATATAATGGTTACAAGGTTTATGGCGAAGATGGCTGCCAAATTGCCAATGACGTCGCCGATGCTGTGCTTAAAGAGATTAACAGTACCGATATTTTTAGCGATGTTAAGCGCATGGACTTTAACGATGCTCTAAATAGCGGGCTTATAAAGTACATAGGCGAGGATGACGTCCGTGCCTTTTGGAATGCCGTTAGCTCACAAGCTTTAAATAGGGATATTTCTAATAAAGAAAATTTAAAAATAGTTTATACTCCGCTAAATGGCGCAGGCCTTCGCTGTGTTACCAATGTTTTAAAGATGAATGGTTTTTCTGACGTGACCGTTGTTGCAAGCCAGGAAAAACCGGACGGGCACTTTCCGACCTGTCCTTACCCTAATCCCGAGGTTAAGGAGGCTCTTTGCGAGGGCCTGAAGGTGTGCAAAAGCTGCAATGCGAACATTTTGCTTGCCACCGACCCTGACTGCGACCGCATTGGCATTGCTGTTAAAAACGATGGTGACTACGAGCTTCTTTCTGGTAACGAGGTTGGCGTGCTGCTGTTTGACTACATATGCAAGACGAGGCGCGCCAGCAACACGATGCCGCAGGACCCGGTTTGCATAAAGACCATTGTTACAACCGATATGATTTATCCGATTGCCAAAAAGTACAATGTTCGGGTAATTGACGTGCTGACCGGTTTTAAATTTATTGGTGAGCAAATTGGTCTGCTTGAAAAATGCGGCCAGGCCGGGCAATACATTTTCGGCTTTGAAGAGAGCTACGGTTACCTCTCTGGCACTCACGTTCACGATAAGGACGCCGTAAACGCTGCTTTGCTAATTTGCGAAATGACTGCGTTTTATCGCAATCAAGGCCTGACCCTTATCGACGTTATTAACAGTCTGTACCGCGAATTTGGGCATTATAAAAATGTTTTGAAAAGCTTTACGTTTACGGGCAAGAGCGGCTTTGAAAAGATGGAGTCGATTATGGCCGAGCTTCGAGAAAATCCGCCATCTAATATTAATGGCAAAGCTGTCATTGCGGTTTGCGACTATCTTAATAGCGTTAAATTTGTGATGCATAATTCTAATAAAGAAAAAATCGATCTGCCGGCCTCTAACGTTTTGAAGTTTATTCTTGCCGATGATATTTCGATTGTTGTGCGCCCTTCCGGCACCGAGCCAAAGCTGAAGATTTATATATCCGTTGTCAGCGACTCTAGCGATAATTCTAAAGCGTTGGCCGATTCCTTTTGTGAATATTTTGAAAAGTTATTTTAAACTTTAGATAAAATTAAAAATAAAAAGCAGTTTTGTGGTCTATAAAAATCACAAAGCTACCTTTCTTTTTGCCAAACATATTCACGTTAATCGGCGTTTTGCTTATGATTAAACGTTGGAACCATTTTTCCCAATATTTTTTCGATCATAGATTTATCGTTCGTTTGAGAATAATCATAAAGCAGGCGCAGCTGCTCGTTAAACTCGTCCTGGTCAAACTCTATGGAGCTGCCTATATATATCTTCTTGCTTTTGGTCTTTTTCATGCCCTCTTCGCCCATCAGTAGTTCTTCAAACAGCTTCTCGCCCGGCCGCAAGCCGGTGTACTCTATTTTTATGTCTCTATTTGGCACAAGCCCCGAAAGTCGTATCAAATTCTCAGCCAAATCTTTTATCTTAACAGGTTCGCCCATGTCCAAGACGAAAATCTCGCCGCCTTTGGCAAAGCCTCCGGCCGTTAAAACTAGCGAAATCGCCTCTGGAATCGTCATAAAGTAACGAATAATCTCTGGGTGAGTCACAGTAACGGGCCCGCCGTTTTTTATCTGCTCTTTAAAAAGCGGAATCACCGAACCGTTGGAGCCCAGCACGTTGCCAAATCGAACCGCTACAAACTTGGTTTTGCTAATTTTGTTCATGCTTTGCACGATCATCTCGCAAATCCTTTTGGTTGCGCCCATGATATTTGTCGGGTTGACGGCTTTGTCGGTAGAGATCAGAACAAATGTCTTCACGTTGTATTTGTCCGCCAGCGAGACGACGTTTAGCGTGCCAAAAACGTTATTTTTTACGGCCTCTTCGGGGTTGTACTCCATCAAAGGCACGTGCTTGTGCGCCGCGGCGTGAAAAATCACATCTATGTTTTTCTCTTCAAATATTTTTTCAAGCTTAGCTTTGTCGCGAATGGAAGCAATCTGCACCTCAAAATTCAAGCTGTCGCCATATTCTCGAACCAACTCCTGCTGAATCTCATACGCGTTGTTCTCGTATATATCCAAAATTATGATATCCTTCGGCGACAGTTTCGCGACCTGGCGGCACAACTCCGAGCCAATGGACCCGCCCCCGCCAGTAACCATCACAACTTTGTTGCGAATATAATCGCCATATTTTTCGGGATCAAAGATAATCGGCTCGCGGCCAAGCAGATCTTCAACCTCAACCTGGCGAATCTCCGCCGTAACAGGCTTGCTAGACGCCACCAAATTATAAATATTCGGGACGATTTTTACCTCTAAGTTAGTCCGCGCGCAGATGTCCAAAATCCGCTTTTTTTCATTCACCGGCAAAACGGCAATCGCAAAGAGAATTACCTCTACATCGTACTTTTCGCAAACATACGGAATCTCGCTCGTAGTGCCAACAACCTTTAGTCCCGCGATCCTCCTACCGATCTTTTCGTTATCGTCGTCCACCAAGCAAACCGGGACATAATTGTTGTCCGGCGACTTAGAAAACTCCGACAGCATCAATAAAGCCGCCTCTCCAGCGCCAACAACAAGCATCCTTCGCTTGGCTTTATTAGGAAAATTTCGCCGCTCAATCATCCTGTCAATTCGATAAACCAGCCGAAACATGAACATCACAAAAGTAGACAAAATCGCCATCAAAACAAAAGTTCGGATTCCAAGATGAATGTCAAAAGCCAACGAAGCCGCGCAAAATGCGAAGTTTGCCAAAACCGTTGCAAGCCCAACGTAAAAAAAGTCCTCTATATCGGCGTAGCGCCAGATTTTATCATAGAGCCGGAACAAAATAAATATAACGCTGAAGCAGACGTTTAAAATGACCAAACTCTTCAAAAACTCCGGCTCGTAGCCCTTAAGCGAAAAGCAGTTTCGATTAATTGCAAACGAAAAATAAAAAGAGAAATTCCAAATGATAAAATCGCAGAAAAAAAGCAGATATTTTCTCAATCTTTTTAATTTATTGTACAATCGCATACGCATCTTCACCAAACTTTTGACTTTCTTTTAATTTCAATACATTAAAAAATTATACACGAAATACGCATCCTTTTCAAGTTCCTGCGGCTAGCGCTATTTATTTAAGTTTGGTTCTTTAAAGTCAAACTGCCGATAGAACTGCTTGGTTTCGGGGATTCTCTTCACTGCGGACTGATTTTTGGCCAACAATTTAGTAATATCGTATAAGTCCACCCAAATTTCGTTGTTGCTTTCTTTTTGAGATTCGTCAAAGACAAGCTCCAACCCCACATGCAGGTGGCTGGTTTCAATGTTATTCACATTTTCGTTTGGGCTGTAGCCTGTTCTGCCCACGTAGCCGATGACGTCGCCAGCCTTTACCACTTTGCCCTCGCAGAGCTCCTCGTGGAAGGGTTTATCCTTCCTTAAATGGGCGTAATAGTAATACCTTTTTTTGTCAAAACTGCGGATGCCGATCCGCCAGCCTCCGTACTGATTCCAGCCCATTATCTCTACGGTTCCGGACTCTATTGCAATTACCGGCGTGCCGACTGCTGCCATCATATCGTGCCCTAGGTGCGGACGCGCGTAACCGTAACTTCTGGATGCTCCAAAATCGTCATAGTGCTGGTACGGAAAGGTCTTGGCAATGGGCAAAAAAACTTTTAGACCGTATTTATCTTCAAAAACGGGTTCTCCGTTTTCGCCAGTATCTACCTGAATGCTATAATCGCCGATAAATCCTCCCAAAACCGCGGTATACACGTCTTTATAATATTTAAAATATTTCATCTTTGCAGTTAAGTCCTCGAGACTTTTGCCGCTTTTTAATTCTTCGGCCACCGCATCCATGTCCTTTACCTTATAATGGTTTTTAAAATCCCCGCCATATTTTGCCGACAAATACGCTAAAACGTCTATCCAGTTTATTTTTACTTCCTTTTCGTGGCTCTCTATATCTATCTTCATCGCCTTTTCCAGCGCCTCGTACGGAACTTTAAACTCTGCGTACTTTATAAAATTTTTCTTACCTTGCTCGTCCTCAACCTGCTCAGACTCATTTACCGCCATGACGCCATCTCTGCTGCCAATATTGCTTATCGAAAATATCCCCGCAATTATCGGAACAACCACCACAAGCAGCGCCACGCCTATACATTTTTTATTTAAGATTTTATAAATCACCCAATCACCCGCAGTTGAATAGTATAATTTATATATATTCCTCTGCCCGCCGTGCTTATGCAAAATAAATCGATTAATTTGGGCGGCTTATCGCCGCATTGCTGTTGACTTTTTGGGCAAAAACTTGTAAAATCATTTTAGTATGAACTGTGTTTAGGAGTTGAATTTTATGAATAACGAATTCACCGCAGATTTAATTACGCTCATCGACGACGATGGAATCGAACATTCCTTTGAAATTTTAGACGTGATCGAAAATGACGACGGCTGCTTTTATGCTTTGCTTCCTCAAAATAATGGCAGCACCGAAGGTAGCGTCAACAGGCTTGATGATAGCGACTCTTATTATATATTTGAGGCCCTTTACGAAGACGGAGAGCAAGTTTTGGCCGAGGTTGAAGACGACGCTATGCTAAAAAAATTAGCAGATTCCTTTGAAACTCATTTTGAAGATATGTATGGCTGCAATGAGAACAATCAAAATTTTTAGATATTTTATATTAAATGGCTTTACATTTTTTAAATTTTATGTTATAATTGCAGCATAATTAAATCCTGCCCGATTCGCGGACCGTGTTGTATAACCCTACAAACATATGATTGGGAGCTTCGCTCTCTAGGTGAATTGCAGACCTCCCGATTTTTCGGACGAAGGGAGCGTGAAGCCTATAGGCTGGCACCCACCTGCTTTTTGGTAGGCAGGTTATCATAAACACGTTACGGTTGGGTGGGGCTTTTTTATTAAATTTTGACCTTAGTATCCCTTTTTCAAGGGATTTTTTGTTGCCCAAAACACTAAACGCGCGATAATTAGTGCAAAAATTTGATCTGTGTTATAATTGAGTTAACAAATGTGCAGTCGCTGCTTTTAGGGGAGTGCTTTATGAACTACTTGGATTTGAGCAAGGATGAGTTGACCAAAGAGCGGGCGCGGGTTTTGAAAGAATACGAAAAATTGAAGGCGTTGAAATTGAACTTGAATATGGCACGCGGAAGGCCGTCTGTTGAGCAGCTTAATTTATCGCGAGGACTTTTGGATGTGGTGAACTCGGAATCTTGCTGCGCCTTAAAAGACGGAACGGATTGTCTTAATTACGGCGTTTTAGATGGCATCCCAGAAATAAAGGAGCTTTTTGCGCCGGTTTTGGGAGTTGCGCCCGACCAAATTTTTGTTGGCGGAAATTCTAGCCTGAGCATGATGTTTGATATTATCTCGTTTTTTATGACTCACGGTGTGCCTGGCTTTGAGCCCTGGACCCGGCAGGGTAAAATTAAGTTTTTGTGCCCGTGCCCCGGTTATGACCGGCACTTTGCCATCTTGGAGCACTTTAATATTGAGGCTATCCCCGTTCCGATGACTATCACTGGCCCTGATATGGGCATTGTAGAAAATCTTGTTGCCAAGGATAGCATGATTAAAGGGATTTTTTGCGTCCCGAAATACTCTAACCCGCAAGGCATCACTTACTCGGACGAAACCGTTAAGCGTTTTTCTGCTTTGGCCACTCTTGCTGGAGATTTTAGAATTTTTTGGGACAACGCCTACGCCATCCACGATTTGTCAGAGACTCCCGTTCGGCTTTTGAATATAATGGATGAATGCGAAAAAAACGGCGCTCAAGATATGCCGCTGATATTTTGTTCCACTTCTAAAATTACCTTCCCTGGCGCTGGAGTCGCTTTTTTAGGCGCTTCTAAAAAGAACCTTAGCGCAATAAAAAAATTTTGCTCTGCTAAAACAATCGGTTTTGACAAAATTAATCAATTGCGGCATGTCCGATATTTTAAGGATTATCGCAGTTTGTTGAGCCATATGAAAAGGCATCAAGACATATTAAAGCCGAAATTTGATTTGGTTATCAACACCTTAAAATCAGAGTTTAATGCGAACAAAATCATTTCTTTTACAGAACCGATCGGTGGATATTTTATCAGTGTTGACGTGACACCTGGCTGTGCAAAAAAGGTTGTGGCGCTTTGCAAAAATATCGGCCTGATTCTAACCAATGCTGGCGCCACTTTTCCATACGGAATTGATAAAAAAGACAGCAATATCCGGCTAGCCCCCTCCTACCCTACTCTGGATGAGCTAAACGTGGCCATTTATGCTTTTTGCGTGGCCGTAAAATTGGCTACCCTCGAAAAGCTTTTAGAAAGCTAGCTTGTCAATTTTTCTTGACCGAAAAACTTAACCGTGGCCTGCTCACCGGCCTTTATCTCTGTTATGAACCCTGTTTTTTTGTCCGCTCTTAACTCGAACTTGCCCGCCGATATTTTGCCGATGAACGCCATCTCTTTGCTATCTGTAAAAAATGGCTCCTCGTCCTTTTGGCCCGCCATATAATCAATTGCCTCGAAAATCGCAGTTAAATCCGATGTCCCCGGCAAAATTAGCTCATCTGTTTTGTAAGTTAAGCCATCTTTCGAGATTAAGTTTTCCGAACCGCTATGTTTAAATTTTAGCCCGGCCAAAGCTTCCGGAGAGCCAATATTTATCTCTGTTTCTCCAGTTTTAGACCTCGCTATGTTGCCAGTTATCGATAATTTTTTCGACTCAACCTCAAATCTACTCTTAAATTCTAGTACAGGAAGTTTGTCTTCAGAGTTTAAAACGTTGCCACAAGCCGACAAAAAAAGCGCGGAAAACATTAAAATCCCAGCAATAGCCAGAACTTGCCCCAAACACATTAACTCTCTATTTTTTGTTCTAAATATGGAAATTTTCGTAATCAAAAAATTCACCGCCTTTAATACGATACGATCAAAAGCGGTGAATTATTCCATTGGCACTATATTTGACTAATTTTCTGTATAAGCAACGACGACCACGCTGGCGTAATTTTCTGTATGTGTCGCGCTAACCGTGAACTTTAATCCCTGGTCTTTAGCTAAGTCTAGGGCTTTTCCAGTTAAGCTTAAATACGGCTGTCCACTTTTTTGCCGCAACAATTCAATCTCGGTTAAATTTATCTCGCCCAAACCTTTGCCCAAAGCCTTTAAAAATGCCTCTTTTGCACAGAAATTAACGGCTACACTTCGTGGCAAGAACCCTCTTTTTTTTAGCTCAAAATACTCATTTTCGCCCAATATTTTATTCAAAAATGAACTTCGTTCCATAGAGCGCTTTATTCGCTCAATTTCTATCAAGTCAATTCCGACCGAAATCATAAATAAAAGCACCAGCCCTGCCTATAAGAATGCCATCGCTGACAGTTTTTAAGCCACAAAATTTAAAACTAGCAGCCACACTCTGGTGAACAACCACATTCCGGGTCACATTCACAAGAAACCGCATCAATTTCACATTCACAAGTTGGCTCACAATTGCAAACTTCTCCACAACTGCATTTACCATTTACTTCGAGTCCATCTAAATCGAACTCCAAATTTTCTCCACAATTAGGGCAGTCAACGCCGCCATCCAAAAGAACCGGCTCCGATAGACAAACCGTCTCATTGCAACTAGGGCACGTCACTTCATAAAAGACCCCATCATCATCCGCGCAACCATCGTCGTAATCGTCATCTTCGCATTCATAAAAATCATCTTCCAAATAGCAAAGATCCTCATCAATTTCATCTATCTTATCGGCCAAATCGTCGTAGCCGTCCTCTAAGTCCGAAACAGCAGTAGTAACATCATCCAAAAGCTCCACCACAGCTGCCAAAACCTTTACCTCCGGTTTAGAGTTATCCAGCTCCAGCCCCTTAACCAAGCCCTTAACATAAGCCAATTTTTCTTTAATATTCATAGCATTTACCTCTTTTTTTATAATGTCTATAATAAGTTTGACCGCAAACAAAAGAAATATTACACAACAATCAAACCTAGTATGTATCGCAAAAACATAATTCTAAGCGCGTTCCATATACTCCCCGGTTCTAGTATCAATCCGAATAACCTCACCCTGGTCAATAAACAGCGGCACGCGGATCTCTGCACCTGTTTCAAGAGTTGCAGGTTTTGTCGCATTTGTAGCAGTATCTCCCTTAAACCCAGGGTCCGTCTCCGTAATTTCCAGCTCTACAAAAAGCGGCGGGTCCACACCAAAAACATTGCCCTTATAAGAAAGAACCTTGCACTCCATATTTTCTTTCACGAATTTAAAATTATCGCCCAAAACACTTTTATTTATCGGAATTTGCTCATAATTTTCTAAATCCATAAAATAATATAAATCGCCATCTCGGTACAAATACTGCATATCACGGCGCTCTATAAACGCGGTCGGATATTTATCATTTGGATTAAATGTTTTTTCCACAACGCTACCAGTAATCACGTTTCTAATTTTAGTGCGCACAAAAGCCGCGCCTTTGCCGGGTTTAACGTGCTGAAACTCGATTATGCAATAAACATTTCCATCCATCTCAAAGGTAACGCCATTTCTAAAATCTCCAGCTGATATCATACCATTTCCTCCGGTCAATTTAGTTAAATCGCCATATAATACAAGGCTATTTTACCTCAAAATGCAAACATTTTCAAGCATTTCTTAAAAAAAGCTCAGCTGGCTTGATTTAGGGATCCCTTTAAGCATCCCGATTTCGTCCATAAGCTCGACAATAGTCTTAGAAGCGCCCGATCGCGTTGAGATTTCGTCCACAGAAATATATCTGCCGCCATTTCGAGCATTTTGCAAGCTCTTAGCAACATTTTCGCCAACTCCCGGCAAAGAAGAAAACGGCAGCCGAATTTTGCCATCCTCCACCAAAAATTTATAAGCGTCTGATTTATATAAGTCAATCGGCAAAACCTCAATTCCGCGCTCAAACATCTCATTCACAATCTGCAAAGTCGCAAAAGCAGCGGCTTCCTTCACAGTTGCCTCATTCCCCTTAGCTTTTATGTCCTTCATCTGCTGCTTAACCGCCTCTTTGCCCTTCATCACCAGCACACCGTCCAAGTCTTCGCTTCGCACGGTAAAGTAAGCCGCATAATACTCAATAGGCCGATAAACCTTGTACCAGCCGAGCCTCAAAGTGGAAATCATATAAGCCGTGGCGTGAGCCTTCGGAAACATATACTTAATCTTCATGCAAGAGTCAATGTACCAGTCCGGAACGCCATGATTCTTCATTTCAGCAATATGTTCCGGCGTCAGAAGTTTTCTAGCCTTGCCCTTTCGCACAATCTCCATAATCTTAAAAGCCATCTTTGGCTCCAAGCCCTTCTGCAAGAGGTACGTCATGATGCTATCTCGAGTTCCGATAACCTCCGATATCGTACAAATTTTATTTTTTATAAGGTCCCGAGCGTTGCCGATCCAAACGTCCGTCCCGTGAGAAAGCCCCGAAATCTGCAACAAATCCGAAAACGTCTTGGGCTGAGCTTCAATCATCATCTGCCGCACAAAGCTAGTGCCAACCTCAGGCAAAGAAAAAGTCCCCGTCTGAGAGTCAATCGCCTCCGGCGCAACGCCCAAAGCCTCGGTAGACGTAAACAGTGACATCACCTTCGGGTCGCTCATAGAAACATCCATAACCGAAATCCCAGTGTAGTCCTCCAAATAGCGGTATATCGAGGGCACATCATGTCCCAGTTCGTCCAGCTTGCAAATAGTGTCGTGTATAGAGTGAAAATCGAAGTGCGTAGTGATGTTATCCGACTTCTGATCATTTGCCGGCCGTTGGACCGGGCAAAAATCGTAAATCTCCATCCCCTTTGGCACAACAACCATCCCGCCCGGGTGCTGACCCGTAGTCCGCTTTATCCCTGTGCAGCCATTTGCCAGCCGAGCTTCCTCTGCCTTATGCAGAATCTTCCCTTTTTGCTCCGCGTATTTTTTCACAAAACCAATCCCGGTTTTCTCGGCAATAGTTGCGATTGTACCGGCCTTAAAGACGTTATCCTTCCCAAACAAAGTCTCCGTGTAGCGGTGAGCCTCGCTTTGATACTCGCCCGAAAAATTAAGGTCGATATCCGGCGTCTTGTCGCCATCAAAGCCCAAAAAAGTCTCAAAAGGAATATTGTGCCCGTCCCGATTATAGTTCGTCCCACATTTAGGGCATTTTTTCTCAGGCAAATCAAACCCCGAACCATAGCTGCCGTCGGTAATGAACTTGCTCTTCTTGCAGTTTGGGCAGACATAATGCGGAAACAACGGGTTAACTTCCGAGATTCCAGACATAGTCGCAACAAAAGAGGACCCAACCGAACCTCTCGACCCAACCAGATAGCCGTGAGCCTCGGAATTCGCCACCAATTTCTGCGCCGTCATATAAAGCACCGAGAATCCATGCTTAGTAATGGACGAAAGCTCCCGCTCCAAGCGCTCCTGCACTATCGACGGTAAAGGATCTCCATAAACGGCCTTGGTCCGCTCCCAAGTAATCTCAACAAGCTCCTCCTCGGCCCCCTCAATGACCGGATGAAAAACTCCCGGCGGAATCGGGCTAACTTCGTCAATCATCTCAGCGATTTTGTTCGTGTTTTCAACCACGATTTCGTACGCTTTTTCTCGGCCTAAATAAGCGAACTCCTCCAGCATCTCGTCCGTAGTCTTTAAATAAAGCGGCGCCTGATTCTCCGCATCTTCATAGTCTTGCCCTGCCATCAAAACTGCTCTGTACTGCGAATCGTGCGGGTCCAAGAAATGCACGTCACAAGTGGCAACCACCGGGATCCCAAGCTCATCACCCAAATCAACAATCACCTTGTTAAACGCGCGCAACTCGTCTTCATCTTTAGCAAATCCGCTGCGAATCAAAAAATTATTATTGCCAACCGGCTGCACTTCTAAGTAATCGTAGAACTTCGCAACTTCGCAGAGCCGCTCATGGCTTTCTTTTGCAACAACAGCTCTAAAAAGCTCACCAGCCTCGCAGGCACTGCCGATAATCAACCCGTCTCTGTGCTTCACCAGCTCGCTTTTCGGAATTCGAGGCTTCCTGTAAAAATAGTCCAGGTGCGACTTTGATATAAGCCGGTAGAGATTCTTAAGGCCGGCGGCATTCTTGGCCAAAATGACCTGGTGATAATACTTAAGCTTTTTCATGTCGCCATCGAAGTCAGAGGCCAAATCGTCGATAAAATAAGCCTCTACGCCGTATATTACCTTAATCTCGCCGCCGTTTTTCTTAATTTTACTAGCGGCATTCATCGCATCCGGAAAAGACTGTGCAACCCCGTGGTCGGTTATCGCAACGGCACTGTGCCCCCAATCATGCGCGCGGGCAATCAAAGTCTCAACCGGAGTAACGCCGTCCATAGCAGACATATTCGTGTGCAAATGCAGCTCCACCCGCTTTTTCGCCGCGCTGTCAACAACCTTAATCTTCTCCGCAAAGCAAATACCCTTTGGCCGCACGGTTATCTCCCTGTCGTACTTGTCATAAGTAACCTCGCCCCGAACCAGCAGAGTACTGCCCTTTGCAATTTTATCGTAAAGTTTCCATTTTTCTTTATCCGCAATTATCTTTAAAGAGATCGACCCCGTGTAGTCAGTAATATTGATCGCGTAAATCTTCTTCAAGCCATCCTTCGTCAAGTGCTCATCGGCAGAAAAAACGTCACCCCAAATAGTAACGCTGCCGATGTCCGGCGTAATGCCCGCAATCTTCATGGGCTTGCCCTTTATAGTGCTGCCCAAAATCGGCACCGCCGTTTTTAAATTAACACTCGGATATAAATTTTCGCCCTTTCTAACCGAGATCCCCTCGGCAACATCTGCGCCCGTATTTTTTTTCTTCTCGCCCATGTTGGACTCATAAACTTCTATCTTCTCAACAACACGCTCTCTTTTTTCTTTCTCCAAAAGCGCGCAGTGCTTCTCAATATGTCGAGGAATCGCGTCGCCATTGGTCGATGAAAAAGCTTCCTCAAAAAAAATATTCAAGCTCAGGCCAAATTCCTTTTTTATTAAGTCGTGCAAAATTTTATCAAACTTTTTGTCAACAAGAATCTTCTTGCCACCATACGCCAGCAGAATCGTCAAATTTTCGCCGTCCAGCTTAGCCGTAGAGTCCTTCAAAATCCCGCCAAGGCTCTTAGTCTCTTTAGTAACCCTCAAAATCAAATCTCGATAGCACTCAGCGGAAAAGCTATCCCTCGGAAACGACGGCCGAATATCAACCCGGCACAAGTTCAAACTCGAGCGCTGAAGGCTGTCTTCAATATTAAAAAGAATCTGACATTCCACCATCATAAAAAAATCCACGTTTATCACAAGCGTCCGGTTTTCAACATCTATGTTTATAGAACGCACGTTCCCGCTCAAAACGTTGGTCGAAATCAGACTTTTGTCTATGTATTTCTCCAGAAAATCTCCAAAAGCACTCAACGCAAAACCCTCTCAACTCACAAACTTTCTATTTCCCGCATCAATTCTGCCACGATCTCTTCTTCTTTTACTTTGCGAACAACCTCGCCCTTTTTAAAGATCAACCCAACGCCATCTCCGCCTGCCACACCAATATCCGCAGCAGAAGCCTCACCCGGCCCATTAACCGCGCAGCCCATCACCGCGACCTTGATGTTTTTTTTGCAACCTTTAAGCCTTGCCTCAACCTCATTCGCCAGCTTTATGATGTCAATCCGCGTTCTGCCACAGGTCGGGCAAGAGATTACCTCCACCCCGCCGTGGCCCAATCCGACCGCATTCAAAATGTCCCAAGCCGCATAAATTTCCTTAACAGGGTCCGCCGTCAAAGAAACCCGGATAGTATCGCCGATTCCGTCAAGCAAAAGGGAGCCTATTCCCACGGCGGACTTTATGACGCCCGTTTTAAAGGTGCCAGACTCCGTCACACCCAAATGCAGAGGATACTCACACCTGTTCGCAATGAGCCGATACGCTTCAACCATGGTCTTCACATTCGATGACTTCAGCGACAGCACAATATTATCAAAGTCAAATTTTTCAAGCAACGAAGCGTGATAACAAGCGCTCTCGCACAAGGCCTCTGCAGTGGGAGCGCCGTGTTTCTTCAAAATACTCTTCTCAAGCGAGCCAGAATTAACCCCAATCCGGATGGGAACCCCGTGGCTTTTGCAGACATCTGCAACCTGTTTAACCCGAGCTTCATCGCCGATATTCCCGGGGTTAATCCTAATCTTATCCGCGCCCGCAGCCACAGATTCAACAGCCAGCCTATAGTCAAAATGGATATCTGCAACCAGCGGGATCTCCACGTCGTTTTTTATGGCTGGGATCAACCTCACCGCCGCCATATCAGGAATCGCAATTCTTAATATGTCGCAACCGGCAGTCTTTAGCCGCGCGGCCTCCTTAACGTGGCCCTCAACATCATAAGAGGGCACACTTAACATGGACTGAACCGCGATTCCCTCTTGCCCGCCGATTTTTCTATTTCCGATTTTTACACCCTTAGTAACTCGCCTCATTTAGCCAAATAGCCCTCTTCCCCACACCATCTTCAGCACGTCGTTGATGGAGATAAACAGCATGAACAATATCAGCAGCACGAAGCCAACCGTGTGAATCAAGCCCTCGTACTTAGGGCTTACAGGCTTGCCTTTTATTGCTTCTAAAATTAAAAATGACAATCTTCCGCCATCCAGCGCCGGCAATGGCAGCAAGTTAAAGATTCCAAGGTTAAGCGACAGCACCATCAACATCCGAATGATATTGTTCAACGCCGCCACAAAATCTACCTCAAGGCCCTTTGCAGCTGCATCCGAAATCACAGACACCATTCCAACAGGGCCCGAAACTTCATTCAAACTGATAGTCCCAGTAATCAAACCAAAAAGCGTCGCATACACCATTTTAACATTAGAAAACATCTCTTTAAACGTCTGCGAAATCACGGTCAAAAAGTTCTTTTCAATCGGATTCAAAAAGAAATCTCTAACAATCACCGTTTTACCGCTCTCGTTCTCGCGCGTCGCAAGTTTTACATCGGTTAGAGTCAGCTTTTCGCCGTTTCTCTCCACAACAAAAGTAGCGTTAAAGTCGCTGTTTACCGCCAGCGCAAAACCGATGTCCGTATACGTCGAAACGCCGTATCCGTCTACCGAGAGGATCTTATCCCCAACCTGAAGGCCATATTGACTAGTCACCGCGTCATCAGCAAAGCTCCCAATAGTCGTGGAGGCAAATTCGGACCGCTGCGTTAAGATAATCACCATAAAAACGAAAGCCAAAATGATGTTCATGATAGCGCCCGCCGCAACAACCAGAATCCGCTTATAGACAGACTTCTTTCCAAAAGCGTTAGCGTCGTCACTTTCGCCGTCTTCACCCTCCATAGCGCAATAACCACCAATCGGGAACAGCCTCAGCGAATAGACCGTCTCGCCCTTTTGCTTTTTAAAAATCACCGGGCCCATTCCAATGGCAAATTCATTAACCTTGATTCCAGCATATCGCGCCGTCATGAAGTGGCCCAGCTCGTGCACAAAAATGATAAGCGAGAACAGCAGCACAGAAATCACAATCAACAAAAAACTGATAAACATAACCTCGTCTCCTTATTTTTTAAAATTTTTTATCACAAATTCTCTAGCCTCAGCGTCCGCGGCCAAAATGTCGTCTAAAGAATTTGAATTTACAGCTTTAATGCGGTCCATCGCCTTTTGGACAATCTCAGTAATTTCCAAAAAAGAAATTTCCTCATTCAAAAACAGCCCAACAGCCTCTTCATTGGCAGCGTTTATAATAGCAGGCATCGTTCCGCCAGCCTTCAAAGCCGCCCTGCAAATGTCTATTCCTTTAAAAGTCTCATTGTCGGGCTTACAAAAAGAGAGCTTACCAACCTGCGCCAAATCAAGCCTTTCCACAATCGAAGGCACACGCTCCGGGTAAGTAAGCGCATATTGAATCGGGATGCCCATGTCCGGCACGCCCATCTGCGCAATGACCGAGTTATCGCAAAACTCCACCATAGAATGGACGATGCTCTCTCTGTGGATCAGCACGTCTATGTCATCGGCCAGAACATCAAAAAGCCAGACCGCCTCAATCACCTCAAAGCCCTTATTCATCATGGTCGCCGAGTCGATGGTAATCTTGCTTCCCATGCTCCAATTCGGGTGCTTTAACGCATCCCGCTTCGTCACTGCCCTGAGCTCATCTATATTCTTGCCAAAAAACGGGCCTCCAGAAGCCGTCAAAATCAGCTTCTTTAAACTTTTTTTGTTGTGGCACCCTTGCAAACACTGAAAAATCGCAGAATGTTCGCTGTCCACCGGCAAGATCTTTACTTCGGTCGCTCTAGCCCGCTCCATAACCAGTGAGCCGCCCACCACCAAGGTCTCTTTGTTGGCAAGAGCAACGTCCTTTCCCGCGTTAATAGCGCACAGTGTCGGCCTCAAGCCAACCATGCCAGACACAGAATTCAAAACCATCTCAACGCCGTCCATAGCAGCAACTTCGCATAGGTCGTCCATCCCGCATAGCACTTCTACATCCAGGTCCGCAACATTTTCCTTTAATCTTTTCGCAGCTTTTTCGTCAAAAACGGCAACCTTTTTGGGCCTAAATTCTCTAATCTGCTCTTCTACGCGCGATACATTGCTAAAAACCGCAAGTCCTGCAACATCTATGCCCAGATTCTTAGCGATTTTCAGAGCCTTTGCTCCAATGGACCCCGTTGAGCCCAGCACCGAAATCGTCTTTACCATAAGCTCATCGCCCCCTTTCTGCAGTCTTCACGCATATTACACCTTCACGATGTTAAAACAATTCACCATAAAATACACAAACGGCGCCACAAAAATCACGCTATCAAACCGATCCAAAACCCCGCCGTGTCCAGGAATTATACTGCCAAAGTCCTTTGCGTGGCAACCCCGCTTTATTGCAGAAAAAGCCAAGTCCCCCACAATAGAGATCATCGCGCCAGCCAAGGAAATCGGGATTATATAGTGAAAATTCACCCTCACGCCGGCGTCGAACATAAACCGCTCAAAAAAAAAGCAAATGGCAACGCTGACGGCCAAAGAAAAAGTAACCCCGCCAAAAACGCCCTCAACCGTCTTCTTCGGGCTAATGCTCGGGCAAAGCTTATTTCTACCAAAAAAAGTGCCCCAAAAATACGCGCCAATATCCGTCATCCAAGAGATGCAAAGCGCATACAGCACATAAAAACTGCCAAATCCGCCTCCAAAATCGCGCAGCTTAACAATAAAATTCAAAGATAAAGTAATCAGCAAAACCATGCTGTATATTGCGGCAATGTCCTTAAAGTTAGGTTCCGTCGCCAAAAGCAACACCACGCCAAACATAAAAAAAGAATACGCAAGCCAAGCGCCTTGCCACACCAGGCCATTGCCCAATACAGGCAGCAATGCTGAAAAAACCAAGCTCGGCGCCACAGCAATAGCGGTTTTGCGAAGGTTCATAACCGAAAACACCTCATAGCTAGCCAAGGCGCAGACAGCCGAAACGGCGCAGTTTAGCAAAAACGGCATGGTGCCGTTAAAAATAAGGACGATTACAACGATCACTCCGCCCAAAAGCCCGGAAATTGTCCTAATTGCCACTCCTACACCCCTCCAAACCGCCGATTTCTCGCTGCATATTCATCTATAGCCAAGTCCAAATCTTTCTCCGAAAAGTCCGGCCACAAGACATTCATAAACACAAACTCCGTGTAAGCGCTCTGCCACAGCAAAAAGTTCGACAAACGCTTCTCTCCACTTGGGCGAATAATCAAATCGGGATCCGGTTGCCCCTCTGTATATAGCTTATCGGCAAAAACTTTTTCATCAATGGCCTCAACACTCAATTTGCCATCTTTTACATCTGAAGCAATCGCCTTAGCCGCCCGAATAATCTCACTTCTCCCACCGTAGTTCATCGCAACATTTAGCACCATACCGGTTTTGCTCTGCGAAACCTGTTCAATATCCGCAATAAGCCTTTGCAAATTGGGAGAAAACGCACTCTTGTCGCCCAAAAAGACGACCTTTATATTCCTCTGCTCAAAATCCTTTAAAGCATCATTCAAATATTGCTCAAAAAGGCCCATCAAAAAAGTCACTTCTGCAGCCGGGCGCCTCCAGTTTTCGGTAGAGAAAGCGTAAACCGTCAAGTGCTTTAACCCAATTTTGCTGCAATATTGAACAATCTTCTTAAAAGTCTCGGCCCCAGCGCTATGCCCCGCCGATCGCGGCAAACCACGTTTTTTAGCCCATCTGCCATTGCCGTCCATAATGATGCCAATATGCGCCGGGACTTGCTTTACAGGCACCGATCCGCATTTTTGCTTTTTAAGCCAATTCATAACCATCCCCGATATCACGCCAATCTGGTTCAAAAATAAACAATCAACGTCAAATTGCCATTATTTCTTTTTGCTTTTCATGCGACAAATCGTCAATTTTCTTGCAAAAACTATCGGTCAAATCCTGAACTTTTTTCTCGGCCTGTTTTAAATCGTCCTCTGTAATTTCGGAATCCTTCTTCATTTTCTTCAGCTTGTCAATTGCGTCACGGCGGACTCCACGCACAGAAACTTTAGAGTCTTCGCCCATCTTAGCAATATCTTTAACAATTTCGCGGCGTCGGTCTTCCGTAAGAGCCGGAAAAATAATCCGCAAACATTTGCCGTCATTCTGCGGGTTTATCCCTAAATCCGAAGTCAAAATCGCCTTTTCAATTTCCTTCAAAACAGACGCATCCCAAGGCTCAATGACCAAAGTTCGCGCCTCCACAACAGAGACAGCCGCCAGCTGATTTATCGGCGTAGCCGCGCCGTAATAGTCAACCAAAATTTTGTCCAAAACAGCCGGGTTCGCCCGTCCAGCCCGAATCGCAACATACTCCTTCGAAAGCGCATTAAACGATCGTTTCATGCTTTCTTCTACTTCTTCAAAAATTTTATTCACAACAAAAACTCCCTTTATCCCGGATTTTAAGCCAATTTTAGCACATTTTTTCACTTAACAATAGTCCCAATCGGCTTCCCCACAATAGCATCATATATATTTTGCGGGTTCTCTATGCTAAAAACAAGCAGCGGAATGCCGTTTTCCTTGCACATAGATGCCGCGGTAATGTCCACCACGCCCAAGCCCTTGCTCAACATCTCCGCATAGCTAAGCGACTCGTACCGAACCGCGCCGCTATTCTTCTTTGGATCCCGATCATAAACGCCATCAACCATCGTAGCCTTCAAAATAATGTCCGCGCCAATTTCTGCCGCCCGCAGCGAAGCCGCCGTGTCCGTTGAAAAAAATGGCAACCCTGTTCCGCAAGCAAATATAACCGCGTGCCCTTTTTCCAAGTCCTCAACAGCTCGATCTTTTATGTACATTTCCGCGATCGGCTGCATATTCAGCGAAGTCAAAACTTGAGCATTGACATTTAAACTCTTAAAAATTTCCGCAAGTCCCAAGGCATTAATCAAAGTCGCCAGCATTCCCATATAATCAGCTCGGGTTCTATCAAAATGCTCACTGCTTCGACCCCGCCAAAAGTTGCCTCCGCCCACAACAATGCCAACTTGGACCCCCAAGCTCAAGCCTTCTTTAATAGCCTTGCAAATTCCAGCAGCAACATCAAAATCAATGCCCTGCTTCTGCTCGCCAGCCAAAGCCTCTCCGCTCAGTTTTAGCAAAACCCGTTTATATCTAGGTTGCAACGGTGACCACCTCTACATTCTACTCGCGCCATGATTACAACTTTAATTTTACAACAACAAAACAAATCTGTAAAGGCCCGCAATCAAAAAGAATAGAGCACAGTCCAAAACCGCACTCCATCTATACTTAGCCCAAAATAAATTTAATTACTTAACCATGCTAGCAACTTCATCTGCAAAGTTGTCTTCGCGTTTCTCGAGTCCCTCGCCTTTTTCAAAGCGGGCAAAATTTTCAATCTCGATATTTCCGCCCAATTTTTCGGCAACACTTTTTACATACCGCTCAACAGTCAAGTTCGAATCCTTAACGAAAACTTGCTCAACCAAACAATTTTCTTTGTAAAATTTACCAATCTTGCCCATGACAATTTTCTCCGCAATGTTAGCAGGCTTTCCTTCGTTCATTACCTGCTCAGTGAGTATTTTCTTCTCATGCTCCAAAACGTCTGCAGGCACGGAGTCTCTGTTTAAATAGCCCGGATTAACTGCAGCCACCTGCATAGCGATATCTTTGGCGCAAACTTTAAATTCATCTTGCCGAGCAATCTCAGGCGAAACATTAAACTTAACCAAAACGCCAATTCGGCCACCAGCGTGATTATAAGTCGTAACGACGCCCTCAAACCGTTTAAACCGGCGAACCTTTATATTTTCTCCAATTGTAAGGATTTTCTCTCTAACCAATTCCTCAACGGTCAAATCGCCACCACAAGCCTTGCAAGCCATCAAAGCCTCCAAATCAGCAGGATTTTTCTCAATTATAGTATCTGCGCAAGTTTGCACAAAGGCCAAAAAATCAGCATTCTGAGCCACAAAGTCCGTCTCTGCGTTAACTTCAATAACAACGCCAATGTTTTCGTCCTTATTAGTGCACGCAAATGCAACGCCCTCCGCCGCGATTCTGCCAGACTTCTTGCTCGCAGCAGCCAAGCCCTTCTCTCGCAAAAAATCTATAGCTTTATCCATATCGCCACCAGACTCCGTAAGAGCTTTCTTGCAATCCATCATTCCGCAGCCGGTCTTCTCCCTCAAAGCCTTAACATCGCTCGCCGTAAAAGCCATAACCATTCCTCCACATATATATTTCAAAAATTTTCTAATTCAAATGCAGCCTTATTCTTCGGCCGTTCTGGTCTCTTCAAAAATCAAATCTTCGATAGACTCTTCCACAGGCTCAACCGCAGCAGAGCCCATTTGGCCCTCCCTGCCTTCAATGATTCCATTCGCCATAACGCCCGCCAAAAGCTTAACCGCGCGTATAGCATCGTCGTTACCCGGAACAACATAATCAACTTCGTCTGGGTCGCAATTTGTGTCCACAATAGCAATAATCGGAATCCCCAGCTTTTTAGCCTCGGCCACAGCGATCCTCTCTTTTCGCGGATCAACAATAAACAGTGCGCCCGGCAGCTTTTTCATGTCTTTAATGCCGCCAAGAAATTTTTCCAGCTTTTCAATTTCAAGATTTAATTTTATAACTTCTTTTTTCGGCAGCAATTCAAAAGTGCCGTTATCTTGCATCTCGCGCAGTTGCTTTAAACGATCCACTCTACGGCGGATAGTAGTAAAGTTAGTAAGCATGCCGCCCAGCCAGCGCGCATTAACATAATAAGCACCGCAGCGGATAGCCTCTTCTTTAACCGACTCTTGAGCCTGCTTTTTTGTGCCAACAAAAAGCACAGACTTGCCCTGGTCGGTAACGTCCTTAATAAAATCATAAGCTTCCTCGAGCTTCTTGACGGTCTTTTGCAGGTCGATGATATAAATCCCGTTTCTTTCGGTAAAGATATACCTAGCCATTTTGGGGTTCCACCTTCTAGTTTGGTGGCCAAAATGGACGCCCGCCTCCAAAAGTTGTTTCATAGATACTACAGATGACATAAATTTTCCTCCTTGGTTAATACCTCCGCAGCGCCCACCTGAACAAAAAGCACCAAGAAAAAGCGGCTGCGTGTGAATTTATAAAAATTAATTAATATTATAACACACCCTCAAAAAACTTACAAGGGCTTTTTTGATTATCTTCCGTTTAACCTGATTTTGGCTAAATATTGCTACATTCTTAAGAATCTTTTTAAGCAGTCTTGGAGTTTTCTTCTTTTTCGGCGCGGGCCCAAATTGTGTTTTACCAGCACGGTGTCGTCGCCGATTATAGCTATGTCCTCCCACCTTATTATTATGTCATCTTCTCTGCCCAAAAGCCCGCACCATCGCAGGCGGCCATATATTATTATTGAAACTAATCTTGCGTCTTTTGTATCGATCTCCACGTCGCTGACGCATCCTAGCCGGACTCCGGTTTTTATGTTTATCACTTCTTTGTTGCGCATCTCTACTATTCTGCATCTCATAAAAACCTCAAAACCTCCTGCTTTAAAGTCCGATTGACTTTAGCTTTTTGCGTATATATAATTAAAATTATCGAAGATTAAAAAATTTTAAGGGGAAGTTTGCATATATGTCAAACGACATTGTTCGCTATAATCCGGCGCCCGAGGTTGGTCTCTCTGAAGCTCAGGTTTTGAGCCGTAAAAATGCAGATCTTATTAATAAGGATACATCTGTGCCG
This sequence comes from uncultured Eubacteriales bacterium, assembly GCA_948537335.1. Taxonomy (GTDB): domain Bacteria; phylum Bacillota; class Clostridia; order Oscillospirales; family Acutalibacteraceae; genus CAG-557. Next base: position 32,066 of record CAOUJG010000001.1, read on the forward strand.
ACCAAGACGGTGCCTCGCATTATAAAAGATAATTTGTTTACGCTTTTTAACTTTATAAATTTCTTTTTGGCCGCTTCCATAATTTATGTAGGCTCGTTTAAGAACTTGCTGTTTATGGGCGTTGTTATCTCTAACCTCATTATAAGTACTGTTCAGGAGATTCGTGCAAAAAAAACGGTGGACAAATTGTCGATATTATCGCTTGCAAAAGTTTCGGTTACTCGAAATGGCGCTGTGCAAAAAGTTAATATTGACGAGCTTGTTTTGGACGACATAATTGAGCTAGCTCAGGGGGCTCAGGTGCCTACCGATTGTAAAATTATATGTGGCCGGTGCGATGTTAATGAATCCTTGCTGACTGGTGAATCCAACTCTATATCTAAGACGGAGGGCGATTTGTTGCTCTCTGGCAGCTATATTGTTAGCGGGACGTGCAAGGCGAGGGTTGAGCACGTCGGCAAGTATAATTATGCTTCCAAGATCTCTTGTGGCGCCAAATACGTTAAGAAAATAAACTCTCAGATACTGTCTGCCTTTAACAGGATTATCCTGATTTTGTCGATACTCATCATCCCCATCGGCTTCTCTTTGTTTACGCACCAGTTGAGCCATAACTCTTTGGAAGGCGCTGTTGTGAACACCACTGCTGCGCTAATTGGGATGATCCCCGAAGGACTGATGCTTTTGGTTAGCACGGTTTTAGCGGTTAGCGTTCTGCGGCTATCTAAACATAAGGTTTTGGTGCAGGAACTTTACTGCATCGAAACTTTGGCGCGGGTTGATACCTTGTGCCTCGACAAAACTGGGACTATAACTCAAGGCACCATGCGGGTTCACGATATTGTGCCATACTCGAGCAAAAATTCTAGCACCGATAAAGCCGCAATGCTTCGGGCTCTGTCGATTATAGTGAATAATACTGCGGATACAAACCCTACATACTGCGCGATAAAAGAATTTATCGACAAAAAACAAGTTGAATATAAAAAGGCTAGCGAAGTGGTGGCGTTTTCACCCGAGAAAAAGTGGTCTGGCGCGTATGTTGACGGCTTGAGCAGCTTTGTGATGGGCGCCGCTGAATTTGTTTTTGGAGAAAATTTTAGGCTCTTTAAGAAGGAACTCCAGCAATACGCCAAGGAGAATCGCGTACTTGTTTTGGCGCACTCCAAGAATAGTTTTGTTAACAAAGATCTGCCGCAGAACCTAGAGTTGATGGGATTTATCTTAATTAAAGACGTTATCCGAGAGACTGCAGCGGACACTTTGAAATATTTTTACGACCAAGGCGTGGACGTCAAGATAATTTCTGGCGACAGCCCCACAACCGTCGCAAACATCGCAAAGCGCGTTGGGGTTAAGAATTACGAAAAATGCATCGACGCAAAGGCCGAGCTGAAAACCGCAGAAGACATCCAAGCCGCGGTAAAAGAATGCTCCATTTTTGGACGGGTCTCCCCCACGCAAAAAAAGGAGATCATATGCGCACTCAAGGAACAGGGCCATACTGTCGCGATGGTTGGCGACGGCGTTAATGACGTTTTGGCGCTAAAAGAGTCGGACTGCAGCGTGGTTATGGCCAACGGTAGCGATGCTGCCAGAAACGTCGCTCAGTTGGTTTTGCTGAACTCGGATTTTTCGTCCATGCCAAAAGTCGTGCTCGAAGGCCGCCGCTCCATAAACAACATCCAGCGCTCCGCCTCGCTGTTTTTGGTCAAAACAATATATTCCACCCTGCTGGCCATTCTGTTCCTGTTTTTCAATACGCCGTACCCGTTCATGCCCATCCAAATGACGTTGACAAGCGTTTTCACCATCGGGATCCCGTCCTTCGTTTTGGCGCTGGAGGCCAACAAAAGCCGAATAAACGGCAATCTGTTCACAAACATAATAAGCAAAGCCCTGCCGTGCGCGCTAACCATTGTCTCGTCGATACTGACCATCATGGCTGTATCGAAGATCATCTACCTAAACTATGCCGAGATCTCCACGCTGTGCGTCATTTTAACCGGGTTTTCAGGTCTCTCTTTGCTATTTAACTTGTGTTTGCCATTTAACTTCGTTCGAAAATCCCTATTCTATGCGATGTCCACAGCTTTTTTAGTTTGCCTCTTGTTTTTCCAAGCCTTCTTTTCGCTCGCCTCGCCCAACATCAAACTAGTCGCCGTTGCCGTGCTGCTCTGCTTCTTCGCTTCGTTTTTGTTTAAAATGTTCTCCAAAATAATCTTCAAAACAAAAAAGCAAGCGCCCATCAACTAAGCGCTCTGCCTTCTCTATTTTCCTAAACTCTCTATAACTGCCGCCGTATCGCGGGCTATGACTATTTCTTCGTTCGTTGGGATGACAAAAATTTTTATAGAAGAATCCTCTTCCGAAATCTCCGCCGTGCTGCCGTTGACCGTTTGCTCGTTCAACCTGTCGTTAATCTTGACTCCCATAAACGAAAGCGAATCGCAGATCGCCCTTCTGTGCTCAACACGATTTTCGCCTATGCCGCCGGTAAAGACGATCGCGTCGCAGCCGCCCAGCACCGCTATGTACGAAGCAACAACCTTGAAAATCTGATAGCGGAACATATCTTGAGCCAAAATCGCCCTCTCGTTGCCCAACTTTGCTGCTTTTTCAATTTCTCTAGCGTCGCTAGAAACGCCCGAAACCCCCAGCAGGCCAGACTTCTTATTGATAACCTTGTTAAACTCTTTTAGCGATAAATTCTCTCTCTCGGCAACAAATGTGATAATCCCCGGATCCAGCGCCCCGCTGCGCGTTCCCATTATCATACCGTCCGTAGGAGTAAAGCCCATCGTCGTGTCCACAGATTTTCCTCCGTCTATTGCAGCAATCGAGGCGCCATTTCCCAGGTGGCACGTGATAATCTTAGTCTGTTTAATGTCTTTGTGCATAAGTTTTGCGCACTCGTTGCTAACGTAATAATGAGAAAGCCCGTGATATCCGTATTTTCTTATGCCATATTTTTCGTAAAATTCATACGGCAGCGGATAAATATAGGCTTTTGGCGGAATGGTACTATGAAACGCCGTATCAAAAACCGCCACCTGCGGGAAGTCTTCACCAAAAATTTCTTTGCAAGCGTTTATTCCATGCAAATTTGCGCTATTATGAAGAGGTGCGATCGGCGTGAACCTCTCCACCGCGTTTATGAGCTTTTGGTCTATCAACGTAGATTTACTAAACTCCGCGCCGCCCTGCACCACTCTGTGCCCGGCTGCTGAGATTTCTGTCAGGTCCTTTATAACGCCATATTCGTCGTTTAAAAGAAGCCCTTTCACAAAAAACGCCGCTTCCTCGTGGCTTTTTAGGTTGGACTTGAATGTTTTTTTGTGTCCTTTATAATTTTCGTATTCAACAAAAGCATCGTTCAATCCGATTCTATCGCAAATTCCTTTGGCCAACACCGTTTCGTCGGCCATGTCTATAAGCTGAAACCTAAGCGACGAGCTGCCCGCATTTATCACCAAAACCTTCATGCATGGCCTCCTTTTATCATGTGCTTCAATTCGCGCTCCCCATATAGTATCATATTGGAGAGGCGGAAATCAAGAAATTTGCCAAAAAACAACAATTTGGGAGTTTTTATTATGAAAATATCTGCGATAATTTGTGAGTACAATCCCTTTCACAACGGGCATAGATACCAAATTAAGCGCACTCACGCTACGCACACCGTGGCAATCATGAGTGGAAACTTTACTCAACGTGGGATTCCATCGGTGATTTCAAAGACCGCTAAAGCCGAGATAGCCCTAAAAAACGGGTGCGACTTAGTCATAGAGCTCCCTACTCCCTACGCCGTCGCCAGTGCAGAGCGCTTCGCCTTTGGTGCCACTTTTTTGGCCGATACCCTTAATTGCGTGGATATTTTGAGCTTTGGCTGCGAAAATGACAATTTATCAAAGCTCCAAAAAGCAGCGCACGTCTCAAGTTCTGCCGAAGTTTTGGCCCTTACAAAAGAAAATCTAAAAAGCGGCGTATCCTTTGCAAAAGCTCGTCACAACGCGATAGAAACTCTCTTTGGCACAGAACTTGCCACGCTGTTATCCCGCTCCAACAACATTTTAGCCGCAGAATACATCAAAAGCCTGAACGCATTAGGATCTAGTATAAGCCCGATGCCCATTTTGCGCAAAGAATGTGACCGCTCAAATAGTGTAACCGTCAAAAGCTTTGAAAATTCTACTGTTTTGCGCAAGATGCTTTTTGAGTCCGACGAAAAGATAAAGAATTTTATACCCAAAACCGCTTACAAAATTTTGAAAAGAGAGATTGGCTGCGGCCGCGCTCCAGCGTCACTTTTAAACTGCGAACGCGCTATTTTGGCTAAACTTCGCTGCATGCAGCCCGATGATTTCTTGCAAGTTCCGGACATTTGCGAAGGGCTCGAAAATAAAATTCACAAATCCGTCAAAACGGCGACTTCGCTTGCGGAGCTTTATTCTGGCGTAAAGAGCAAGCGCTACACGCAGCTTCGGGTTCAGCGGATTATTTTGGCTACCTTTTTGGGACTCGATAAAGAGATTCTCACCCTTAACCCGCCATATATCAAGGTTTTGGGCTTCAATGAACGTGGGAAGGAAATTTTAAAAATTGCAAAAAAGCGCGCCAAACTGCCAATTGTGACTAAGGTCTCGGACATAAAAAAACTTTACGATGATCCCGTCGCGGCAAGATTCTTCAAAATAGAGTCACAAGCGTTCGACTTATATAATCTTATGCTGCCGCGGGCTGCGGCGTGCGGATTTGAAGCCAAAAATCAGATTATAAAATTGTGAAATCGCAAAGTCTAGTTATCCTTTAAAATGTTCACAAAAATTTCTTCTGCAATCTTTTTAAACGCCGGCCCGCAGCTTTCTCCGCCCCCTTTGGCATCCTCGGCAAAGACTATAATCGAATATTTCGGCTTTTCTGCCGGAAAAATCCCAGCGTACCAAGCCTGAACTACCGCATGGTCACCGGACTTTATTCCCGTCTGTGCTGTGCCGGTTTTGGCCGCTGCTATGCCGACTTCCGGCTTGCCCTGCTTGCTGGTGCCATACTCGACCGAGGCTTTCATGTACTCCACCAAATGTTTTGCGCATTCGGCGGTCAGCACCCGGGTCGGCTTGGGCTTTGCTGCCTTTTGCACGTACTTCAAACCCTCATTAACAAGCCCTTCCACTAGCCGCGGCTCGCAGTAAAGCCCTTCTGCAGCTATGGCGTTTGTTAGCGCCGCCACTTGCAGCGGGGTTACAAGCAATTTGCCCTGACCAAATGAGAAATTCGCAAGAGCCCTGCTTTGTTCTAGGTCTTTCAAAGTCGGCAAAACCCCAGCCTTAGAGGTAATCCCCGGCGCTAACTCGATTTCTTTTGAAAATCCCAAATCTTTGGCTAAATTGAGGATTTTCTCGCCACCAATTTCTAGCGCCTTCTCAATAAAATACGCGTTGCACGAGAACGCAACGGCCTTCTCCAAATCTATTGGCCCGTGCCCCTTATTGTTAAAACAGTGAAACTTGTGGCCGTCCACCTCGCAGCTGCCCGTGCACTCATATATCGCGTTCGGATTCTTATTCTCTTGCAAAATGGCCGCCGCAGTCACGAGTTTGAACACCGAACCTATATTGTACGGCAGCAGAGCTCTATTCAAAAGCGGCGAGTCTTCGTCGTTTAGCACGTCTACAACGTTTGTTGGAGAAAACGTCGGCATGCTCACACAGGCGCGGATCTCGCAATTCGGGACCTCGGTTACTATAACAGCGCCCTTTTTTATATATTTTTGCGCGGCGACCTCGGCCATTCTTTGAATCTTCTGGTCGATAGTCAGAACAATCCCCCTGCTGCACTTGTACATCGTGTTCTCAATGGTCGCACCCTCGCCCGGAATCCGCCGATTCAGCGCGTCAACCTTATATTTCACAAAAATACTGCCCCTGGCGCTGTTCAAATAGTCATTAAAGGCCTTCTCTATGCCGCAAACTCCCTGCATGTCGCCGTTCAAGTAGCCTATTATGTGCGGAGCAATCTGCTCTTTTGCGTATCTTTGGGGCACCTTGAATGTTTTGATTCCTCTTGCGATCACTTGCTTTTCGTCCGACAATTTCAACACAAACGGTTTGCCGGCCTTCATCTCTTCAAACGCCAAGTTCCTCTCATCTTCCGACAAAATCTGCGGCAAAACGCTCAAAGTGTCCACCTCGGGCGTCACAGAGATATAAGTCTCGTCCTCCACCCCCACAAGCGGCCTTTTTTGGCAATCGTATATGTTGCCCCGCATCGTGGCAACCTTCAGCTTGTATGAGCTCTGTTTTGCCGCGGAGTCGCAAAGCATCTCTCCTTTTGAAATTTTGTAAGTGTTATAAACCGCGATTCCCATCGCAACCATGAGCATCGAGAAAAATATTACAACCCGCTTGTACATAAAATCACCCATGGATATTATTGCCAAATCAGCGCCAAATATATTCGTGCAGGTTTTATAAGGCGCAAAAATATAGAAATAAAGAGCAGCCCAGCACGTAGCCACTCTTTTTGTTCGTCATCTAAAATTAAATTCACATCAATTAGTGCTCTTTTATCATCGCCAACCTTCGCATTTTATCTGGCAGATCAGACACAACAACCGGCACAGCCAGCGTCAGTGCTACATTGCTCTTTTTGCAAACCTCGCTGAGACCTTCTATAAAGCCGACCAACTCGTCTATGTTGATTTTATCCGGCTCAAAAATCGAATCAATCAAAATATCGGTAACGTCATAATTACCAGCACAAACGCCACATATGAATCCATGCAGGCCCACAAAATCGACGATGTTGTAGTCCTTTATGTTGATAAGCCGCACACTGTGGGCCAAGTCAAGCGTAAGGTTGCTTTCCTTCGCGATTAAAACGACCGTGCCATCACTCTTAGCCGCCCGATTATTCGCAAGCTCCACTAACTTTTTGGTTTTGCCAAGGCCCTTTTGCCCCACGATCAAGTCTATCATTTTGCCGTTCCCCCTAAAATAATTTAAAATCGTCCTAGATTTTTTAAGAACTTCCCGACAATCTGCGCTCCCTCACCTGCCCAAAAGCGCAAACATATTTTTTTTGTAAGCCTCCACCCCCGGCTGGTCAAATGGGTTGACGCCCGAAATATAGCTCGAAATCGCACACGCTTTCTCAAAAAAGTATATCAAATACCCCACTTCGAAGGGGTTTATCTCTGGCACCGTTAAGACAATGTTCGGCACGCCGCCGTCGGTGTGTGCTGCCACGGTCCCTAAGAACGCATTTTTGTTGACGAATCCTATCGTCTTGCCAGATAGAAAATTCAAGCCGTCCGCATCGCCGGCAATTGCTTCAATTAAAATGTCATTCCGCGGCTTCTCAAAGTACACAATAGTCTCAAAAATGTTGCGAGTGCCGCTCTGAATGTACTGCCCCATCGAATGCAAGTCGGTAGAAAAAATCGCAGAGGCCGGAAAAATCCCCTTGCTGTCCTTCCCCTCGCTCTCGCCAAACAGCTGCTTGAACCACTCATTCATCATCGCAAAATTCGGCTCGTAGCTTGCCAAAATCTCAATGCTCTTGCCCTTCCCGCTGTGCAAAATATTTCGAATTGCCGCATATTTGTAGCAATCGTTTTGGTCTAAATCAGCACAAGCTAAGTCCTTCTGCGCTCGTCTGGCTCCCATCATTAACTCATCAATGTTTATGCCCGCCACTGCTATTGGCAAGAGCCCCACCGCCGCCAGCACAGAATATCTGCCACCGATGTCTTCCGGAATCACAAAGGTCTCGTACCCCTCATCATCCGCCAGCTGCTTTAACTTGCCCTTTTGCCTATCCGTGGTACAAAAAATCCGCTTTCTGGCCCCTTCCTTGCCGTACTTATCTTCCAAAAATCGCTTAAACACTCTAAAGGCCAGCGCAGGCTCCAGCGTAGTGCCAGACTTCGACACCACGTTTATGCTCACGTCACGATCCCCGCAGATCTTCAAAAGATCGCTCAAATCCGCGGCGCTGATGCTGTTCCCGGCAAAATAAATGTCCGGCGTGGTTTTTGGCAGAACGTTATAATTTCGCGATTTTATCAGCTCGATCACAGCCCTAGCGCCCAAATACGAGCCACCAATGCCGATCACTATGAAGACGTCCGTGTTAGCGCTTATTTTACGGGCAGTCTCCTTTATCCGGGAAAATTCCTTCCTGTCGTAATCGGTAGGCAGCGTGACCCAACCCGTAAATTCGCTCCCCAAACCGGTCTTTTTATGCAAAAAATCGTACGCTAAACTCATCGAGGGCTCAATCTTCTCGTAATCCTCGCAGCTAATAAATGAATCCAAATCCTTCGTGTTCAGCTCAACAGGCATGGCTTTGCGCTCCTTGCTCGCATTTTTTCTAACATTCAAACAAATATTAGGTTCATTTTAACGCATGGGCGCGCTTTTTGCAACAGTTTTGCTGCAATTTAAATTCTTAAAAAGTCCATTAGCAAAATTTTAAAAACCGCACAAAAATTTATTTTCTCTACGCTTTCTGCCGCCACGATATCGTACTCTGCGACGATTTCGTCCCCAAGTTTATAAATGAGCCGACCTAAACTTTGCCCTTTTTGCACGGGTGCCGAGGTTTCATCGGCTATCTCCATGCTGCTGTCTATGCTGTGCTCTTTGCCCTTTGGCACCAGTACTTCGTTCTCAATGTCCGCTTCGACCGCCACGCTTGGCTGCATCCCATCTGTTACCCGAACCGGTGCAAAGGTGCTCTCGTCCACAACCGGTTTTAGCATATTATAATTTGCAAACCCAAAGTCCATCAGCGCTGCGGCGTCTTTGAAGCGCTCTTTACCGTTGGCCCCTCCCAGCACTACCGCGTTTAGCGTTAGGTTTTCTCTGGTTGCCGTTGCGGTGATGCAGCTTCCGGCCTGCGACGTTGTGCCGGTTTTTAGCCCCGTGATGCCCTTATAGTTCTTCAAAAGCTTATTCGTGTTCACCAGCTGCGTCTTGCCGTCCCTCAAATAGTCCATCCAGATTGAAGTGTAGTCGAATATTTTTTTGTGTTTGATAAGTTCTCGCGACATCAAGGCAACATCGTACGCACTCGTCACGTGGCCGTCCTCATCAAGTCCGTTGCAGTTTTTAAACACTGTCTCGGCCATATAGAGCTCCTTGGCTTTACGGTTCATTTCCGAAACAAACAAATCCTCCGAACCGCACACATGTTCTGCCAAAGCCACAGCCGCGTCGTTTGCAGAGGCCACCATAACAGCTTTTATTAGCTCATCCACCGTCATGGTTTCTCCCGGCTTTAGCCAAATATCCGAGCCGCCCATGGATGCCGCATGCTCGCTCGCAGACACTGTGTCCTGCAGGCTTATCTTTCCGCTGTCCAAAGCCTCCATCACCAAAATCATCGTCATGACCTTGGTTATAGACGCACAACAGCGCACCTCGTGCGAATTTTTTTCGTAAAGCACCCTCCCCGTTTTAGGCTCCATCAAAACCGCCGCCGGAGCCAAAATTTCTATATTCGAAGCATTAGCCGATTCGTTCGCACAAACACTCCCCTTAAGAATATAAATAAACGCAAACGAAAATATAATAATCAAGCTGGTCGCGACTCTGGCGTACTTCTTTGTGATATCAATGCACACTTTGCTTCACCCTTCAAACTTTTTGAGATTTTTATTAATACTTATTCTCGCAAAAATCGATCTATGACAAACATCCAAAAAGCAAGGATTATTGCCAGTTAAAGGCAGGTATGAATTAATTTTTGCTCAAAAATTAATATACAAACAAAAAAAGAGCCCCAAACTTTAGGGCTCCTTTGCTTTTTTACTTAAACAAGCTAAAATGTAAAATCAATAATTTTCAGCTTTTATCTCAAAATAGGCTTGTGGATGCTTACATGTTGGGCACTCTTCTGGCGCAGATTTACCCACGTGCACATGCCCGCAATTTCTGCAGATCCACACTACCACTTCGTCTTTTTCAAAGACTTTTTTATTCTGCACATTCTTTAGCAAAGCATTATATCTTTCTTCGTGGCCTTTTTCAATCTTTGCAACCTGCCGCATAGCTTCTGCAATCTCGGTAAAGCCTTCTTCGTCGGCAACTTCGGCAAATTTTTTATACATATCGGTCCATTCGTAATTTTCACCGGCTGCGGCATCCTTTAAATTTTCGGCCGTCTTTGGAACTTCCCCATTATGTAAATATTTGAACCATAATTTTGCATGTTCTTTCTCGTTATCCGCTGTTTCTTCAAAAATATCCGCAATCTGCTGATATCCCTCTTTTCTTGCAGCAGAGGCATAATAGGTATACTTATTTCTTGCCTGAGATTCTCCAGCAAAAGCAGCCAACAAATTGGCTTCAGTACGGCTTCCTTTAAAATCCATGATAAAAACCCTCCTAAAAAAATTAAAGCATTTATTGTAAGGACTATATTAATTATACTGTGCTTCCTTCAAAATTACAACCAAACTTTCAAATTTTATTTTTCTTCTTTTAAAATTAAACTTTAAAAAACGGTAATTAATTTTGTACTTTTTTAATTTACAGCATAAAAATCTGCCTTTAAAATTTTTGTCAATTTTTTATTTAACCGTCAAAAAGCTCCCTTCAATTTTGACAAATATCGATTATAAATTTTATCTATGTACAATCAAACTTTTTTGCTCTTTAATTTTATTAATTTTTTTGAATCTTTAACGCCAATTTTAACTTGAATTTATCTGTTTTGACATGTAAAATATACATAATAGAGGAGTGTGATTCCACAATGCTTGGAAAAATTTTCGAGGTGGTGATTGACGGATCTGCTTACGGCTCCAGTGCAAAATATTGTGCCCCGTTATATGCGGCGCATATTGTAGATCCTCTGCCGAGCTTCTTTAACAAAAAAGTATATTTTATCTCGAACAAACCCGTACAAAAATCGACCATCGGCACGGTGATAGCTATTTCCAACAAGGGCGAACATTGCGAAAAATTAATTTTGGCTCCCAAAGGTGCTATTTATTATTCGCCCGAGATTCGAAGTCGCCTTTCTAGAATCAAAAATCAGTTTCCGTACCGCTTAACTTGTCTTTACGAAAAGTCCTGCGGCGCTGTTATTTTTAATGATTTATCGGATGAACGCTATTTTTTGGTCGTAAAAAATACCAACGGCAGGTATTGGGGCTTTCCAAAAGGTCATATAGAAATTGGCGAAACCGAAGAGCAGACCGCAATACGTGAGGTTAAAGAAGAGACTAATCTGGACGTTACTATTTTAGATGGCTTTCGTAAAACCAGTGTGTATCGGCTTTTTGGTCAGGTAAAGAAAAAAGTTGTGATTTTTGTAGCAAAAGCTAATAGCAAAAAAGTTACCGCTCAAAACAGCGAGATAGAAAAGTATAAATGGCTAAAAAAAGATGATATATACAAGTGCTTGAATCATCGAAATGATCTGAAAATTTTTGAAGAAGCCGTAAAATGGCTCGAAAAAAAACAAAATTGTTAATAAATAATAATTTTTAAACAATAGGCAATATCGGTTATATTGAGACTTTTAACTAATTAAGTCAACCGATATTGTTTATTTTTCACCTTGCCTCTTGACAAATGTGATAAAAATATGCTATAATTTTATATATAACAGACACAAGAGGGGGGATTAGATGTTGAAAAAGGTATTATCTATTTTTATTCCTTGCGCATTTACGATAAGTCCTATAGTTGCACACGCTGGCTTTTGCGATTTTTGTAATGATTATTACTCTTCTAACAAATTGAGTCAGGAAGTAGACAAATTAGGCAAAGCTATTAAAGTCTTATATAAATCAGTCATAGAATTTGTAAATAACAACTTAGATGCTTCTATAATTAAAAAATATCAAAATTCTAAATTTCCACGAGTAAGTAAATATTTTGTTTTGGATAACATTGAGGATAGTTATTTTGAAGGATATATTACACCAGAAAATCTTAAAAAATGGTTAGATCACTTAGATACCGCTTATGAAACCTATGCAGATTTGGTTGGTTCTGTTCCCTCCGATGGCCGAAAAATTATAATTGAAGGTATTCCAGGAGTTAACTATTTGGCTGCTGCTCTTTATTCTGAAAAAGATCATTCAAAGATCCTTTGGAATAAAGATGCATTTTGGATAAGTGGAGAATTAAGAAAAATTAATAGAACAGGTACAGAGTCATTTGCAATATGGCATGAGTTGGGTCATTTATTTGACTTAGAAAATCGCTG
>CAOUJG010000001.1:44371-125659 GCA_948537335.1 uncultured Eubacteriales bacterium
AGCAATATGGAACATGGTATTCCGGGAAAAATATTACTAAACATTTTTGTTCTAATGATGATCTAGAAAAAACTCCACCTGTCTACTCTGATAATTCTTTAATTTGCAAAACTATCGGTCTAATATCTGCACTTCCAGACAAATGGGAGGCTTTAAAAGATGTATTTAGATACATACTTTCCTTGAACAAAGCCTCTGTACCTGCCAGCATATCAGGAAGATTTAATTTATTCTGGAAAACGTTTAGCCGCAGAATAGGTTTTGATGCTCTTTCGGCGATACTTACTACTGAATCACAAAAAAAAGTTGTCAATGACCGTTTTAACTCTACCACTTATTAAAAAGAAAAATAATTAAAGTGAGATAGCTTAAAATTAGCTATCTCTTTTTTTATTTTATAAGATTGTCCTTCTATTCAAAAATTACTTTAATTGCTAAACTTACATCCAAATGCAATGTGCCTGCCGTCGCAATCTTCTATTACAAATTCTTTATTGTTATAATCTGTAGGGCACAGCGGTTTAACAAATTTTACTCCGTTTTCTTTAAATTCTTGCTCTAACTTTTCCTGATTCTTTGTATAAAAATACACGTCAAAACCGTAGCCATACAACACGTGATTTGGCTTATAATTCCCTGCTAACGCCTTTATAAGAATTACTTCGACAGAATCCTTATACAAGCAAATGTGCGGCTCCGATGCGTTCAGATACTTTACGGCCTTAAACCCCAATTTATTAACATAGAAATTAGCCGTTTTTTCGATGTCATTGCACGGAAAAATCGGGCTTAATCCTATTAGCATACGCTTTCTTTCCACTCCCCTCATCTATAGTCTCAATTCAACTTATATTTAAAAAGATCCCGCAGACAAAAATAACTATTGTGCCGATAATAAAAACATATTTCGCTAGCGGAACAAACCAGCTCCCGTTGATTTTTCTTTTGGCGCCTTTGTTTATCTGCTCTAGTGCAAAGTCTGAGCCGCAAACCCAGAAAAACATCACTCCTGCTAACAATGTTCCGAGCGGAATGGCGTAAATAGACACCATATCCATCCATTTGCCGACTGTCTCGCCGTTTTCTATGAATAGGCTTATCGCCGCGGATGTGGCTATAACTATGGTCACTGCTAAGTTTCTTGGCAAGTTAAAGTTAGTCTGCAGGCCTTCTATCGGCACTTCAAAGAGGTTTATGATCGACGTTACGGCTGCGAAGAGTATCGCTGTGAAAAAAATAATTTCAAAAAAACGCCCAAAAGGCATTCCAGCAAAGACCTGGGGCATCGCAACAAACAATAATGACGGCCCCGCTTGCGACTCTAATCCAAAGGAAAACATCGCAGGAATAATCGCCAATGCAGCTATAATTCCCGCCAGGACGTCAAACAGCGCCACATTTTTTGCACAATAAATTATGTCTTCGTCATCCTTCAAGTAGCTCCCATATATCAGCGTTCCGGAACCCGCTAGCGATAGCAAAAAAAAGGCTTGTCCCAATGCATAAATCCAGTTTTGTGGCTCAAGGAATTGTGCAAAATCGAAATTGAACAGATAGTCGTACCCTCGAAACGAGCCCGGCAAAAGCGCCGCCTTTATCGCTAAGATTACAAACAATATGAAAAACAGGGGCATCAGGACTTTGTTCAGCTTTTCTATCCCGTTCGAAATTCCGAATATCATTATCAAAAAAACTATCAAAAACCCCGCCAGATGGCTAACTACATTGCCAAAATCTCCGGAAATATTCGTAAACAATGCTAGAGTATCCTTTTGTTGCAACAATTCTCCAGAAATACTCGAAGCCAAAAAGCGTATTATCCATCCGACCACCACAGAATAGCCGATTGCAATACACAAAGCGCCCAAAACAGGGATCACACCTAAAAACTTTCCAAACGATCGGTTAAACTTTTTTTGAGTAGCCCCTGCAAATGCACCTATGGGGCCGGATTTCATCGCGCGGCCAAACGCCATTTCGCCGATAACTCCTGGTATTCCTAAAAGCACAGTGAATATAATATATTCGATCAAAAACACCGCGCCGCCATACTGCCCCAATCGATACGGAAACATCCAAACCGTTCCGATTCCTACTGCTGAACCGACGCACGCCCAAATGAATCCGAATTTTGTTCGAAAGGTGTCTCTCTTTGCATTTAACGTACTGTCCTTTGCCCGATTTTCTGAAATTGGCATAATTAACCACCCCGTTTTTACATTATAAATCAAAAAATTCGATTATTCAATAACTATAAACAAAATTTTGCAATATACGGTAAAATAATCCACTGAATTATAATGTGTACTTCAAAAAATATTGTAAAGACTGATACATAAACGCGGCGAAACGGTCGATACTATTTATGCGGTTATACCGTAAAAAAAGAAGGGGTGAGAATTATGTTGGACAAACTAGCCTTAATTTTAGTTATCATCGGCGGTCTCAACTGGGGCTCCATCGGGATTTTTCAATTTGACATAGTTGGATGGCTGTTTGGCGGCCAGCTGAACATCGTAAGCCGGATAATCTATACAGCCGTGGCGCTTGCCGCAATTTGGTGCATTTCTTTGCTGTTCAAAGACAGCGAGGATTCCGTGCATCATTCGATGTGAACCGCGATAGATGGCTATAGCCAAAGCTCCCTTTTATTTTTTATCTCCTGAGTGAAAACTTGGGAGATTTTTTTGTTTTATAAAATTTATCTAACTATAAGGCTTTCTCCCGACATTTCTTTAGGTTTACTCAAGTTTAAAATATCAAGCACAGTCGGCGCAATATCCGCAAGTTTCCCATTTGGTATAAGTTTGCACTCATATCCTACAACGCAAAATGGCACGGGATTAGTCGTATGCGCAGTAAAAGGCGCTCCATTTTCGTCAAGCATTTTTTCCGCATTCCCGTGATCCGCAGTTATAAGCGAACAACCGCCTACAGCTAAAACTTCGTTGACAAGCTCGTAAACACAAGTATCCACAGTTTTAATCGCAACCTTTGTAGCTTCAAAATTGCCAGTATGCCCGACCATATCGCAATTAGCAAAGTTTAAAATAATCACATCATGCGTCCGCAATTTTATTTTTTCCCTAATGATTTCCGTAATCTCAAAAGCACTCATCTCCGGCTTCAAATCATAAGTCTCCACTTTCGGCGATGGCACCAAAATCCTATCTTCACCAACATACACCCGCTCAGAGCCTCCATTAAAAAAGGACGTCACATGCGCGTATTTTTCTGTTTCCGCAATTCTCAACTGAGTCAAATTATTTTTTGAGAGAAACTCCGCCAAGGTGTTATTTAGCTTAGCATCTTCAAAAGCTACATTAGCAGCAATAAATTCATCGCTATATCGCGTCATGCATACAAAATTTATTAGACCGCAAAGCTCTTTTTGCCTTGCAAACTTAGCAAAGCCCTCATCAATAAAGGCCCTGGTAAGCTGGCAAGCTCTATCCGGCCGAAAATTAAAAAATATAACCGAATCCCCAGCGCTCACCACAGCATCTCGGTCACAAATAATCGGCTCAATGAATTCATCTGTTACGCCTGAGTCATAAAAATTCTCAACCGCTGCAATCGGACTTTTTGCACATGTCCCGACTCCACTTACAATCGCATCATAGGCTTTTTGCGTCCGCTCCCAGCGATTGTCGCGATCCATCGCATAAAATCTGCCCATAATCGTGCCAATTTTGCCAATTCCAATTTGCTCCATCTCAGCTTCACATTTTTTAATAAATCCCGCTCCAGATTTAGGAGAAGCGTCCCTTCCATCCAAAAAAGCGTGAACATAAACGTTCTGCAAACCGAGGCTCTTCGCCATTTTAAGCAGCGCAAACAAATGGTCAATATGGCTATGGGCTCCGCCGTCGGATAAAAGCCCCATCAAATGTAATCTCGAATTATTTTTCTTGACCGACAGCATAGATTGCCTCAACACGTCATTTTCAAAAAAACTTTCGTCCTCGATGCTACTGTTAATCCTCGTTAAATCCTGAAAAACCACCCTGCCAGCGCCAATATTAATATGCCCAACTTCGCTATTTCCCATCTGCCCTGCCGGCAAACCGGCATTCTCGCCAGAAGCTTCTAGCAATGCAAAAGGATACTTTCTAAAAAGGTCATTTAAATGCGGCGCCGTTTCGCAAGTTATTGCACTTCTGTCAGAGTCTTGAGTAATCCCAAAACCATCCATTATAATTAGCAGCAACGGGCGCTTCATACCAAAACCTCCCAACGCAAGACAGGTTACCTATCCTTCACATATCTCCATTTATAGCCATATGCGGTTTTGCCCTGCTTCTTGCAAATTTTATTTATCGTCGCGTAGTCAGCCTTCTTGTACGGTGTATTCTCCCGAATCCAATTCGCACCGTCCATGATCTTAGGAAAAGTCTTAACAACCTCCAAAGTCTCTTTATCTATCATATCCACAGCAATCGCATTTGGCCTATTTTTTTTATATTTTTCAACCATCATTTGACGATACTCCGGGTTGTTCCTCATTTTATCAACATGTTTCTTAAGGCCCAAACCTACATTTGGCGAGACTTTTCTCTTTTTCTTTTCAGGCTCTAAGACTTTTTCAGCTTCATCCTGAGGTACAATCCGTCCCATTACTGCGACCGTTTCAACAACCATACTATCAACATTCATAAATTAAGCCGGCTCCCCTATCTATTGTAATAATATTTAAAAATTAGTGCACCAGTCTGATAAAATGCCTCAGTCTAACAAGCTCCAACTCATTATAATCAAAAATCTTTTTATATGTAAAGTTCAAGATTTGTTCCTTACTACAAAGGCCCGCGTAAGTTTGCCTGCCATTTTCAAAAATATAAAACCAATACTTGTCATTGCCTTTCGGGAAAATTTTATAATTAATTGTAATCGGCTCTAGCTCTTCTATTTCATAATGCAATTCATTAGACTTTCCCGCCACTTGGTTCTCCTCTGTGTCCACCAAAGCCGCCCTCAGCTTTCTAACAACATTTTTCGAGGGTATATTCTCCGCATTTAGCTTAATGAAAAACACTATCGAAGGATCTATTTTGTGAGCCTCTTTTATAAGCGCCTCGCAGGCCTTTGACGCATAGCTATGCCCTCTAAACTCAGGAATAATCCAATAAGCAATGTTAACGTAATCCGATAGACACGACAAAACAACCGCGCCAGCCGCCTTGCCATCTTTGTCTTTTATCACAAAAGTAAAATTTGAGCCTGAATTATAGTGATTTAAGTCTGATAAAGCCTGTTGTTCCGTAATTTCTTTGTCCGTAGCATCTAAATAATATCTTATGTTTACGTTTTTATAATATTTTTTTAGCTCATTAAAGTCATCCTGACTAGGCCGCGACAACGTTATCTCTCCGGTATCTACATTATCGATATTGTTTATAGCCCTACATCCACGCGCACGCGAGTAATTCTGACAATTTTCGCGATGACAAGTGGCCTGAATCCTCCCCGCAGACGGAGCAAACCCAAAACAAACCGCAGCCGACAATATAACCGATATAAACTTTCTCAATTTAAAATCCTCCCAATAAATTTTTTAATTCCCAATTTACTTGCTAATCTGCACTAATTAAGCTCTGCGAAAAAGGCAAATGATTGTAAAGCCACGACATGTGACCGTATAAACGTTTGGCCAGCTCTAAATCTTCATCGGAATTAATTCCAAAATCAAAATGCCTCAAACAATTTGGCATCTTTGCCCAAATATACGATCCCAAAGCTCCGGCCAAGGTTTTAACAGAATTATCACTAGGCACATAGCTGCCTCCCGCTACTCGAAATAGCAAATCGCTGTTATTTTGCCGTAAAATTTCTTCAATAATAGCCATCTGATAGGCAACATAAGGCTGACTAGAGATAAACAATGCATCCTCCATTTCTCCAGGATGTTCCTCATTCCACTTGCAAAAATCCTCAACAGTCGTCTGCGTTGTCGGACGTCTGCCATCTTTTTCCGGAGTGTTTACCACAACAACTACAAGGTCGTATTTGTTTAACATATATTTTTCGCACAAATATTTAAGAATGTACGCCTCAGTGACTTCGCTGCTACTTATACCAAAATGCTGAGCAATTTCTTCAATCTCTTCTGCGGTTCCGTCTACACCAACTTTAGCAGGCCTTGCACCTGTCAGCAAAACTAAACAAACAAAACAATGCCCATCATTAATCAAACACTCAGCAAATTTAATACGCTTTTCCATTTCAGATCTGCGAGCTCCCAAAATACAAACAGCATCATAATACTTCTTATTTGGGTAAACAGCGTCAACAAAGCCTAATTTTGCAAAATTTTCATTCAAAAGCTTTACGTCTTGGCCCATCCAATTAAGGTCAGTTGTTTCCCAACGTTCTTGTTTATCTGCCCTATTCACAAAGCGCTCTTGCGTCGATGCAACCAGTTGCAAAAGCTCGTGTATGCCAAATCTTTTAGGCAAAGGGACACCTGCTTTTTCGCAGATAAACTTAAAGGCATATTGCTGCTCCTTACCGATAAACCCAAAGCTATCCAGCACTTCCTCCAAGCCGACTTTTTGTTCTTCTTGAATCACGGATGCAGAGCCGCACATACAATTTATCAAAAATGAAAATATCGCAAAAAATGAAAAAATCCTCAAAAACCAATGTTTCTTTTTCATAAAATAGCCTTCTCCCAACAATAAAAATCATACAAATTCAAGTTTAGCGCCATCTGGTGGAGATGAGGGGAATTGAACCCCTGTCCGAAAACCGTTCATCAGGGCTTTCTACGAGTGTAGTTATTGAATTAAAATTTCCTTGGCAAAACGCCCAATAACAGGCTTTAAGCCGCGGTAGGCTCTAAATCATGACTAAGCCTGAGCCAAAGCCTAGTTCACGTTCACTGCTAATCAACGCCTTTTAAGGGCCGCAGTATTCCCTAAAAAGACGGCAGCTTAGTTAAGCTGCATTTAAAATTTCGTTATTTGCATTTAATTTTAAAAAATTGCGAAATTTAAAGCGTATCCGCACCGCTACTCGCTTACCAAGACTCACAATCCCCGTCGAACCCGTTACATCCCCATGTTTATACCGGCCTCAACGATTATATTCCTTAATAGTGCGTTCAATCTTCCTTTGAGCATCCTTTTTAGCCATCACGCTGCGCTTGTCGTAAAGCTTTTTACCCTTGCAAAGGCCCACGCAGACCTTAACCAGCGAGCCCTTAAAATAAACCGACAAAGGCACCAAAGTATACCCCGCTTGCTTAATGAGCCCCAAAAGCCGCATAATTTCGCGCTTGTGCATCAACAGCCGCTTAACTCGCATCGGGTCTTTATTAAAAATGTTCCCCTTTTCATAAGGCGAAATGTGCATCCCATTGAGCAAAAGCTGACCATCCGTAATGCTGCACCAAGCCTCCTTTAAAGAGACTTTGCCCAAGCGGACTGATTTAACTTCTGTGCCAAAAAGCTCAATTCCAGCCTCAAATTTCTCTTCCACAAAGTAATTATGAAAAGCCTTTTTATTTTGCGCAACCGTTTTAAAAGTCTCATTCTTCATGCCAAGCACCTTCGCACTTTTTCAGAATGCAAAAATCCACAGCCAAAAGCGCAGATTCTTAAATTAAATTATAGCACAAAATCGCTTCCTTGTCAACAGCAAAAGCCAAACAAAAATTCGCTCAAAATTCAAAAACAAATCTTAAAAAACCGCTTCAAATCTCGCTTCTGCCAATTAAAGCTCGAGAAAGGGTCACCTCATCCGTATATTCAAGGCCTCCACCCACCGGAATCCCATACGCCAGCCGAGTAACCTTAACTCCAAGCGGTTTTAGCAATTTAGAGATATACATAGCCGTCGCTTCGCCCTCCACCGTGGGGTTCGTCGCCATTATGACTTCTTTTATAGGCCCAGCAGAAATTCGCTCCAACAGCTCTTTGATATAAATTTGGTCCGGTCCAACGCCATTTAGCGGAGAAATCACCCCATGCAAAACATGAAAAGAACCCGAAAATTCGCCGGTTTTCTCCAAAGCCAAAACGTCGCGCGGATCCTCCACCACGCAAATAATACTTTTATCCCTAGCGCTATTGCGGCAAACGTGGCACAGATCTTGATCCGTTAAATTCTTGCACACCTTGCAATACTTGATTTTCTCATGTGCCTCAATGATAGCAGCCGCAAACTCCTTAGCGTCACCATCGGACATCTGCAAAACAAAATAAGCCAGCCTCTGCGCCGTCCGTTTCCCAATCCCCGGCAACCGCTCAAATTGCTCAACCAGCCTCGCAAGCGGCAATACATTATACTCCCTCACGGCCTAAAACAACCCCGGCATGTTGAGTCCAGCCGACAACGCGTCCATTTTTTCGCTTCTTTCTGCCGAAGCCGCGCGGATAGCCTCGTTCAAAGCAACTATAATCAAGTCCGAAAACATCTCCACATCGTCCTTGTCCACAATCTGAGAGTCAATCTCAATGTTCTTAACCTCCGGCTTGCCAGTAATAGTCACCTTAATGGCGCCGCTAGCAGACGTCGCCGCGTATTCCTTCTCATCAAGCTCGCCAGTTAAAGTGTCCATCTCCTTCTGCATCTTCTGAGCTTTCATCGCCAGCTGCTGCAAATTCCCGGCTCCACCGCCGCCAAACCCTTTGGGTAACCTTGCCTTCATAATTCATCCTCCAAAAATTCAAACTTCTGTAACGTCAATCCCAAGCCTACGGGCGGTCTCAGCCAAATCACTCAAAGGGTCCGCCACCTGTCGGCTATTATTCGCATTCGAATTCGCCTTAACCTCCGCAGAGTAAGGCCCCAACTTATAGGCTCGCCCCGTAACGCTCCGAATAGCGTCCCTTATTTTGTCCCGCTGGCTCGACTTTCTCAACAACTCAAACGCCATCTCGTTCTTAGAGTCAATCAAAACAAAATCCCCGCTAATATAAGCGTCCGAACCCTTAAAAGCCATCGCAACGGTGCGCGAGTAATCCTTCAGAACGTCCAAAACTTCCGCCCAGTTCTCCATCTTTTGAGCATTCTTGTGCAAAACTGTCATGTCAACACTGAAAACACTAGAACTAGCGGCCTCTTGATTATCTACTACAGCTTTTTTACGCAGGGCGCCAGTCTTTTTTTCCATATCTTGCACCGTAACTTGCTTCGAACCGACTCCTTTTTCCATAGTCCCCGCAGCAGCCTGCCTAGATCCAACCCTTTTTTTTGTATCCTCCGCCACAATAGCCTTTGAACCTTTGCCTTCTGCAGTTTCTGCCCTCTCTTGTTCTGGGACCAAGTCTTTTGCTAGTTTCTTATCCTTAGCTGCCTTTAAATCTCTTCTTGCCGAAACTCCTTCAGGCTTAATCCCCGAAGTTAAGCCCGAAATCTTTCTTTCCAACTCATCAATCCGGCTCGCAAGCGCCTCATTAGTGCAGTTTAATTGAGGCGCGCACAATTTAATTACGCACATCTCGAGCTCCGTTTTAGCGTCGCACCCTCGGCTCATCTTCTCAAACGATGCCTGCAAAGTGTCCATAATAAAAATTACCGTTTCAAGCGCAACATCCTTAGCTAAATCGTATAACCTAGAAAAATCGTCATCTGAAGCAACCATCAGCTTTTTCGCGTATTTTAAGGTTTTAATCAGCATCACGTCTCTAAACCTGCTTATCAGCTCAAACGCCAGCCGAGTCATGTTTTTCGAACATCTATCAAACTCTCCAATCGCGGCCAATGCGTCCTGTGGAACTCTTAGCAAAATAGCCTGCATCAGAAAAAATATCTGCTCGCCAGAAGCCAGCCCCACCGTGTCTGCAACCACGTCCGCAGTAACATTTTTGGCTGTTCCCATGCACTTGTCAAGAATCGCCAAAGCGTCCCGCATTGCCCCGTCGGAGATTTTAGCGATCAAAAAAGCTACATCCCTAGTTATACTGGCGTTCTCCTGCGATGCAACATATTCAATTCGGCCCGCAATGTCCTCTGCAGAAATTTTATGAAACTCAAACCGCTGACAACGCGACAAAACCGTAGCCGGAATCTTATGTACTTCAGTGGTGGCCAAAATAAAAATAACGTGCGCCGGCGGTTCCTCAAGAGTCTTAAGCAAAGCGTTAAATGCGCCCGCAGATAACATGTGCACTTCGTCTATGATGTAAACCCGATACTTGGCCTTAGCTGGCGTAAAAGCGGTAGACTCGCAGATCTCTCGAATATCGTTTACCCCATTATTACTAGCTGCATCCAGCTCAACAATATCCATAGCCTCGCCAGAATCAATCTCTCCGCACATTTCGCACTCGCAGCAAGGATTACCACCCTCAACGTGACCGCAATTAACTGCCTTTGCAAATATCTTCGCGCAAGTAGTTTTGCCCGTTCCGCGCGAGCCGATAAACAAATAGGCATGACCAATGCGGCCAGACAAAATTTCGTTCTGCAAAGTCACCGTAACATGCGGCTGCCCCACGACGTCCGCAAAGGTTTGGGGCCTGTATTTTCTGTAAAGAGCCTGATACATACGTAATTTACCTCTCGCAAACAAGATAAACAAAAAGCAAAAGCCGCAACAAACCGCCAATGTCTATAAATCAAAAAATAAATAATATACACTCAAATATGCAAGCGAGCAAACTGACTGCATCGCCCCCGGCACTTCGCTTAATGCTGCTCGGTTCCCCGCCTGACATGGTTCACGGCGCCAGACCGCGCAGCGCCCACTCGCTCACATATTAAAATATACATTTCATGCGCCTATTCAATGTTCGTGCGTACATTTGCAAGAAAAATTTTACCTTAGCCGGCACCAGATTTAACACCATCGCCCCTCGAACTTACTTTGTTATTATAACACATTTTTTTGTGAAAATCAATACTCATTTTAAAATATTGAACAAAAATCCCGCTGAAAATTTTACAAAACAACTCAGATTATTTTGTTGAATTTTGTCTTAAAAGACGGTATAATTAACCTTAGTTTATTATAATTTGGCAAATTTATTGTTGAGGTGAGTTGAAAAAAATGGTCAAATGTACAAATAAGCTCTTGGTTGTTATTTTTTGTGTTTTTTTCGCGATTTTGGGCACCGGCTTCTACACAAACTTCAAGTCCGAGGCAATCATAACACCAAATATGCCTGGTTATGAGGCAGTTGCTCCTCGCAATGAGGGAATTTTGACCCCAAACATGCCCGGATATGCCGAAGCTATTGCGGCCAGACAAAATTCTTCTTGCAAAAGAGGCATCGACGTTTCCTATCACAACGGCGATATCGACTGGCAGGCTGTGAAAAATTCTGGCATAGAGTTCGCAATCATCCGGACTTCCTACGGCTGGAGTAATTGGGAAAAGCAAACCGATAAAAAACTTCGAGCAAATATATCGGGCGCTAAAGCCGTCGGAATGCCAATCGGTGCATACCATTATAGCTACGCAACCAATACTCACGAGGCTTTATTAGAGGCCGAATTTTTCATAAACAGGCTCCGGTGGACACAGTGGGAATATCCTGTCTTTATGGACTTCGAGGATAAGTGCCACATGACGTTGAGCAACGCACAGCGTACCGACATAGTGCTAACCTTCCTGCAAAAGCTAAAAGAAAACGGCTATTATTGCGGCTTCTACACGTTTTTAAATTTTCAAAAATACCACCTAGACATGAATAGGCTCAGTGGGCACGAGCTGTGGATCGCCCATTGGCACCCAACTTGCGGCTGTACTTCATCTTATGGAATGTGGCAACACACCAGTGACGGTAGCGTTCCAGGTATTAGAGGCCGAGTTGATTTAGATTATTGCTATAAAGATTACCCTTCGATCATAAAGAATTCGCATTATAACGGCTTTTAAGTCATCTATATGGCTTCACAAGCGAATAAGCAGCCGGATTAATGCTATTTGAGAGCTTGTCAAAGCTAAATCCCTGGCTCCTTAAGCCATCAATAATCGCCGGCAAGGCCTCTACTGTCGTGGTTTTTGGTCTAGCATCATGCATCAAAACCACTCCGTGCCTGCAATTTTTTGAAGCATTCAGGACATTGCTTATACACCTAGATGTTGGAGTCAGCGTGCGGCTAACGGCATCTCCGGCGGACAAATTCCAGTCAAAATAATCAAAGCCACGGCGAGTCATCTCTGCAATAAGTTCCCTGTAATTTCCCTTGTTAAAGCCATTCTTGGAGCCACCAGGGAAACGGAAAATCGTCGGTTTAATGCCAGTCGCGTCGTAAATCAAATTGTAAATTTTATTAAAGTCGTTCAAAAACGCACTCACGCTCGCGTAAATCTTCTTAAAAGCGTGCGTATAAGTGTGAACCCCGATGGTGTGGCCCTCATCCACAATTTTTTTCATTATAGATTTGCCTTTTGCGGGGCAATTTCCGGTCACAAAAAAGGTTGCTTTTACGCCTTTTTCGCGTAGAATATCTAAAATTTCCAGCGTTCTGTCCGAAGGTCCATCATCAAACGTAAGAAAAATGGTCTTGTCTGGGCTTATCTGCTTTGGCGGCCGCGTGCAATATAGGTCCGGGTACAGCTCCTGATAATCTTTTGCGTTTGAGGCTTGAGACTCCAACATTCGCTGTTGCACTTTATTTTCTTTAATTTCTACGTCAGCTTTCTCAGATTTTAGCGATTTTTCCTCATTATTTTCAGGTTTTGAGTCGTTTTCTTCCGCTTTATTCTTTATCAATTGATCTTCTGGCTCTGGCTTAGGCCGGCTCGTTCGCGACAAATTCACACAGCTTATTATGATAGCTACTGCTGTTATTGAAAAAATAATTGTCAAACTTTTGTTTCTTTTTAATTTAATCCAATTTCTAAATTTTGACATTTATACATCTTCTTTTCCTTAAAATTTTGCCCCATACTAAGTAAATTATACTGCCTTTAGTTCTATATTTCAACAATTATTTGTTTAAATTTTTGTAACTTTTATTGCAATAATTATGAAGAATTTTTATTTTTAACAATAATTTATAATAAAAAATATTGACAAATTATTTTTTTAAAGAAAAGGGGTAATGAAAATGGCAAATGACAAAAACAAAGGATTTCATGAGGTTGACGAGCAAAATTTGGATAGTGTTGCAGGTGGTTACGTAGGTAAGGATAAATACACTGCCGGACAATATAACGAGGCTGGTGTAAGTTGGCAACATAATATTTGGTCAAAAGACAAATATTATTACAAGGGCAAGCCTATAAGCCAAAAAGAAGCAGAAAAAATTACAGATGTTTATAGGTTAAACAAATAAAGGAGCTTAAATTTTTAATGCGCTTCCTTAATAAAAAAAATTTTAGGCAGATCGAACTTTTGTAAGTTTGACCTGCCTTTTTACGTAAAAATTTTTAGCAAATTATATTAATAGCACTTCAAATGCCTGTTTTATCGTTTTTACGCCGATTAATTCTATTTTATTTTGAAGATTCAAATTCATTGATTTCAAGTTATAATCCGGCAACACGCATTTTTCGAAACCCAGTCGCTGCGCCTCTATCACTCGTTCCTCTGCGTATGAAACTGCTCTGACTTCTCCCGCCAGGCCTATCTCTCCAAAAACGATGGCGTTATCAAAAAGAGCGCTCCCCTTTAAGCTCGAAATCAACGCTAGCGCCACTGCCAAATCCGAAGCGGGCTCGTCCAGCTTAATGCCTCCGATCACGTTTATGTAAGCATCCAGATTTGAAAAGAAGTACCCCGCTCTTTTTTCGAGCACAGCCAAAATCAGCGACATTCGGTTATAATCAAATCCAGTGGACATCCGCCTTGGGTGACCAAAGCCAGAGGTCGCCGCCAGGCCCTGAACTTCAGCAAAAATCGGCCGAGTCCCCTCCATAATGCAAGCTACACACGTGCCGGGGACTCCCCGCGGCCGGCCAGACAAAAACATCAGAGAAGGATTCTCGACCTCCGTAAGCCCAGCACGAGTCATGCTAAACACGCCGATTTCGTTCGTGGAGCCGTATCTGTTCTTAATCCCGCGCAAAATCCGATACGACATCTGCTTGTCGCCCTCAAAATATAAAACCGCGTCCACAATGTGCTCCAAGACCTTTGGGCCGGCAATTCCACCGTCTTTATTGACGTGCCCCACAATCACAATCGAAATTTCGAGCTCCTTTGCGCATCTCATCAAAAGATTCGTGCACTCCTTCACCTGCGTCACGCTACCGGTGGAGGACTGTAGATCCCGATGATTCATGGTCTGGATCGAATCGATTATAACAATGTCGGGCCGATTCTGCTGAATCTCGCTCAATATCGCCTCTATGTCCGTCTCTGTCATAATGTAAAGATTCTCGCAATCCACCGCAAGCCGCGCTGCACGAAGCTTTATCTGCCGTTTAGACTCCTCGCCCGACACGTACAGCACATTCAAAGACCTACCCAAATTCTTGCAAACCTGCAAAAGTATAGTAGACTTACCGATCCCCGGATCGCCTCCCAAAAGCACAAGCGAACCCTTGACGATTCCGCCGCCCAATACCCTATCAAGCTCATTTAATCCCGTCTTGTAGCGATTTTCGTCCGCGTCATTTATTTGCCCCAGCAAAACTGGCTTCTCGTACATTTTACTTTTTATATGCAGCGCCGATGTCGCCTGCTTTGATGTGTCCCGAATCTCCTCATTAAAAGTGTTCCACTCCCCGCACGCCGGGCACTGGCCATTCCACTTTGGCGATTCATACCCGCACTCCGAGCAAACCCAAACTGCCTTCACTTTTGGTGGCATATCTCTCCCGCCTCCGTCCTTTTGTTTTGTGTTTCTACGCGATTTTTTAAGCACGAAAAGCTCACAAAATTAGCAAATCCTTAGCCGCAGAAGTCAAGTTTAGCGCGCCATCCGCCGTAACCACAAGCATGTCCTCTATGCGCACGCCGAACTCATTTTTCAAATATATTCCCGGCTCGACTGTAACGACCATTCCTGGCTTTAAGACTTCCTCTGAGCGCACAGATAAACTCGGCTTTTCGTGAATTTCTAACCCCACTCCATGCCCCAAAGAGTGCTCAAAACAACCCTCATAGCCATTTTTATAGATAAAATCTCGAGCCACAGCGTCGATATCCTTGCATGAAGCTCCCGGCCCAATCTGCTCAATCGCTCTACTCTGAGCTTTTAGCACCAAATTATAAACTTCTCGTTGCCTTTCCGAAACTTCCCCCAGCGCAATAGTTCGGGTCATGTCGCTATGGTACCCATTATAAACCGCGCCCATGTCTATTGTGATGAAGTCTCCGGTTTCAAACTTCTTCTTCGACGGCTGCGCGTGTGGAACCGATCCGTTTTTTCCGCTTGCCACAATCATATCAAACGCAGCAGCCTCCGCACCCTTTTTTCTCATCAAAAACTCAAGCTCAAACGCGGCTTCTCTCTCCGTCATGCTCGCCTTTATTGTAGGCAAAAACTTTTCAAAAGCTTTTTCGGCAATTTCTTGCGCTGTTTTGATGTTTCCGATCTCTTTCTCGGTTTTAACTGCCCGTAGTGAATTTATCGCGTCATCCAGCGCGCTCGTTTTTATAAAAGAGACGCCCGCATCTTTTGCCCAAGCTTCAAGCCTCAAAACTTCGGCCAGCGTTATTCCGGCATTTTCTAGCAATATGTTTTTGATTTTGTGCTTCTTTATTATCTTCAAAAGCTCGCCCTTAAAGTCAGCCGCCAAGACGACATCCATGTTTTTGACTTGTTTTGCTGCCGCCTCATAGTACCGAAAGTCCACAATAAAATAAGTCTCATCCCGAGTTGCCAAAACCAGGCCCGCGCTGGACTTGAAGCCCGTAAAATACAGCCGATTTACCTCCGAGGTTATTAGCGCCGCGTCAAAATTCTCGGTTCGTTTTTGCAGTTCATCCCTCAAAACGTTTAATCTGTCCGTCATAAAAGCCAGCCCTCCCGAGGTTTTTGCTCAATAAATCAAGTCTACAATAGCGTCCATCGCCAGAAAATAGCTGTTTTTGCCAAAGCCAGAGATTTGTCCAGCGCAAACCTCAGCAATTACCGATTTTCTGCGGTACTCTTCTCTAGCGTAAATGTTCGACATATGCACCTCAACGCACGGCACCGGCACACTCGCAATCGCATCCCGCAAGGCTATGCTATAATGCGCCAGTGCTCCTACGTTTAAGATTATCCCGTCAAAATTTCCGACAGATTCCTGAATCTTATCGATCAGAGCCCCCTCCCAGTTGGACTGATATATCTCGCACTCCAGGCCCTTTTCTTTGGCCTTCAAAATTATCTGCGCATTAATATCGCTGGCAGACTCCGTTCCGTAGATATCACGTTCTCTCACGCCAACCATGTTCAAATTTGGCCCTAACAATACTAATATTTTTTTCATTTTTAGCAAAATCCTAACTTCTTATTTTCTATTTTCAAAATTTATCAAACCTCTAAACGGAATCTCCAAAACGCGCTTTATTCTTATAGAAAGCGGTTCTTTTTTGTCTTTTGGGTTAACTAATATTGACATTGCTCCAACATAGCTTGCGTACAGTACATCTGTGAAAATTTGATCTCCTATAACCGCAACTTCGCTTTTGTCGACTCCTAAATCTTTTATCAGCTGGCGAAACCCTTTTGTGAACGGTTTCTTCGCATCCCAAATATAATTATCTATACCTAATTTTTTTGAAAAAATGCGTACCCGCTGCTCATCTTTAGCGTTAGAAATTATCGCAGCCTTAACTCCAGCACTCTTAATAGAGTCAACCCATTCGCGCACTCCGTCATAAGGCTCAGTACCATTGTGCTGCGTTAATGTATTATCAATGTCCAGCAAGACAGCCTTTATGCCATGCCTCATTAAAAAACCTATATCAACATCGGTAACATTGTCGAAACAAAAATCCGGCCGCAGTAAAATAAAAATCACTTCCCAAATTTAAATAAAAGCGGGCAAAAAGCCCGCCTTTAAACCTAACTCTCTTCAAATATTAATATTTACGACTTCTAGCTGCTTCAGACTTTTTCTTGCGTTTAACCGAGGGCTTTTGGTAAGCAACTCTTTTTCTAACTTCGGCGATAATTCCAGCTCGGGTGCATTGTTTTTTAAATCTTTTCATAGCGCTGTCCAAAGACTCATTATCCTTAACTTTAATTTCAGCCATCCATATCCCTCCCATCCGCCAGAGGTAATGTACTATCTTAAACCTTTTATTATAAAGCTCAAATTGCAAAATCACAAATTACGAAAATAATTATACAACAATTGTGAACAACATGTCAAGACGCAACTTTAAAACCGCGCAAATTTATTTAATTAACAACAAAATTCACTAGTTTATTTTGTACATAAATTTCTTTAATAATCTTGGCGCCTTCGAGTGCAGCAGATATTTTGGGGTCGCGCTTAGCTAAGGATATAGCTTCATCTTTAGAAATCCCAGCCTCCACCTGCATTTTAGCCCGAAGTTTGCCGTTTATCTGCACAACAACTTCAATAAGAGAATCCACACATTTAGATTCGTCGTAAGCCGGCCAGTCAGAGATGCTAGCAAATCCCTCACCCAAACTCAGCTTTTGCCATATTTCTTCTGTTACATGCGGCGCAAATGGATTCAACAATTTCGTAAATATACGCAGCTCATCAACCGTTACCGAGCCGACGTCGTAAATCTCGTTTATAAGTGACATTAAGCACGCAATAGCCGTGTTGAACTTCATCTCTTCAATGTCCGCACTAACCTTCTTAATCGCCTTATTTAGCGGCACTTCCAGCGCTTTCCTAACTCCAGTTTCGCCCGACAAAATGTCCTGCAAATGAAAATATCGCTCCACAAAGCGGCTACAACCCTTTATCCCATTTGTGCTCCACGGCGCGGCCTTCTCAAAATCGCCAATAAACATCTCATAAAGCCGCATCGTATCGGCGCCAAACTCATTTACAATTTCGTCCGGATTAACCACATTTCCCTTGGATTTGCTCATTTTCTCGTTGTTTTCGCCCATAATCAAGCCGTGGCTGGTCCGCTTGGCGTAAGGCTCCTTCGTCGGAACAACGCCAATGTCGTACAAAAATTTATACCAAAACCGGCTGTACAAAAGGTGCAGCGTGGTGTGCTCCATCCCGCCGTTGTACCAGTCCACCGGCAACCAATAGTCCAAATTTTCCTTGCCAGCAAGCGCTTCTTTGTTGTGCGGGTCGGTATATCGCAAAAAGTACCACGAAGAGCCCGCCCATTGCGGCATTGTGTCGGTTTCTCTTTTAGCTTTGGCTCCACACTTGGGGCAAGTCGTATTCACAAAGCCTTCTATATTTGCAAGCGGCGACTCTCCGGTCGTTGTCGGCTCGTAGGATTCTACCTCTGGCAATTTTAGCGGCAGTTCGGACTCTGGCACCGGCACATAACCACATTTTTCGCAATGCACAATCGGAATCGGTTCACCCCAGTACCGTTGGCGTGAGAACACCCAGTCACGCAGCTTGTAATTTACCTTTGCCTCTCCTCTGCCCGTTTCTTTTAGCCAAGCGATCATCTTTTCCTTCGCGCTCCCCACCGTTAAGCCATCGAGCATTCCGGAGTTCACCATAACGCCCGTTTCGCAGTCTGTAAAGGCTTCCTTGGCAATGTTTCCGCCTTTCACGACTTCGATTATCGGCAAAGAAAACTTTTTAGCGAAGGCATAATCGCGCTCATCGTGAGCCGGCACTGCCATAATTGCGCCCGTTCCGTAAGACATCAGGACATAGTCCGAGACAAATATAGGAATCTCCGCATTGTTAACCGGGTTTATTGCAAAAATCCCGTCAAGCCGTACACCAGTCTTGTCTTTAACCAGCTGAGTACGCTCAAATTCGGACTTTTTCGCCGTCTCTTGCTGATATTTTTTTATCTCAGCCAAGTTTTTGATATTCCCGCAAACCCTCTCAATAATGGGATGTTCCGGCGAAATCACCATATATGTAGCGCCATAAATCGTGTCCGGCCGGGTCGTGTAGGCAACAACCTCCTCGCCCAAGGTAGTGTCAAACCTAATAAGCGCGCCCTCCGAGCGGCCAATCCAATTTTTTTGCTGAGCCTTAACGCGTTCCGGATAATCCACCAAATCAAGGTCATCGATCAAACGCTCAGCGTATTCGGTAATCTTTAGCATCCACTGCGACTTGACCTTCTGAACAACCTCACTACCGCAGCGCTCGCAGACTCCGCCAACAACCTCTTCGTTTGCCAAAACGCACTTGCAAGACGTGCAAAAGTTAACGCTCATCTCCTTTTTGTACGCCAGGCCGCGCTTAAACAACTGCAAAAATATCCATTGCGTCCATTTGTAGTAGTCCGGGGCGGTCGTGTCGATCTCGCGGCTCCAGTCAAAAGAAAGACCCAGCGACTTTAGCTGGCGCTTGAAATTTTCGATGTTCTTCCTCGTTATTATCTTGGGGTGCACATGATTTTTTATTGCAAAATTCTCCGCCGGAAGCCCAAAAGCGTCCCAGCCAATAGGGAAAAGCACGTTATAACCCTGCATTCTGCGCTTTCTCGCAATAATGTCGATAGCCGTATAGCTCCTCGGGTGCCCAACGTGTAGCCCTTCTCCCGATGGATACGGAAATTCCACTAGTGCAAAAAATTTTTCTTTATTCTTTTCACTTTTACAATTATTATCTACGTGAAAAATCTTGGCTTCTTCCCATTTATTTTGCCACTTTTTCTCTATTTCTGCGTGACTATATTTCACTTGAACCTCAACTCCTTAACAAAAATTATTCATTAGCCAAATTTTCAACTTCACCATAAAGATTATAGTACCTGCGCGATTCTGCCGAAAACACATGCACAACAACGTCGCCATAATCAAGCAAAATCCAGCTGTTATAGCGAGAACCCTCAATATGATGCGGCAAAATATCAACTTCCTTAAGCTTAACCTCAACCTCATCGGCAAGCGCCTTAACATGCGTCGTACTCGTTCCAGTCGCAATCACAATATAATCCGCCAAAACGTTGCTGTCATCGGCCTTAATGATCTTTATATTCATCCCTTTTTTATTTTCAAGAAAATCTTTGCACAGCTGCGCCTTCTCTATCGATTTCATCGCCCTTGCACGCCCTTTTTTGTTTTAATTAAAAGCCTTAACGTTGTCGTTGTAGGCGCACAATGTGTCCGGCGCAACCACGGCCTTCCGCTCTATTAGCCACTCCATCGAGAAAATAGCCGTCAGGCACACCGCCTTGTCTAGGTCCTCCTGCACGACTCGTCTAACCTTCTTTGCTTCGAGTGAAGTCCTGTCAACTGTCGTCATGTCCGCCACAAACACTATCTTTTCAAGCAACGACATCCCAGCTCTGCCCGTGGTATGGTACCTTATAGCATTTAATATGTCCTCATCCACGATGTTTAGCTTTGTTTTCAAAAAAGCCATCCCAGAAACCGCATGCCAAAGCTTTTTGTTTTCAAGCTCTAAATCAGAAAGCCGCATCCCAGCGTCAGAAATAAGCTGCAGTTGTTCCTGTTCGTCAGTCTGCTTGGTTACATCATGCAAAAGCCCCGCAATTTCAGCCTTTTTAACGTCAGCCCCATATTTTTTTGCAAGGCAAGATGCCTGCTTTGCCACATTCAAGCTGTGCTCATACCGCTTTTCGTTCAGCCTCGCCCGCAAAACCTCGTAATACTCCTCCAACATAAGCCACACTCCGCAATCCGCATTTAATCAACACCACTATTTTACCACGATATCAGGCCTCGACACAATAAAAAAATTCAAAACCTCTGCTAAATCTAAATTTAATCGCACAATCAGCCCTATGGCAAATTTATTTTCGGCTTTTTCTCATTTTTTCTGTACAAAACGAATTTCGTGCCGATAACCTGCACTATTTCTGACGTCGTAGCCTCTGCCAAAATCGTCGCAACCTCTCGTGCCCTTTTTTTTGCGGATTCCAAAACTTTACCCTTAAAAATTTCGCGCGCAGTCAAGGCCTCGTCCGCCTGCTTTATAACGTCTGCGCCGACGCCGCCCTTGCCCACTATCAGGATGGTCTCCAACCCGTTGGCAATCGCCCGTAAATACGCCCTTTGTTTGCTTGTGATCATAAAAACTTCTCCTTTTCATGCTATTTTCAAATAGTTTTTCTATACGTTTTCCCGTTCAAACAGCGCTTTAGCAAAATTTGCGGCATCAAACGGCTGTAGATCGTCTATTTGCTCTCCTACGCCCACAAACTTCACCGGAATACCAAGCTCTTCCTTCACTGCCAAAACAACCCCGCCTCTGGCCGTCCCGTCTAGCTTTGTCAAAACTATGCCTGTAATATTCGCCGCATTCTTGAACTCTCTCGCCTGATTAATCGCGTTCTGTCCGGTAGCAGCGTCCAAAACCAGCAAAATTTCTGTCGCAGCGCCCGGCAATTCGCGGGCTATCACCTTGCTTATTTTCGAAAGCTCGTCCATAAGGTACTTTTTGTTGTGCAATCTTCCCGCCGTGTCACAGATTATCACATCACAGCCCCTCGCCTTTGCCGCAGATATCGTATCAAAAACGACTGCAGCCGGATCAGCCCCCTCATTCTGCTTGACGATATCCACTTCAGCTCGTTTAGCCCAAATTTCTAGCTGATCGATCGCAGCTGCTCTAAAAGTGTCCGCCGCGCCCAAAATGATCTTCTTGCCGGCCTTTTTCAGCTGAGCCGCCAATTTGCCAATCGTGGTGGTCTTGCCCACGCCGTTTACACCAATGACCAGTATAATCGCCGGCTTCGTGGATAAATCAAGTCCCACATCTTCGCAGGACAAAATATCCGCAACAATTTTCTCCAAAAGCTCATAAACTAGCGCCGGGTCGCTCACTCCCTCTTTTTTTACCCTCTCTCGAAGTTCAGAACAAATTTTCTGAGCAGTCGCCACCCCAGCGTCACTCATAATCAGCAGCTCCTCGAGTTCCTCAAAGAGCGCCTCATCAATCTTTGTAAACGACTTCAGCATCGAGTCTATCTGCCCCACGATGCTGTCCTTCGTCTTTTTTAGCCCCTGCTTAAACTTGCTAAAAATGCCCAATCAAATCATCTCCCTAACTCACAAAAGTCTTCTCTACCTCGGAGGCTCTAAGCTCCAACAACTTAGAAATCCCCTCATTCTGCATGGTGACGCCATAAAGAGCATCTGCCTCCTCCATGGTCCCGCGTCGGTGGCTGATCACAATGAACTGTGTGTTCGCGTTCATTTTTCTCAAGTATGCCACAAACCGCTCCACATTCACATCATCCAAGGCTGCCTCAATTTCGTCCAGCACACAAAATGGCGCCGGGCTGACCTTCATAATGGCAAAATAAAGCGCAATAGCCACCAGCGCCCGCTCTCCGCCAGACAAAGCCTCCAAGTGAGTAACGATCTTTCCCGGTGGTTGCACAAAAATTTCTATCCCCGAGCTCAAAATGTCCGAGCTGTCCAATAGTTCAAGCGTTGCCTTGCCTCCGCCAAACAAATCTTTGAAAACCGAGTCAAAATTTTTGTTTATCTGCGTAAATTTTTCAGAAAATAATGCTCGCATCTGCTCCGTCAGGTCGGAGATTAACCGATAAAGTTGTTTCTTCGATCGCTCCACGTCGCCTATTTGGTCCCTCATAAATTCATATCGCTCCGCCACTTCTTTGTATTCATCGAGCGCCGCAACGTTTACCATTCCCAACGTCTTTATTTTAAGCCGCAACTCGTTAAGATCCTTCGCAACTTTGGGCGTATCTTCAAGCATTTCAAAATCCGCAGCCGCCTCCCGCCTGGTTAGCTCGTATTCGTCCCAAAGTTTCGCAATAATCGCATCGTATTCCCTTTGCGCCGTGATTTTTTTATCCTCTAACCTCGCAACTTCGAGCGCAACCGCCTCTTTTTCATTCAAAGTAGACCGCTCCGAACTTCTAAGTTCAGTTATATTCTTTTCGAGCTCAATTTTCTCTGCATTAAATCCCGAAACATCGCAACTTAGATGGCTTGATAGCACTTTTAAATTTTCAATTTCAGCTTTCGTATTGCTAATTTTCGCCTCAGTCGCGGCGTTTTTAGAATTTAAAGCATCAATTTCCGCCAATAATTTCTCGCGTTGACCCTCGGCTAACTTGCAATTTTTCAAGGCAAAATCCACTTCCGCGCCTATCGCTTCTATATCCTTCTCTAATGACATCGCCTCTATCCGCAAATCGCTAAATTTTGAATTAACCGCATCGCGTCGTTCGATTATTTCAGCCTTATTTTTTCCCACGCTTTGCAAAGCCCTTTCCGACACGCTAATTTGGGCATCGAGCCTTTCTACTTCCTCCTCAGCGTTTTTAGCAGCCTGCACCAAATCGTCAATCCTCTGGCTAACCTCTAATATTTCCTTAGAAAAATTTTTATGCATCTCCTCAGCCGAGCGCAATTCTAGCAATTTTTGCTGATACTCTCGCTCACCAGAATCCACCTTCTGCTTGGCTTCTGCCTCAGTCAACTTCAAAATTTCAAGGCCTTTATTAAGCTCAGCCAACTTTTTTTGTGCTTTAAAGAAGTCGTCCTTCGCATTTTTCGCCGTCGCGCTCATTTCGGCGTGCTCTTTTTGCAACGCTTTTATCTGCTCATTGCGGTTTAAAAGCCCCACATTTTTGGCCAAAGCCCCGCCCGTCAAGGATCCTCCCGCATTTATGACTTGTCCGTCCAGCGTGACCACTTTAAATTTGTAGCCAAATTTCTTCGCGATTTTAGTAGCGTTATCAAGCGTATCTGCAACAGCGATTCTCCCCAGCAAAAACTTAAGTATTCCCTTATAAACGCTGTCACAATCGCATAATCGACTAGCAACGCCGATATATCCCACGCAATCAGAAAGATCTTTTTCCGGCATTTCCGCCCCGTTTATGCTTGATATTGGCAAAAACGTCGCCCGGCCAACCTTCTTGCTCTTCAATAATTGTATCGCTTTTTTCGCAGAATCCTCAGTGTCCACAACAATGTTTTGCATCGCTGCGCCCAGAGCCATCTCGATCGCAACCGAAAATTCGCTAGGCACCTTGATAAGCCTCGAAACTGGCCCATGAATCCCACTCACCGTGCTTTTTTTCGCTTCCTGCGTTAAAAATTTTACGCTGTGAGAGAAGCCATCAAGGTTTCGCTCGAGTTCCTCCAAAAAACGAATCTTTCGCAACTGCGCCTCCGCATCTAAGGTCAACTTGTCTGCAACTTGCTTTAACTTTTCGCATTCACCCGCTGTAGCCCTCATGTTTTCTTCGAATTTTTGAGACTTCGAGCAAACCTTGTCCAACTTGAGTCTAGCCTCAGCCAAAGTCCCTTCTTTTATGCGTAAATCCTCATTTAACTCACGGATTTTTTCCTCATGCAAATTTAAATTCTGCTCAACTTCAGCCTTTTTTTGCGTCAAGTCGCCTATACTGGACTTTGCCGTCATCATCTCAACTTGGGCCATCGTCAGCATTTTATTAAGCTCCGCTAGCTCTTCGCTTGCACCCTTGCTCCTGCCCTCCGACGCCTCTATCTCCTCCGTTAGCTCCCTCAAAGCCTCCTCATTTCTTTTTAATTCCAACTTTTTTTCCGCTAATTCTTTTTTTAATGCTTCTATTTTTTCGTTTTTTTCTTTTATCGAAATTTCAAATTCCGGCAAACTCTGTTCTAATCCCGAAATTTCTTTCAATATCCGCTGAACATTCTCATTATTATGTAAAATGTCATTTTCCAAAACAGAAATTTGCCCGCTCTTTTTGATCGCATTTTCTTCGCAATCCGAAATTTTGCGATTAGTTTCGTCAACTTTAATTGTCCGGCTCAAAATCTCCTTAGAAAGCGCTTCAATCCTAAGGTTAAACTCCTCCAAACTTTTTTCTATTTCGTCATATTGAAGCCTAGCTATACCAATTTTGTCGTCGTAATCCTTCAAAATATCCCCAGATTTGCTCAAGGTAAATAGCCACAAACCGACCTCAATCTGCTTTTTTTTGTTAGCTAGCTCAAGGTACGCCCTGGCCTTCTCAGCCTGCTCCTGCAGCGGGCCCAAGCGCTCTTTTAGCTCATTAAAAATGTCATTCAAGCGCAGCAAGTTCTCCTCTGTCTGCTCGAGCTTCCGCTGTGCCTGCTCTTTTCTATACCTATACTTCGAGATTCCCGCAGCTTCCTCAAAAATCTCGCGCCGGTCCTCACTCCTAGCCGCAACAATGCTATCAATCTTCCCCTGGCTTATCATCGAATAGCCGTCCTTGCCAAGGCCGGTATCCATAAAAAGTTCGTTGACGTCCTTAAGCCGGACTTCCTTCTTGTTTATCAAATATTCGCTCTCGCCAGAACGATAGAGCCTGCGCGTGATGGCAACTTCGTCCGCCGCAACGGGCAGTCTCTTATCAGCATTTTCAATAATAAGCGTAACGCTCGCAAACCCCTTTGCCTTGCGTTCGGTTGTCCCATTAAATATGACGTCTTCCATTTTGGAGCACCGTATCGTCTTTGCAGACTGCTCCCCCAACACCCAACGGATTGCGTCGCTGATATTGCTTTTTCCGCTGCCGTTTGGCCCCACCACGGTGGTTATTCCCGCATCAAAGTTTAGCACCGTTTTTTCCGGAAAGGTCTTAAACCCCTGCAATTCTAAAGACTTTAATAACACAACCTCACCTGCATCTTAGATTAATTCGATTAAACCTCAAAAGTTCCAAAGTGCAATCAGTAACCCATCAGTTTTAGCGCCTCTTTTGCGGCCTGCTGCTCAGCTTCTTTCTTGCTTTTGCCCTTGCCCTTGCCAATAACGTTATTATTCAGACACACCTGCACCCAAAATCTCTTGTCGTGGTCGGGCCCGGTCTGATCTATCAACGCATACTCTAGCGTTTCTTCGCGGTTTTGCTGGACAATCTCCTGCAACTGAGTCTTATAATCCTTGAACAAGCTGGCTTTTGGGTCTTTTATGTCCGGGATTATAAAACTCAAAATGAACTCCCGGGCGCAGTCAATTCCGCCGTCCAGATAAATCGCCGCAATGATAGCCTCAAAGGCATCTGCCAAAATGGATGGCCGCTTAGCACCGTCACTGTTGGCTTCTCCGTGACTCAGCTTTAAAAAATCCCCAACATTTAGGCTTTTAGAAAACTTGCACAAGCTTTTCTCGCAAACCAAAGAGGCTCTAAGCTTAGTCAATTCGCCTTCCGGAAAGTCCGGACAGTGCGCAAAAATATAGTCCGAAACAATAATTCCCAAAACAGCGTCACCCAAGAACTCAAGCCGTTCGTTGCATTTAATCTTCGACTTGGATTCATTAGCATAAGAAGAATGCGTCAAAGCGGTGCTCAAGTAGTTAAGATTCTTGAACTTATACCCCAGGCTCTTCTCCAGCACTTTTATGTTTGTATCCGATCCCTTCATTTTTCCCTCACCAAATCAATTTTCTTCCGAATTATTATCGCCAGCAATCTCCGGCTCCTCAAAGTTTATAGCACTTTTAATTTCATTTACAACGTCGCCGTTAACATACTCCATAGTCAAGCGGATCGCGTTCTTAAACGTCCGTGCATTTGAGCTTCCGTGCGCCTTAAACACCGGTTTAGAGATCCCCATTATAGGGGCGCCACCAAATTCGTTATAGTCAATTTGCTTTTTCAAAGCTCGCATCTCTGGCAGCACCAAAGCTCCAGCGACTTTTGTCTTTAAGTTTGTGTTAAAGACTTCTTTTATCTTGCCCATCAAAGTCAGCGCCACGCCTTCAAAAAGCTTTAGCATAACGTTTCCGGTAAAGCCGTCCGTCACCACAACGTCCGCAGCGTCAATCGGAACCTCTCTTGCCTCCACGTTGCCCACAAAATTCAAATTGCTCTCCCTAAGTTTATGGTAAGCCTCATGCTGAAACTCGCCGCCCTTGTGCTCCTCAACCCCCACATTCACAAGGCCAACCCTCGGGTTCTTAACTCCCATAACCTTGTTCATGTAGATAGACCCCATCACGCCGAACTGTTTTAACATCTCTGGCCGACATTCAACGTTGGCTCCGCAGTCAATCAGCATAAAGCAGCCTTCTTTTTTAGGAATCACCGGAGCAAATGCGCATCGCTTGATCCCTTTTATCCGCTTAACAATAAAAGTCGCTCCCATAACGAGTGCACCGCTGTTTCCGGCCGATATAAAAGCGTCGCCCTCGCCCTGAGCCAAAAGTCGCAACCCCTGCGCCATGGTAGACTCGCTCTTAGACTTGATAATCTCCGAAGGGTCGTCCTCGTTGGTGATAACATCCTCAACATCATTAATTTCCATGTGGTACAAAATTATACCATTCTCGTTGGCAATTTTCTCGATTTTCGATTTAGAGCCAACCAGCAAAATATTGACTCCGTACTCAGCCACGGCCTCCGCGCAGCCCTTGAGGATCTCCAAAGGCGCGTTGTCTCCACCAAAAGCGTCAACTATTATTTTCATAACTATCACAACTCTCCCTCAAAATTTTAATAGATCTATTGGCAAAAGCCTCATATCGAGCCTTTTTGTCTTTAATGTGAGTCTCCAACGCCGGCAAAATTCCAAAATTTGCACCCATCGGCTGAAATTCATTCTGCCCACCAACGCTCACATACCGGCTCAAGGCGCCAATCATAGTCTCGCACGGCAAAGTCACGCTCGGACTGTTCTTCAACCGATTAACCGCATTAATTCCAGCCATTATTCCAGTCACAGCCGACTCCATATAGCCCTCCACCCCGGTAATCTGGCCCGCAAAGAATATGTTAGGGTTGTCCTTCAAGCTAAAATCAGAGCTCAAAACCCTCGGCGAATCAATAAAAGTATTGCGATGCATAACGCCATAGCGCATAAACTCTGCATTTTTGAGCGCCGGAACAAGAGAAAAAACCCGCTTCTGCTCACCAAACTTAAGGTTCGTCTGGAACCCCACCATGTTGTAAAGCGTGCCCTCAGCGTTCTCCATCCGCAGCTGCAAAACAGCCCACGGCCTGTGCCCCGTCTTAGGGTCGCGCAACCCAACTGGCTTCATAGGCCCAAACCGCAAAGTGTCTTCGCCCCTCTGCGCCATAACCTCAACCGGCATGCAGCCCTCATAAACCTTCGGGTCTTGCACGTCTACGTCGTGCGTTTCAGCTCTTTGCGCCGTAATCAATTCATTATAAAAGGCTTCGTATTCGGCTTTGTTCAACGGA
Organism: uncultured Eubacteriales bacterium; assembly: GCA_948537335.1. Lineage (GTDB taxonomy): Bacteria > Bacillota > Clostridia > Oscillospirales > Acutalibacteraceae > CAG-557. Next base: position 72,454 of record CAOUJG010000001.1, read on the forward strand.
CAATTTATATAAGCGGCGTCATCTCCCTTGCCATAGCGAGAAGCCAAAAACGCGTGGCTCATGTCAATGCTCTCGGCGGTTATAATCGGCGCGGCAGCGTCGAAAAAGCTCAGCGCTCCGCCGCACGTGTCAACAATGGTTCTCGACAGTCCCTCGCTCGTTAAAGGCCCCGTCGCAACAATCGTGACCCCATCCTGCGGCAAAGCCGTAACTTCCTTCTCAGCAACCTTTATCAAAGGGTGGGCCCGAATCTTCGCCGTAACCAGAGCAGAAAACTTGTCTCTGTCCACCGCCAAAGCTCCGCCCGCCAGCACCCTGCATTTCTTGGCACATTGCAGCAGCAGCGACCCCAAAATGCTCATCTCCGCCTTTAAAAGCCCAGCCGCGCTAGAAGTCCGCTCTGCCTTTAAAGAGTTCGAGCAAACCAGCTCCGCAAAATTCGCGCTCTTGTGCGCCGGAGTAAACTTAGAAGGCTTCATCTCAAAAAGATTAACCTCCACGCCACTTTCAGCAATCCGCCAAGCCGCCTCGCAGCCCGCAAGCCCCGCTCCAATCACATTTATGCTCATTGTTCTTCTAATTCCTCATACCCGCAATTTTCCGTCATACAATAAATTTTCTTCTTTTTGCCGTTTTTCTTGAACAAATTTTTGCCGCACTTCGGGCATTTCTCTTCCATAGGCCTGTCGTTCGAGATAAAATCGCACTTCGGGTAATTGCTGCATCCATAAAACGTGCGCCCGCGCTTGGTTTTGCGCTCCACAATATCTCCGCCGCACTTGGGGCACGGCACACCCACGGTAACGTCGATCCCTTTGATGTTCTTACACTCCGGATACCCCGGGCAGGCCAAGAATTTGCCGTATCTGCCAGTCTTAATCACCATATTGCGGCCGCACTTTTCGCAAATCACATCCGACTCTTCCGGCTCAGCCTTAGGCTCAACCTTGCCGTCTTTGTTCACATTTCTAACAATATTCTTGCACTCCGGGTACCCCGAGCAGGCAATAAACTTGCCATAGCGGCTCACCTTAACCACCATTTTTCTGCCGCATTTGTCGCAAACAAGGTCCGTCTCGTCCTCTTTTAAGCGGATCTTCACGTTTTTCATTTCTTCTTTGGCTTTTTTCAGGTTCTCATTAAAACCGCCGTAGAAGTCCGATAAAATCTGCGTCCATTCCTCTTTGCCAGACTCAACAGTATCAAGGTCGCTCTCCATCTTAGCAGTAAACTTGATGTCAACAATGTCCGAAAACCGCTCCTTCATCAGCTTCGTTACAACTTCGCCGAGCTCAGTAGGAATCAAAGCCTTACTCTCGCGCTTAACGTACTCACGCCCCGTTATAGTTGATATTGTCGCAGCATAAGTAGAAGGCCGGCCGATTCCGTTTTCCTCCAAAGCCTTAATCAGAGAAGCCTCGGTATATCGGGCAGGAGGCTGTGTAAAATGCTGAGCATCCAGCAATTCCTTCAAGTTCAAGACCGTGCCCTTTTCCAAAACCGGCAGCTCCTTGGCCTTCTCCTCTTCTTCGTCTTTGCTTTCCCGATAAAGCGCGGTGAATCCGTTAAAAGCTACGGTAAAACCGGAAGCCTTAAAAATATATCCGTTCGCCTCAATCTCCACCCGAGTAGTGTTCATCAAGCAATCAGCCATCTGGCTTGCCACAAAGCGCTCCCAGATAAGCTTATAGAGCTTAAACTGGTCCGTGCTCAAAGAGCTCTTGACTTTAGCTGGCGACAGTTCGGGCATTGTGGGCCGAATAGCCTCGTGCCCGTCCTGTGCATTGGCCTTTGTCTTAAAGACCCTCCGTTTAGGCGGCAGATATTTCTCGCCCCACGTCGATTCAATGTACTTTTTAGCCGCATCGGCCGCATCGTCAGAAATCCGCAAAGAGTCCGTCCTCATGTAAGTGATAAGTCCCACGGCGCCCTGGCCCTCGACCTCAACGCCTTCGTACAGCTCCTGTGCGACTTTCATCGTCCGTTTTGCCTGAAAGCCCAGTTTTCGCGAGGCGTCCTGCTGCAAAGTAGAAGTAATAAAAGGTGGCGCCGGCGAGCGCTTTTTCGTCCCCTTCTTGGTGCTCACAACGGTATAAACGGCATTTTCGAGGTCTTTTAAAATTTGCTTGGCCTGTTTCTCATTTTTTATCTCAAGCTTTCCGTCTTTGTCCGCATACAAAGAGGCCAAAAACGTCTTTTTTACGCCCTTTGCCGCAAATTTTGCATCGATGGTCCAGTATTCCACAGGCACAAAAGCCCGAATTTCGTTCTCCCGGTCAACAATTATCCGCAACGCCACGCTCTGCACCCTGCCGGCAGAAAGCCCTTTTCTAATCTTGCCAGACAAAAACGGACTCAACTTATAGCCCACAATTCGGTCCAAAACCCGCCTCGCCTGCTGCGCATTCACAAGGTCAAGGTCAATAGCCCTCGGCTCCTCCATCCCCTTCGTTACGCCAGACTTCGTTATCTCGTTAAATGTAACACGGTTTTTCTCGCCAGGGTCCAATTTCAAAATATACGCCAAATGCCATGAGATCGCCTCTCCTTCGCGGTCGGGGTCAGTCGCCAAAAAGACTTTTTTGTTCTTCTTGGCCAGAGCAACGAGCTCCTTGACCAAGTCCTCCTTCCCCTTGATGATCTCGTAATTTGGCTTAAAATCGTGCCGGATGTCCACATTCAGCTTATTGGCCGGCAAGTCGCGCACGTGGCCCATAGACGCCACGACCTCGTACCCGGGGCCAAGATATTTTTTGATGGTCTTCGCCTTAGCCGGAGACTCCACAATCAACAAATTAGACACAGCAAAAGTCACCTCAATCTCGATTAAATCTATATTCTGCTATAACGCTTGCCCGCATGAGGCCGAATAAGCTCATACAATTCAAGCTCCGTAATGGCCTGCAAAACCTCCGGAACGCTCATCTCAGCAAGTTCCGAGAGCTCATCAACAGTCATACGCCTATCCGTTAAAATCTCAAAAACAGCATTGGCTCGAACAGATAGCCTATCTAAAACTTCCCGACTCGACGTCCCGTTAGACACCTTCAAATCAGGTTTATTCTTATCACCTTCATCTCGCGCACTCGGCTCTTTTGCAACGTGCGCAGCCGGCACGTTCACGTCCGATACCCGCCGTAGCCCCGGGTACAAGTGATAATACTCCTCCAAAATGTCCTCTACGCGCATAACGGGCTTTGCACAAATTTTGATCAGCTTATTAGTCCCGTCAGAAACACTGCTATTGATGTTCCCGGGCACCGCGAATAAATCTCGGCCTTGCTCCAAAGCCATCTTCGCGGTGATAAGCGATCCACTTTTTTCGCCCGCCTCCACCACCAAAACGCCGTCTGACATTCCAGATATCACGCGATTTCTCATAGGGAACGTCCAAGAAAAACACCGATAATCCGGCGGATACTCCGAAATAAGCGCTCCACTCTGCGCAATAGCGTCTCTCAAATTTTTGTTCGCCATCAAATAATTAAAGTTAATGCCGCATCCCAAAACCGCAATAGCCTTGCCGCGCGCCTGCAGAGCGCCCTTCTGCGCCAGGCAATCGATCCCAATAGCTCCTCCGCTTATAACAATAGCCCCAGCCTTCGCCAGTTTATAGCCCATCTCGAACGAAATTTTATTGCCATAAGCCGAAGAACTCCGCGTGCCAACAATGGATATGCACAAACTGTCGTCAAAACTGGGCAGCCGCCCCTTAACATAGAGCACACCCGGCGGATTTCCGATATTTTTAAGCTTGTCGGGGTACTGCGGATTCTCGATCGTAACAATCCCATAGCCCAAGTTCTCGCACTTTTCAATCACCTTATAAGCCTTGTTCAAACTCATAGCCCGCAGCTTTTCGATGTTCTTCGCGCTCAAGAAGCCGCAAAGCCTCCAGCCATCCAGGCCAGCGCCAAAAAAGCCCTTAGCGTCCTTGTAATGCTCTAAAATATTATTAATCCGGCTATTTCCAAACCCCAACGCATCCACAATCGCAATCCAATAAGCTTCGTTAAACTTAAGGTCCATAGCCAAATTCTACCCCCCAACTTCACGCATCATTTCCCACATCAAGATCCCCGCAGCAATAGCGGCGTTCAAAGACTCCGCCCTACCGTGCATCGGGATAGTAACCACCTGGTCGCAAACGTCCACAACCCCGCAAGTAAGCCCGTTGCCTTCATTCCCAATCGCAATAGCAGTCCGCCCGTTTAAATTTACGTCCGTAATCAAACTTGCAGAGTCATCCGGCACAGCCGCCAAGACCTTAAATTCGCTCTCTTTCAAGCTTTTTATAGCATCGCAAATTTCGTCAGCAAAAAACGTCTTAACCCGAAAAGCCGCTCCCATGCTGCCTCGCAAAACTTTAGGATTATAAACATCGCAGCAGCCCTTAGACATCACAACAAAGCCCACCCCCAAAGCCTCGGCCGTTCGCAAAATAGTCCCCAAATTCCGCGGATCCTGAATATTCTCAAGGACAATAATTTTATTCACACTACTTATTGTATTCAAGCTAAACGGTTTGTCAAGTTTTTCGCACACGCACACCACGCCCTGCGGAGTCTTGGTATCCGAAATCTCCCTTAAAATGTCAGCAGGAACGCAATAAGCCCGTCCAGCATAATCAATAAGCTCACCGATTTTCTCCGAGAATTTCTGCGCCGCTTCGTCAGTATAATAAATCTCATCGATCAAAACGCTACTCAAAAAAGCATCATAACACAAACGAAGTCCCTCTGCAACAAAGCACCGCTCCCTCTTGCGAAAATTATCATTAATCACAAGCTTTTTTACATATTTAATTTTAGCGTTTTCCCTACTAACAATGTCAAAACTCAAAAACTTCTTCACCGCCTCATTCGCACTCTCAGCCGCACCCTCGCGCACACAAATAAGTCCATCAATCAAACATACAAAAATATGCGCTCAAAAGAGGTCTCCCTCCAGAGCGCATCCAAAAAGCATATATTAAAGTGCAGCCTTTGCCTGATTCACAAGCTCTTTAAAAGAGTTCTCATCAGCAATTGCAATTTCAGATAACATCTTTCTATTCAAATTAATGCCAGCCTTTTTAAGGCCATTAATAAAGGCAGAATAAGTCATCCCGTTCATTCTGCAAGCCGCATTTATACGCGTAATCCACAAGCGACGAAAGTCGCGTTTCTTCTGCCGGCGGCCAATATATGCGTAATTTCCAGACTTCATAACAGCTTCTTTAGCCATTTTAAAGTGCTTACTTTTAGCGCCCCAATATCCTTTAGCTAGTTTTAAAACCTTTTTTCTCCTCTTGCGAGTAGCCAAGGCACCCTTTACACGAGCCATTTTATATTACCTCCGTTATAATAATGAATCTAAAAAATAAATTTATTTATAAGGAATCAACTTTTTTATTGCAACAACATTAGTCTTATCCGCAACAGTAGTCTTTCGCAGTCCTCTCTTACGTTTAGTCGACTTTTTGTTTAAAATATGAGATTTATTCGCATGAGCCCTAATAACCTTGCCAGTTTTAGATAATTTAAAACGTTTTTTAGCTCCACTATGTGTTTTCAACTTAGGCATATTCAAGTTCCTCCTTAAAAATTTGATGTTACTTGCTAGGTTTAGGTGCAAGGAACATTAACATGTTACGACCATCAAGTTTTGCCGGCTTTTCTACGTTCGCAAACTCCGAACATTCTTGCGCAAACCTGTTCATAATGTCAACCCCAAGCTCTGGGTGACCCATTTCACGCCCTCTAAATCGGATAGACACCTTAACCTTATTGCCGCCGCTAATAAATTTAGAAGCGTGTTTAAGTTTAGTGTTAAAATCGTGAGTATCAATGTTTAAAGAAAGCCGAATCTCCTTCAAAGTCATAATTCGCTGATTTTTCTTGGATTCTTTTTCGCGTTTAGCCTGCTCAAACCGATACTTACCGTAATCCATAATTTTGCAAACAACGGGCTTCGCCTGCGGAGCAATCTTAACCAAGTCGAGATTTTTCTCCGAAGCAAGGTTCAAAGCCTGACTAAGAGAGACAACCCCCAGCTGACTCCCGTCCGAATCGATAAGTCTTAGTTCTTTATCACGAATCTCTTCGTTAATTTGAAGTCCCTTACTGCTAATGTCAAATGCACCTCCACACAAAGTAACGATAAAAAATATAAAACACAAAGCACAGGCAGAAAACTCTCACCCGTGCGTATAAATCAATATCAAACCAAATAAACATAAATAATATTGACCTATGCAAGTGCTGCTTGCCGCCACATAGCAATACCCACAGCCCTGCCAAATAGGTGAAAGTAAAACTACTCTACTTTATTTACACAGATTATACCAGACCTCTCCAAAAAAGTCAAGGTGATTTTTCACAAATATTTGAAAAATTTTTTGTATTTTTCTTTTATAGAAACTATGGCTAAAATTTTTGTGATATAATGTACACATCAAACAAAAAGAAAAGGAATGAAAAATTTGAAAAAAGGTAATTTGGCTAAAAAATTTTTGGCTTTGTTTCTTGTTGCCAGCATGTCTTTGTGCGCAAATGTGACTGTCGTAGCCATCAAAAATTTACCTGCTCAATATTCTTCTCCAACCGTAAAAAATAAAGATCAACAAATAAATGGCACTTGTTGGGCTTTTGCTGTTATCGCAGCTTTGGAAACATATCTCAAAAAGTACGGTTTATACACAGGGGGCCTATCGGAACAGCAAATGGCTAACTTATGTAGTCATAATCCTTCTGATCCTGGTTGGAACAACTTAAAACATAACGGAAATTTTATGGCTCCGCTTGCTTGCATTACCGCCGGTTTGAGCCCAATTTCTGAACGTGACAGCTCTTATGACCATGACAATATTAAGTTTAGTCGAGATTCATTAAATATTCCACCTTTGGTTCTTGTTAATGGTATCGAAAATGTTGTCAACGGCATTGACTTTATTAAGGAAGCCATTTTAAAATATGGCGCTGTTGCTGTTGTATTTATTGTAAACGATAAACTTAATCATGCTGTAGCAATTGTTGGGTGGAATGATTCAAGGCAAAGTTGGCGTGTAAAAGATAGTTTAAAAAATCCTGACAATTATTTCTGGCTACCATATTCCACCCAATTTATAGAAGTTGTATGCATAACGGACGTTAGGGCCTTCGACGACAAATTAAAAAGATATCAACACGACGAATACGGTGTTACTGGCTTTTATCGTGGTAAAAATATTACTGTTGCTAACGTGTTTGACTTTAAGGGCAGCGAAAATCTCGACTCTATTATGATAAATAGTAGAACCCCTAATGCACGAATCTCATTATATATTGCACCTGCGTTGGGTGATATACCACCTAACAGCGATAGATCAACTTGGCAGCATTTATACAGTGGATACGTCCCATACGATGGGTATTTTACGTTCTCACTTCAAAATAAAATCCAATTAAATAAAGGCAAATATGCTATAATCGTGCAAATGGAGCAAACGGCTGATTCCCCCGTCCCTCGCATTGGTTGTATGATGCCGCACGAAAATTTAACTTTAGGTCCTAACACACCGGGCAAAAGCTTCATTTTGTTGGGGAATAAATTTTGTGACGTAACCGACTTGTCATATTTCAATTCTATTTACAGCTTCTCAATTAAAGCCATAACCCGGCAGTCGTAAATTTTATTTCATTAAATCATAAAAATCTGTAATATAAATTTTGCTGCTCACTTTATTTGGTGAGCAGCTTTTTACAATTTAAAACAAGCAAACGCACGATTTATTGTTTTAAACTGTTATATTTCAGTTAGCTTAAACATTAAAACTAAGCTAACTGATAATATTTTTTCACTTTTCTACGATATTACTCCTGGAATTATTTCACTTTTTGGACAACTTGCAGCATTAATAGTAAAATTCTCTGTGTTTTAAAAGCAAAATCCCCATCAAATAGCAGCTCAAAAGTAACAGCGAAAAATTATATTTCGAAACGATTAATATGTAAAACCCTAAAACCGCCACCGGCAGCAGCACCATAAACGACGCCAGCACCGTAAAATTTTCGGCTGTTTTTATGCTTAATTTTCGGCTTAATAAATTAAAAAAAATTTGACCTCCATCCAGCGACTCTATGGGCAAAATGTTGAATGCTGCAATAAAGAGGTTCTCGTATATGGGCTTTAGCAACCAGCTATATCCGGTAGCCTTGAATATGCAGCAGAGCAGCGCGCAAAAAATTACATTCGCCAGCGGACCTGCGGCTAGTATGAACACATCGTCTTTATAATGCCTTTTAGCCCTGTTTTTGTCGATTATATTTATGTCGAACGCTCTAAAATTAATTTTTTGAGGCCGACATTTCTTTATCATCATTGCAGATATATGCCCCAGCTCGTGGATCAGCGCCGCCACTACTCCATAAACTATCATGCCGTTGTTGTCAATCAGCAAAAGCAAGGTGATTATCGTTAAAAACGGGAAGCTTACTGTAAACGTGCATCCTAAAAACTCAAATTGCATGTCAAACGTATATATTCTCAAAAAACGGCTCTGGATCGTACTTTTTGCCGTTTATAATTAATTCAAAATGAAGATGCACCCCTGTGGAATATCTGCCCGTGTTGCCCATCAGAGCTATATTCTGCTTGCGTTTTATATGGTCTCCCTCGCTGACGTTTATCTCCTTGCAGTGCGCATACAGCGTCCTTATGCCGTTTCCATGGTCTATAATCACCGCATTACCAAACGACGCGCTATTCCACGCCTTTTCAACCGTCCCTGGCATAATAGCATATATCGGAGCACCATCTTCCGCGCAAATGTCCAGCCCACCGTGAAGCTTTTCTTCCCCCGAAAGAGGATCAACTCGCTTGCCAAATTTAGAAGTAATAACCCCACGGTCTATAGGGTTAGAAATTCCAACAGAAAGCCCCACTGTTGCGGGCTCCACGTCGTTTTCCTCATTTACGACAAAAGTCTCTATCACCTTTTCCTTGTTTTTCAAATTTATAAACGGGACCTTAACATTAAAAGAATCCGCACTCTCGCCGCCGTCCGCCGCAGTAATTATCGAATTGTTGATATTCTCCATATACCAGCCGCGGACCAAATTAAAATATTCGCCGCCAATAAATTTAAAAGCAAACATCACAGTCAAAAAGATAACACTCACCGCCAGCTGAACCGCCAAAAGTAGCGGCGCTCCTTCGTACCGTGAGCGCTTTTTTTGTTCTGCACTGTTCGAATTCTCCACTTCGCCCAAAGAATAGCCATCATTAACCTGCGTATTTTCGTTCATACAACAAAGCGGCCGCAACCTCGCGCCAGGCCCCGGCCCTTTTGCCTCCCTTGCGTTCATGTCTACCAAATTAATATGAACAAAATCAGGCACAAATTACCTTTTTGCAGATAAAAATTGATTTCAGCGGCGTTTTAGATGTTTTTGATGCAGCTAAAAATCATAAAAAAGTGCAGTATGCTGCCCAGCAAAACAAACAGGTGCCACACCGAGTGCACATACTTCTGCTTTTTGCCAATGACATACAAAACCGCGCCGACAGTGTAAGCGACTCCACCCCAGACCAAAAGCGCAAGCTGCCCTGCCGTAATGCTCTCGATCAGCGGTTTGAAGGCGATCACAACTACCCATCCCATCGCGATGTAGCAGATCATAGAAAACTTCGCAAACTTCTTTATGTCAATCGAATTAAAAACGATTCCAACGACCGCCGCGATCCACACTATAAAAAATAAAATCCACCCGACCGCGCTATCAAGCACCAAAAGGCATATCGGCGTATACGTGCCCGCGATCAACAGAAAAATCGAGCAATGGTCCAGCACTCTAAAGACCTTCTTGGCTCTGCACGGCAAAAGCGAGTGGTAAAGCGTTGAGATGATGTACAAAACGAAGAGAGACGCCGAATAAATCGTGACGCAAACTATAGATTTTATTTCGAAATCCGAATTTAAAATCAGCAAGATTATAGCGATAATCGAAAACACGGCGCCAATTCCGTGAGATATCGCGTTCATTAATTCTTCTGATATCGAATATTCCGGCAAGTTAAATTCTTTCAACTTCTTTAAGCGCAGTCTGGCCTTCTCCGTCAAAATTTCTTTTTTTATCATAAACTCGAACGCCCCCCCATTGTGCGGATCCGACTTTTTCAAAAACTTCAAACCTAGCTCCGGTTGGCCTTTTTCATCCGCTGCTCCTTATTCAATATAATCTTCCTAAGGCGAATATTCTGCGGCGTGACCTCCACCAGCTCGTCGTCAGTAATAAATTCAAGTGATTGCTCTAGGCTCAAAATCGTATGTGGTGTCAATTTTAAAGCATCGTCCGAGCCCGAAGCTCTCGTGTTTGTGATATGCTTTTTCTTGCACACATTCACCACCAAGTCCTCCGCTTTGGGATTCTCACCCACTATCATACCCTCATAAACCGGCGTACCGGCACCAATAAAGAGTCTGCCTCTTTCTTGCGCTGCAAAAAGGCCATATGTAGTGGCTTCTCCGGTCTCGTGCGCTATCAAAGACCCACAACTCCGCTGCAAAACGTCACCCTTATAGGGTTCATAGCCGTCAAAAACGTGGTTCATTATGCCATTGCCGTTGGTGTCGGTCAAAAACTCCGAACGATAGCCCATCAAACACCTGGCGGGAATCTTAAACTCCAAATGGGTCGTGCCCGTGCCTTTTGCCGACATGTTCAAAAGCTCGGCCTTTCTGCCCCCGATCTTCTCCATAACAGCGCCCACGTAATTGTCCGGCACCTCGATCATCAAAAGCTCCATGGGCTCGTTCAAAACTCCGTCGATCTTCTTCATTATGACTTTTGGCCGCGATACCTGAAACTCAAAGTTTTGCCTCCTCATGGTCTCAATCAAAATCGACAAATGCAACTCGCCACGCCCAGAAACCTTAAACGTATCGGCAGAATCAGTCTCCTCAACCCGCATCGCAACGTTCGTCTCAACTTCTTTAAACAGGCGGTCGCGAATATTCCTCGAAGTAACAAACTTGCCCTCCTGCCCGGCAAATGGACTATTGTTCACCATAAAAAGCATCGAAACAGTCGGTTCATCAATCTTTATAAACGGCAAAGCCTCCGGGCATTCCGGCGCACAGGCCGTCTCTCCAATGTTCAGCTCGTCGATGCCAGAAACCGCCACAATGTCGCCCAAAGCAGCCTCTTCAACCTCAACACGCTTTAAGCCCTCAAACTGGTACAGCTTGGCGATCTTCACATTTTTGGTAGTACCATCCAGACGGCACAAAACCGCGCTCTGGCCCGACTTAATCGCACCGCGCTCAACCCGACCAATGCCGATCCTACCCACATATTCGTCGTAATCTATGTTCGAGAACAAAATCTGAAGCGGCGCATTCATTTCTCCGCGAGGCGGCGGGACTTCTGCAACAATCTTCTCAAACAAAGGGTCCATGTTCTCGCCCCTCTGCGTCGGGTCCAAAGTCGCGTAGCCCTCCTTGGCAGAGGCGTAAATAACCGGAAAGTCCAGCTGATCGTCGTCCGCACCGAGCTCAATGAACAAGTCCAAAACCTCGTCCACAACTTCTTGCGGTCTAGCGCCCGGCCTATCTATTTTATTAAGCACTACAATCGGCTTCTTGCCAAGCCCCAAGGCCTTCTTCAACACAAATCTCGTCTGCGGCATGCACCCTTCAAAAGCGTCAACCAAAAGCAAAACTCCATCCACCATGGTGAGGATTCGCTCAACCTCGCCGCCAAAATCTGCATGCCCCGGCGTGTCCACAATGTTTATCTTTACGCCGTTGTACATGACAGCTGTGTTTTTCGAAAGGATCGTGATTCCTCGCTCGCGCTCAAGGTCATTTGAGTCCATCACCCGCTCCGCTACAGACTCGTTTTGCCGAAAAACTCCGCTCTGCCTAAGCAACTTGTCCACAAGCGTCGTCTTTCCGTGGTCTACGTGCGCAATGATCGCAATGTTCCTCAAATTTTCTCGCAAATCCATTTTTACCAACATCCTCTTTTTAATTTTTATTTTTTATATCCGCTTTTTTCAAACCATCAAGCTTGTTCACATTCGCCGAAAACGTCTCTCTAATCGGCCCCAAGATCTTTTTGTTATTCAAAATATACTTTGCAAAAAACGCTTCGTTGCCGTCGTTCTGCCCTGTCTTTTCATCGTCCAAAAGCAAAGTCTCAATACACAGCGAAACGCAGATGCTCAAAAGCTCCAGCTCGTCCTGCAATATATCAAGCTCGTAATAATTTTTAAAATTGTCTTTGTGCGTCATTATTACGGCCTTATTTTCGTTAATCAAAGAAAATTCCTTCTTCAAAATGTCGCCAACAATCGCGATCGCGTAACCCTTTATAAACGCCGAAACATTGTCCTCCTGCACCTTCAAAATCAGCTTAAACTTCCTGTCCCCCGCGTTAATATTGTACGTCTTGTTAAAAGAAAAATCGTGCTGCCGTATTTTAGAGACCCGCTTGCCAAGCGCATTGTTAACATCCAGCTTCATGCCCAAAACGCTGTGTTCCACCGGCACAAAATATTTCTCTTCGCCGGTAGAATTGTAAACCACAAACCCCGATCTGGGCTGCAACTGTGCGCTTTTTATATATAATTTCATAAAGCAAAATCCTCACATTAATTTTTCTTAATCCGAAACCACCTTGCACGCAATTTTGACAAGAACCTCGCTAAAAGGCAGCAAAATGGCGGTCGAAACCACATTGAACAAAATATGTAAAGCGGAAATTTTAAACATAACACTCTGAGCAAAAGCGGCCTCAAAAACCCGTAAAAATGGGGTCATTAAGCTAAGGCAAGTAAAAATCGCAGCGCCAATCAAGTTAAACAAAAAGTGGATAACGACCGCCCGCTTCGCATTTTTCCTAGTTTCAAAAGAAGCAATCAGCGCGGTAACGCAAGTGCCGATGTTTTGACCATAAATGATAAACGCCGCATTTCTAAAAGATATCGCCCCCGCGAGGCTCAAAGCTTCCAGCAACCCCATAGACACCGAAGAGCTCTGCATTATAGCGGTAAAAGTAACTCCAAAAAGCACCCCGATAAACGGATTACTAAGCGACACCAAAAACTCCCTCACAACCGGCAAAGTCGAAATTGGCCTCGCAGCGCTGCTGATCATATTCATGCCCAAAAACAGCACTCCAAACCCAATCAAAACGCTTCCTACCGCCTTAAACGCCTCCCCATTCAAGCCTTCAAGAACCACTCCCCCAAAAATTATCAAAGGTGCAAACTCTAGCAAATTTATAGCCATAATCAGCGGCGTTACAGTCGTGCCCACGTTTGCGCCCATGATTATCGCTGCCGCCTGGGCCAACTCCAGCAATCCCGCATCCAACAGGCCAACAATAATCACCGTCACAGCCGAAGAGCTCTGCACAATCGCCGTGACCGCAAACCCCACAAAAGCCGCCATGTACTTGTTGCAAGCCACCTTAGAAATCATCTCTCTAAAAAGCGAGTTCGAAAGCCCCACAAAGCTCTGCGTCATCTCGCGCACGCCAAATAGAAATAATCCCAAGCCACCCAGCATATTAAATAAACTCTCCAAAACCGGCCTCACTGCAAAATTAACCCCCGCAAAAGCTTCAACCTCAAACATTATTTCTCTTTAAACGAAGATTAATTTTCAACAATAACCGATTTTACCGCGACTTTAAACTAACATCCTTTAAGTAAGCGTTAATAAAACCGTCTATGTCGCCATCCATGACAGCATTAACGTTGCCCATTTCAAAGTTCGTGCGATGATCTTTAACCAAAGTGTATGGCATAAAAACGTAAGATCGGATCTGAGACCCCCACGCAATGTCCTTTTGAACGCCCTTAATGTCCTCAATTTTTTCCAGATGCTCGCGCTCTTTAATCTCAACCAGCTTAGACTTCAGCATTTTTAAGGCAACTTCCCGGTTCTGGTGCTGACTTCTCTCGTTTTGGCAGGCAACGATAATCCCCGTAGGTATGTGCGTCAGCCGGACAGCCGAAGAAGTCTTGTTAACATGCTGACCACCGGCTCCGCTTGCCCTAAAAACGTCCATCTTTATGTCGTCCGGCGCAATCTCCACGTTAAAATCGTCGTCAATCTCTGGCATAACCTCAACCGAGGCAAACGAAGTGTGCCGCCTGCCAGAAGAATCGAAGGGCGAGATCCTAACCAACCGATGCACCCCCGCCTCCGACTTCAAATATCCATAAGCATTAACTCCTTCAATCAGAATCGAGACATTCTTAAGCCCAGCTTCTTCGCCGTCAAGATAATCCAGCGTCTTAACCCTAAAGTCATGCCGCTCGCCCCACCGGCAGTACATCCGGTAAAGCATCTCTACCCAGTCCTGCGCCTCTGTTCCGCCAGCCCCAGCGTGCAATGTCAAAATCGCATTCTTAGCATCATACTCTCCGTTTAGCAAAGTCTCTAGCCGCTGGCTTTCTAGCTCTGTCTGCACCATCTTTAAGCTCGACTCAATCTCCTCCAGCAAAGACTCATCCTGCTCCTCCTCTGCCAGGCTGATCAGCACCTTTACGTCGTCATAAAGAGACTTCAGCTTTAAATATTTTTGCTGTTTATTTTTTAAAAAGCTAATTTTTTGCAAGGTTTTATGCGACTTTTCCATATCGTCCCAAAAGTCCGGTGCGGCAGATTCGGCCTCAAGCTGCGATATTTCTTCTTTTATCTTAGAGAGGCCAATAGCCTCGGCCAAATCCTTTAAAGGGCCTGCCATATCCGCAAGAGCTAGCTTTAACTCTTCGAGTTGCAACATAACATTCCTCCACAACACTTAACATAGCTATAATTATACCTTAACTTTCCACAATTGTAAACCCGCGCGCAATCAAGGCCTCACTATAAGTCGGCGCATGTACGGCGCTTAAAAGTCGGTGTTGAATTTTATAGAATAATTATGTAAAATCTAACTTAAGTATAATAAAAAAAGAAAAAGGAGCAAAATTAATGAAAAATTATAGAAAATTCGGCCCCTGCGCCGTTTGTAAAAATGAATGTAAAATAGATGACGACATCGTTGTTTGCCCAGAATGCGGCACACCGTATCACCGCAAATGTTATGAGTCTATCGGCCAATGCTTATATAGCGAAAAGCACGGCGAAGGCTATGTTTATGTTAATCCAAATGCTCAAGGTGGGGAGGCTCAACCTCAAGGGCCTGGTGCTGAGAGTAACTCTAAAAAATGCCCCCGCTGTTTAAAGGAGAATTCTAAAGATTCCAGCTTTTGCAGCAATTGCGGGTGCCCTTTAACTGGCGGCCCCGTGCACACTACTACGTTTATTAACGGGTTTCCGATTAATCCTGCGCCTGGTTTTGAGCCGATTTTTAAGATTAACGAGAACGAGACTATTGACGACATAAAAATTTCGGACTTTGCTCGATATATCAAGGGAAATTTATTGTATTATATCCCAATTTTCAAGAATATTGGCAAGGTGGGCAAAAGCAGATTTAATTTTAGCGCTTTTTTGTTTTCTGGCGCTTGGTTTTTGTACCGAAAGCTATATAAAATCGGGATTATTTTTACTTCGCTAATTATTTTCCTTTCGGTTTTGTCTACGTTTATCGAGTTTACTTACGCAAACGACATTTTGGTTTCTATTTTTAAGTCGGTCGGAGTCACAAGCAGCACCGACATTACTCTGGACAAATACGACCTGATTTTAGCTCAATTTTACGCTCTGCCGCTGCTACAGAAATTTATTGTCTTTTTGCCCTCCATTGTAAAAATCATAACCTTCGCTATCATGCTATTTTCGGGCTTTTGCGCTAACAGAATTTACTATAAAAATTGCTGCTCTAAGATTAAGAAGATTAAAGTCCTCTGCAAGGGCGACCGCAAGCTGTTTGAGGATGAGATTAATAAATTTGGCGGCGTTAATTTTAAAATTATCCCGTTTATCTCGATTTGCTACATTATAATTGAGTATTTACCCCGCTTTTTGATTTGAAGTTCGCGTTTTGTCTTAAAAAATCTTGCTATTGGGGTTGATCTTTTGAATATCCTTGTGACCGGTGGCGCGGGCTATATTGGCAGTCACACTTGCGTTCAGCTTTTGGGCGCTGGGCACGAGATTGTCATTCTCGATAATTTCTGTAACAGCCAGACTGACGTTATCTCGCGTGTTGAGAAAATTTCGGGCAAAAAAGTTAAATTATATGTTGGCGATATCCGCGATAAAGAAGTTTTAGAAAAAATTTTTTGCGAAAACCAGGTCGACGCCGTTATCCATTTTGCCGGATTAAAATCTGTTAGCGAGTCGGTTAAAAATCCGCTAACTTACTTTGATAATAACGTTACTGGGACCGTGGCTCTGTGCCAGGTGATGCAGAAATTTAACGTTAGGCGGTTGATATTTAGTTCCTCTGCGACCGTATACGGCAATAGTTCTGGGGTTCCATACGATGAGTCCATGCCGACTGGCAGCGTGTGCAATCCTTATGGCCGCACGAAATATTTTATTGAGGAGATTTTAAAGGATATTTTCGCCGCCGGCCCCGGTTGGAACATCTCCATTTTGCGCTACTTTAACCCTATCGGCGCGCACGAGAGTTCTATTTTGGGCGAGGAACCCTGCGGAATTCCCAATAACATCATGCCTTATATTTCTCAGGTGGCCGCAGAAAAGCTGCCCTTGCTAACCGTCTTTGGTAACGACTACGACACTCCTGACGGGACCTGCATTCGGGACTACATCCATGTTGTCGACCTTGCTGATGGGCACTTAAAGGCTTTAGAAAAAATGTTCAATTCTAGCGGCGGCTTGAATATTTATAATCTTGGCACCGGCAAAGGCTACAGCGTTTTGGAGCTAATAAGCGCTTTTGAAAAGGCTTCTGGGCAAAAAATTAATTATAAAATTGGCCCCCGCCGCGCTGGCGACCTCCCAATAGTTTTTGCCAACACAAAAAAGGCCGAAAAAGAGCTCGGTTTTAAAGCCAAATTCGACATAGAAAAAATGTGCATAGATACTTGGAACTGGCAAAAAAATAATTGAAACCACTGAATCTAAAACAGCACAAAAAAGTTAAAGCCCCGTCACAATAACCGCGACAGGGCTCATTTTTATGCCTACTAACTTAAATCTAGAACTATTTACTTAAGTTCTTCTTCGTTTTTGGCTGCAACGGCTGTTTCATACTTCTTGCTCAAGCCGAACACTGACAATGTCCATGCAACCACCGTAACGCCAAAGATCCCAACAATAGTCACAACGTGTGACATTATATTCGGAACTATGCCGTACATAACCTGTTGAATAAGCGATGCGCCAGCTTTGCCCGCACGGCCTCCGATGACTTCAACAGCAGCCTGGCCTTTTGTTTTTGTGTCTTCATCAAGAGGTAGGTAAGCCATACTCTTGGTTGTGTCAAACAGAGAATACTTGATGCTCTTACATAAAGCGTCTTGAATAATACCCACCCAAGTTGCCAAAATTAGAGCGGACATTCCAAAAATTTCTGCAGCTACAAATTGTCTATAAAGAACCAGCGCAAAAAAGACTCCGCCCAAAATTAGGAACATTAAAGGAGTGATAACGGCAGAAGTTTTCCATTTGCAGGTTCTTAAGATAAATGCACCAATGAAAACAACCAATATAGAGAAAACACCAGTAAATATAGATATATTCCCTTGCATAGAAGCGTATTGTTCGCCTTCAAAAGCTTCTCTCATGTGGGCTTTCAAAATAATCTCTGCAAAGTTGATGGAAATTCCATAGCCCATAACAAGCATACCGATTAGCAGCAAATAAGAGTTTGTGAACAAAATCTTTATGCCTTCAAGCACGCTAACTTTTTCTTTCTTCTTCTTAGGCTTAATTTGTGCTTCGTCATAAAATCTTGGGTCTTTCAAAACGACATTATTTATATACCAAAAGATTCCCATAATAGTCGCAGCAACTGCCAAAAGCGCTATCATAAGCATCTTTACGTTTGCAACAGAGGCATCTTTAAGGGCTGTTTTTATTGTAACGCCAGCAGAAATTACGCCGATATTTCCAACTAAAGAAAACAGTCCAAAAAATCTTTTTACTTCGTGCTTCATAGTAACAGCATTTGCAAACATCCAGAACAACGAGGAGATCCCCATAGTTCCCCAAATTTCTGAAATCACATAAAACAAAGTAGTTGGCCAGTTGCCCAAACAGGTAAGAAATGTTCTAAAAAATGTTGGTGCAGCCTCGGTCATAGCAGTAATTTGCTCTGTAGACATAATCAAACTGTCGAGGTTTGGGTAAAGCACAAAACCAAACACCGCATAAAAGACCATAAAAGAAGCGACAATTATGTAAAATGTCTTCTTAAGGTCAAATTTATTCATTAAAAAGTTAAAAGCAATAACCACTAAAAACGCAGCTGGCAGAACGTACCAAATTTTAAGTGCACTAATAAGTTGTGCTGTGTCTGCTTTACCGGCTCCAGCCCATATATTCGTATGGTACTGTACAAAAATGTCCTTTAAATCGCGAACCAAGGTATAGAAAAAAAGGATAAATGCCATAAGAAAACTCATAGGCAAGAATTTTTTTAGCTCATAAGTATGAATGGGCCAAACCAATTCTTGAAACTTGTTAAACTCTTTAGTTTGAGTTTGTTGTTGGGTTGTCATTTTTTTACATTCTCCTTTAAATTAAAGGTAATAAATTTTGCGGACTTTGTTGCTATGACCTTAGCATGCGCAAAAATTAAGAATTATCAAAAGAAAGACTTAATAATTGACCCCCCTTTGCAAATTTATAATGCGCACGCTTAATTATAAAAAATCACACTCCGCAAGACGTAATAGATTATATCAAATTTTTTCACTTTATTCAAGTCTTTTTCAAAGTTAAATTACATTTTGATAAACTTTGCTTATAATTTTCTTTTTTAGCACAATATTTGTACATAATTATCAACTGTTTTCGTGCATGCCTTTTTGCCTTCGATCCTTCTTTTTGTTGACATTTTGCACGTTTCAAATTATCATTTTATTTGTGCTAAAATTTTAGCGATTAAAAGGGTTTTAAAGGAGATATTTTGGGTTGGAAAAAGATGTGATAATCTCATTAAAAAATATTACTGTTTCTTTTAATGGAAATACCGTTTTAAAGAACTTTAACCTTAATATAAAAAATGGCGACTTCGTCACTTTGCTAGGTTCTTCTGGCTGCGGAAAAACCACGATTTTGCGCATAATTGGTGGGTTTGTTCAGCCTGACAGTGGCGAGGTTTTTTTTGCTGGCAAAAATGTTACAAAGCTGCCGGCCCATAAACGTACTGTTAACACGATATTTCAGAATTACGCTCTTTTCCCCCATTTGAATGTATATGAGAACATCGCCTTTGGTATGCGGGTTCAGAAGAAGCCGGAGTCTCAGATACGCTCTGAGGTTGCTAAGATGCTTAAAATGGTGAGCCTTTCTGGGTTTGAAAATCGAAATATTGCGAATTTGTCCGGAGGCCAGCAGCAGCGCGTCGCCATCGCTCGGGCGCTTGTAAATAATCCTAAGGTACTTTTGCTGGACGAACCTTTGGGGGCTCTTGACTTGAAGTTGCGCAAGGATATGCAGACCGAACTCAAAAAAATTCAGCAAAAAATGGGCATCACGTTCGTTTTCGTCACGCATGATCAGGAGGAGGCGCTCTCTATGTCCGACACGGTTGTGGTTATGGACAGTGGCCAAATTCAGCAAATTGGCTCGCCTCAGGATATCTACAACGAGCCGAAAAACGCCTTCGTTGCGGACTTCATCGGCGAGAGTAACATTATCGACGGCATCATGCACGAGGATTACGTTGTGGAGTTTGCTGGCAGGAAGTTTGACTGCCTTGATGCTGGTTTTTTGAAAAAAGAGAATGTTGATGTTGTGATTCGGCCAGAGGATATTGAGGTTACCTCGCCAGAGGATGGCCATATTTCGGGCACGGTTACTTCTGTTACGTTTATTGGTGTGCATTATGAGATCATTGTGGACATTGACGGCTTTAAATGGATGATTCAGTCTACCGATAGCCAAAATCCGGGCGATGTTATTGGGCTTTTGCTGCAGCCGGATGATATTCACATTATGAAAAAGTCGGAGCATTCTGGCGAGTACGGCGATTACAGCGCCTTTAGCGACGAAATGTACGAGGTTTACGAGGAAAATTCGCCGGATGAAGGCATCACTAAGGCTGGTGATAAAAATGAAGGTTAAGGCTTTGTCGCTGCTCTATATCGTTTGGATGGCGATATTTACGCTTGTGCCGATGCTTTTGGTTTTGGTTTTCGCTTTTACCGATAAAACCTGGAACTTCACTGTTGAGAATATTATTAACGTGGGCTATTACTCAAATATATTTTTGCGCTCGATTGGGCTGGGGGCTCTTTCTACCGCCATTTGCCTTCTTTTGGGGTACCCACTTGCTTACATTATTGCTAAAATTCCCGCCAAAAAGCAGGGCATCGTCGTTATGCTCATTATGCTGCCCATGTGGATGAACTTTTTGCTCCGGACTTACGCTTGGATGACTATTCTTGAGAATAACGGGCTTTTGAATAAGGTTCTCTCTTTTTTGGGAGTCTCGCATCCTGTTTCTTTTATAAACACTTCTGGCGCCGTAGTTTTGGGGATGGTTTACAATTTTCTGCCGTATATGATTTTGCCGATTTACTCTGCTATTTCTAAAATAGACAAAAAAATTATCGAGGCGGCACAAGACCTGGGCGCTGGCAGAAGAAAAGTCTTTTTTAAAGTTTTGCTACCTCTTAGTTTGCCGGGAGTTATCTCTGGCGTCACTATGGTTTTTGTGCCGGCCGTTAGCACTTTTATTATCTCTAAAATGCTGGGCGGCGGTGCGCACATTCTGGTTGGCGATCTTATCGAGATGCAATTTTTGGGCAGCACATATAACCCACACCTGGGGTCGGCTATTTCTTTTGTTTTGATGATTCTGATTTTCATCTCTATTGGGATTATGAACCAGTTTGACGACTCGGATGAACTTTCTGTGCCGGCGGCGTACCGCTAGAAAATCGCTTTTTGCTAAAGGAGGATGCACATTGAAATCACTGGTAAACTCGAGGTCTAAATTGATATCTAAGCTGTACATGTGGCTTATTTTCTTCTTTTTGTATGCTCCGCTTGTCGTGCTCATTGTCTTCTCGTTCAATGAATCCAAGAGTCGCAACGTTTGGACGGGGTTTTCTTTAAAATGGTATGCAAAATTATTTGCCGATAAAGAAATTCTGCGCGCCCTGTTTAATACTATAATCGTCGCGGTTGTTGCTTCGTTTTTGGCCACCGTTATTGGGACCGTTGCTTGTTTTGGCATTTTGAAGATGCGGCGCTGGGCCAAGCGCTCTGTTATGAATGTGAATAACTTGCCGATTGTTAATCCGGAGATTGTTACGGGCGTCTCTTTGATGCTGCTTTTCGTGTTTGCTTATAAGAATTTCGGGATATTTC
Source organism: uncultured Eubacteriales bacterium (assembly GCA_948537335.1). Lineage (GTDB taxonomy): Bacteria > Bacillota > Clostridia > Oscillospirales > Acutalibacteraceae > CAG-557. The sequence continues at coordinate 93,890 of CAOUJG010000001.1, forward strand.
GGCCCGGCATCGTCACTTTGATTTTTGCCCATACCACCTTTTGTTTGCCGTATGTTGTGCTCTCTGTTTTGCCAAAACTGCGCCAGATTAGCCCTTATTTATACGAGGCGGCTCAAGACTTGGGCTGCACTCCCGCTCGTGCATTTTTTAAGGTTATTTTGCCGGACATCTTCCCCGGCATCGTCACGGGGTTTATTATGGCTTTTACCCTTTCGCTCGACGACTTTGTGATCAGCTATTTTACCAGCGGCGCCACGCAAACGCTGCCCATTGCGATATACTCTATGACGCGAAAGATCGTCAGCCCTGAGATAAACGCGCTTTCGACTATATTATTCGCGGTTGTTCTCTTGCTTCTGATTGCCATAAACCTGCGCCAGATTAAGGACGAGAGCAAGAATCGCAACTAGGCTGTTGATATTATTTAGATTTTAAGGAATTTGGGTGAGAAAATATTGAAAAAAAAGTCCAGGTTAATTTTTGCCGCTATTATCCTCTTTTTTGCCGCTGTATCTGCATTTTTAGCGTGCATTGTCATATATAAAAATAGACACAATCCCGCTGTTACTATCAATGTGTACAACTGGGGTGAATATATCTCTGATGGGACGGACGGTAGCTTAAATGTTAACGAGGAATTTACCCAGCGGACGGGGATTCATGTAAATTACAGTACTTTTTCTAGCAATGAAGCGCTTTTTGCGAAGCTGCAAAACGGCGGCACCAAGTATGACGTGATTATCCCCTCCGACTACATGATTTCTAAGATGATTGCTTTGGGGATGCTTCAAAAGCTCAATTTTGATGCGATTCCTAACTTTTCGTACATTGATGATTCCTTTCGTGGCCTTGAGTATGACCCTACAAACGAGTACTCTGTGCCCTACACTTGGGGCACGGTCGGGATTTTTTATAATAAAAAGCTTGTCTTAGAGCCGGAAGACAAGATAACCTGGGACATTTTGTGGGATCCCAAATACGCCGGGAAAATCCTGATGTTTGATAATCCTCGCGACGCTTTTGCAATCTCTCAGTTTAGACTCGGGATCCCATTGAACTCCAAAAATAAAGAGGACTGGCTTTCGGCTGCGAAAGAATTGAAATCGCAACAACCGCTTGTACAGGCCTATGTTATGGACCAAATTTTTGACAAAATGGCGAACAATGAGGCCGCGCTGGCACCTTATTATAACGGCGATGCCGCGCTTTTGACGCAAAAAAACAAGGATATTGGCTTCGTTATCCCAAAAGAAAGCACCAATCGCTTTGTTGATGCTATGTGTATTCCGAAAAACTCGGAGCATTTCGATGAGGCCTTGGCTTACATAAATTTTATGTGCGACCCTGCCATCGCGACTGAAAATATCAAACATATAGGCTATTCTTCGCCTGAGACAGCGGTTAAAAATCGGCTTGACCCAGAAGTCGCCACCAGCAAAATTTGCTACCCGGACGACTCCATCTCAAAAAACACCCAGGTTTTTACCTATTTGCCAGACGACATCAACTCGCTTATCGATTTGCTCTGGATCAACATAAAGACCGGCGAACAAAAAGATCCCTTCGGTCTGGTCGCCGTTCTGATCGGGTTTATCGTGGTTTATTTGGCTGTGCTTTTTATTAAGAGGAAGCCTAACTCTTGACTCGCGTTTCATAATTCGACAAATTTCTTCAAAAATACTTGCGCCGTTTCAAAAACATGATATAATTTTAACAGATTAAAATAAAATGGGTTGATAAATTTGTTGAGATACCTTAAATTTATATCGTGTTTTTGTCTTTGTTGCGCGTTTGTTTTTTCGGTTAATCGCGCTATTTCGACTTTTGCTTACAGTGATGACGCCCTTGCCATCTCCCTTGTTTGCGACAATCCTTATCCGGTTAGCGGCGAGGAAATCACGCTCAGCCTGAATTTTCTGCCCTCCGCGCCCATTAATGTCTCGGCCTATCGCCTAAAGGTCAAGTTTGATAGCTCGAAGTTGTCATATAAGGGCCTGTACTCCTACATAAATAACGACGACTTTAAAAGCTACACCGAAGGCGGCGACTTGACTGTTTTGTTTGTGACTTCCGAAAATGGCGTCAACCTTAAGGTTGGCAGTGTTCAAACTATGCTTGAGCTAAATTTCAGAGTTTTGTCCAACTGCGATATCGGGTCTTTGGAAGTTTCTGCCGTCGTTGATGGCCTCTGCGATTATAATGCGACCGCCATCCCTTTGCCAAATATCGATCCGGTTGAAATTAATGTGGTTCAGACCGGCGACGCCAACTGTGACCTCGCGACTCTTTCTCTTGCTGATTATGCGATAACGCCAGCCTTTTCCGCCGATATTACCTCCTACTCTGTTGACGTACCGTACTCTAAGAGCACCATAGAGTTTAGCGCTGCTCCGCTGGATGACACCGCCAATGTTAAGGCTAACCGCAAGACGTTAAAAAGCGCTGGTACGGCAACGGACGTTAACTTGACGGTTACTTCTGCCGATAAGAAATCAAAAAAAGTTTATACCGTTAAGGTAAACCGACTTAACAAAGAGGATTCCACTCCGGCCAATTTGAAAAGCTTGCATACTGACGGCGACTTTGAGCTTCCCACCAATGGTGCCGGTATCAACAGCCTTGATGATAGCGACATTCCCGATGAATCCGTTGCTCAAAATAATGCTTTTGCCCTTAAGCAAGCGTCGGCGCCGCTCGTCGTTAAAGAAAGTGCTTTTAACGTCATTTTGTTTGCGGCCGTGTCTATAGTTTTTATCGGCATTTCTGTTTTTATCATTAAGCGTAAAGCTCAATAAACCTGGATTATCTCGAAAAATCTTTCAAAAAGTTAAGCTAGCACGGGCCTTACCATGCTAGCTTTTTGTTTTACTTTAATTTATTTTTAGCCGATTAATAATTTCAAAAACGTTGATAATACTAAGTTTAGCGAAGGAGGGATCCCTTTGAACAGCGGCTTGGCTAAAAAGTTGTACCCTATTTTGGCGGTGTGCGCCGGAATAATCAGCGGTCTTTTAGGGGCTGGCGGCGGCATGCTGATCGTTCCTATATTGAAAAAATATGGCCTCGACCAGCGCTCTACCCACGCCACTTCTGTTTGCATTATCCTGCCAATATGCCTCTTGAGCGCCATAGTCTACCTCATAAAAGGCAACGTCACCCTCTTCGACGCGTTGCCATATCTGCCTTTTAGCGTTTTGGGCGCGATTATCGGCTCTTTAATTTTGGCTAAAATTAACCAAGAACTTCTACGCAAACTTTTTGGCGGATTCATGGTCTGGGCAGCGATTCAGCTGCTTTTAAGATGAACTGGATAATGGCCGCCATAGCCGGCACACTTTCGGCCATAATCGGCTCTATGGGGCTTGGCGGCGGCGGTGTTTTGCTAATTTATTTTAACCTATTCACGCAAACGCCACAAACGCTGGCCCAAGGCATCAACCTGCTTTTTTTCATCCCCTCCGCCATCGTCGCCATCATAATTTACATCAAGAAAGGGCTTGTAAACTTCAAACTCGCCATAATTTTTTCTCTGCTCGGCCTAGTTGGCGCTCTAGCCGGCTCTTACCTTGCCTGTTTCATCGAGAGCCGCGTCCTTTCAAAATTGTTCGCACTCCTTCTTTTAATCATGGGAGCCCTGCAATTTAGGAAGAAAGCTTAAATCTCCCGCTTTTCAATGGCTAACTGTAGCAGAAGTTCTGTCATTAAAATTATATTTCTCGACCAAGCGCACCGTCTCTTCACTAAAGTTGAGCTCATAGACCCGGTATTTCTGGTTATCCAAATTCACAACCACACTCTTTGCCTCTCCAGAGCCTTTTATCGAAAATGAATAATTCGAATTATACGCCGGGACGACAGTCTTAGAGTTTCCCGCGTCCATAACGCCGTTTACATAGACCTTCATGCTCACTTCCCTACTCACACTTGACGGCAAATCAACGTTAATTTTCAACGTCCGTTCCTGCGATTCACCAGAGCTAACCGTCAAAGTAACCGCAGTGCCTTCGTTTATCTCAACCCCAGGCAATGGATCCGTCGAAAGCACGATATCCTTAGGCTTGGAGCTTTTTTCTTTTACAACATTTTCCGAGACTTTAAGCCCCTTCTCCGAAATCAGCTTTGCAGCCTCTGTCAAACTCTTGTTTATCACGTCCGGCACAGCAACCTTCTTCTCGGCCGGGCCCTTGCTCACAAGGATCCTAACCATGCTGTTCACAACAACTTCCGTGCCTTCTTTGGGGTCCGTCCCCTTCACGATCCCTTCGGCAGTCTCGCTATCTTCAACCGTTAAGACCTCGTAAACTAAGCCAGTATCCTTAATTTTAGCCTTTGCCGCATCAAGAGTCAGCCCGCGCAAAACCGGGATAGAAACCAAAGTGCCCGAGCTATTCACCGTCAGCGTTATCTTCGAATTTTCCTTCACTCTCTTCGAGCCCGCTTTCGGGTCCTGATCAATTATAACTCCCTCCGGCTTGTTGGCGTCATAGGCCTGCTCAATATTCCACGTGAACTTATAATTGCTGTTGTCCACCACGTCCGTAACCTTCATGCCCAAAAAATTCGGCACGTCAATGTCCTTGTTGCCAAATCCAAACCAGCCAGAGACCATCCCAAGCCCCATCACAACAAGAAAAATGACAAGCGCGATTCCAACGCCAATCAAAATATTTATAGCCTTCGATCGCTTCTCCGAAGTCTCCTGCTCCTCGCGATATGTATAGCCGTCGGCATAGCTAGCGCCAGACTTGTTCTCCTTAATATTATTAATCGCGTCCAGATACTTCGTGGGCGCATCGTCGTTAAAGTACTTATATTCAAAGCGGATACTCGGATTCTTCCTAAAAGCCTCGATGGATTGCAGCATTTCGGCCGCAGAGCCATATCTGTTCTCGGCGTTTTTTTGCATAGCCTTCAAGACGATATCTTCCAATCCCTCTGGAATCTCGGGATTAATCTCTCTTAACCTCTTCGGCTCAGACTGCATCTGCATAATGGCCACCGAAACCGCATTATCCGCTTCAAAAGGTAGACATCCGGTCAGCATCTCGTACATCATAACGCCAACAGAGTATATGTCCGACTTCTCGTCCGTGATATCTCCGCGCGCTTGCTCCGGCGATATATAATGAACCGAACCAATCGCCTTGTCCGTCATGGTCCGGGTCTCGTCTCTAGAAAACCGAGCAATGCCAAAGTCCGTTACCTTAATCGTCCCGTCCTTCAAAAGCATAATATTCTGCGGCTTTATGTCACGGTGCACAATCCCCTTTTCGTGGGCGTGCTCCAAGGCCCTTAAAATCTGGATAGTAAAATAAACCGCATCGCGCCAATTAATCTCGTGCTGTTTATCAATATACTCCTTCAGCGTTATTCCGTCGATGTTTTCCATCACAATATACTGAATTTTGTCACCAAAGCTAACGTCGTAGACCTTCACAATATTCGGGTGCGACAAAACCGCAATAGCCTTGGACTCATTTTTAAATCTTCTTATAAAGTCACGATTGCTCAAAAATTCGTCCTTCAAAATCTTTATAGCAACCGTTCTATCGTCAATTATATCATAAGCGCGATACACTCTGGCCATGCCACCGCAGCCAAGCAGCTCATTTATCTCGTACCGGCCATCCAGCCTTTTGCCCACGTATTTATCCATAATTTTCACCTCTATAATATAATCACTAAAAGCGCCAATTATTCGCAGTTTTCGTCATTCGCACAAAGCCACAACCGTAATATTATCCGCTCCACCGCGTTCATTCGCTGCAGAAATCAAGCCATCCACAAAAGCCTCTCTCTTTTCCATTTTAAAATAATCCAAAATTTCCTTCTGGTCAAGATAATTAGTCAAGCCGTCGGTGCAGATTATAACAGCGTCCCCCGGCTTCTTGGTTTTCATAGAATAATCAACATCCACGTCCTTGCTAATCCCAAGCGCGCGCGTAATTATATTTTTATTAGGATGCATTTTGGCTTCCTCATGGGTAATTTCGCCCTCGTCTATCATTTCTTGCACCATCGAGTGGTCAATGGTAAGCTGATTAATCTTGCCCTGCCGCACCAAATAAGCCCGGCTGTCACCAACATGGGCCACGTGGATTTTGTCATTAACAACAGCCACCAAAACCGCCGTAGTTCCCATCCCAGCTAAATTTTTATTATCTTGGGCATTAGTAAAAATCTCAAGGTTAGCCTTTTTTAGCGCGTTTTTCAGCATCTTTTTAATATCGCTATTCTGAATTTCACCGAGCTCTTCCCAAATTCCGTTACTCAGCGACTCTTTAATGCTCTTCACAGCCAAATTGCTGGCAACGTCGCCACCGTTGACTCCGCCCATACCGTCACAAACAATAGCCCACCGCGTATTTTCGTTCACTTTGGCATAATAAAAGCAATCTTGATTTGACTTTCTTTTCAAGCCAATATCACTTTTCCCAAATACTTGCATATTACACCTCCACCGTCTTTGTAGATCTCCTCAGCTGCCCGCACGAGGCATTTATATCCGCACCCAGCGTCCTTCTTATTGTAACATTTATGCCATATTTTTCAAGGATATTAACAAACTTTTTTATCCTCTCCATCCCGCTTTTTTTATAACTCCCCAGCGCAAAATCAACGTCATTAGCAGGAATCAAATTAACATGGCACAGCATTTTGCGAAGTTTCTCTGCCAAACGTTTGGCGCACTCGTCGCTGTCGTTAACCCCAGCTATCATCGCATACTCAAACGAAATTCTCCTATTCGTCTTGCTTATGTAAAATCTGCAGACTGCCAAAAGGTCATCCAAACTATATTTCTTATTTATTGGCATTATCTTGCTTCGAGTCAAATTGTCCGGCGCGTGCAGCGAGACAGACAAAGTCAGCTGAAATTTTTCTTCGGCCAGTTTGTAGATTTTATCAATTATACCACAGGTCGAGAGCGAAATATGGCGCATTCCGATATTCAAATTTTCCGTAGAAGAAGCCAGCTTCAAAAACCTAACGACATTTTCGTAATTGTCAAGCGGCTCTCCCATTCCCATCAGCACAACATTCGATATCCTTATGCCACTGTCCAACTCGGCCTCTTTAATCTGCGAAATCATCTCTGAAGCAGTCAAATTCCGAGCAAATCCGCCCATCCCAGTAGCGCAAAATTTGCAGCCCATCTTGCAGCCAACCTGAGTCGATATGCAAATTGTGTACCCGTGCCGATAGCTCATCAAAACGGCCTCGATATACTCTCCGTCGTTTAAGCGGAACAAATATTTTATCGTCCCATCAATTTTCGATACCAGCTTTCGCGCAATCTCGACACCCGCAATGTAATATTTCTCCTTAAGCTCGCCAATCAAGCTCTTGGGCAAGTTGCGCATTTCATCAAAGCTCTTTACTCCCTTAACCAGCCACAGATATACCTGCCTAGCCCTATACGCCGGGTAACCCGACTTCTTAAAAGCCTCCAAAAGCTCCGCCTCAAACATCGACGTTATATCGACCAGCGCCATATCTTCGATCCCTTCACTTTTTAATATCGCTTAATCGTCTCTCCGCCTACCAGCCACGATAAGAAGCAGCCTCAGTAAAGACATCACAGCCGTGAATGTGGCTGCCAAATACGTCATTGCAGCTGCTGTTAAAACTTTTTTTGCACTCGTTAGCTCTTCTCCACAAAGCGTTCCGCCCTGCTCCAGCGTTGCAATCGCCCGCCGGCTCGCGTCAAATTCAACCGGCAACGTTATAACTTGAAAAAGTACCGCCAAGCTAAACAGCGCGATGCCCAAATTAACGACGAAGTCGTATTGCACCGGTAGCAAAAGGCCAATAAAAATCAGCGGCATAGACAAAGTCGAGCCAATGTTCGTTACAGGAACCAAGGCTTTTCTGATGTTCATCGGGGCATATCCGTTGGCGTGTTGAACTGCATGCCCGGCCTCATGGGCGGCAACTCCAACAGCAGCCACCGAAGTAGAAGAATAGACTGAGTCTGACAGCCGAATTACGTTCGTTCGCGGGTCAAAATGATCGGTTAAATCGCCAGAAACATGCTCAACCTCAACACCTGTAACGCCGTTTTGCGCCAAAACCCGGTTTGCAGCGTCCGCTCCAGTAAGCCCTCTAGAATTTCTGACCTTCGAATACTTCGAAAAAGTGCTGCTGACCTTAAACTGCGCGTAAAGCGAGATTACAAGCGCCGGCACCATGAACCAAAAATAGCTGTAGTCAAAATAATAAAATCCGTACATAAAAATTTCCTCCCAAATTCACCCTAAAATTGCTCCAACACTCAATTTGTAGCCTCTCACAAAGTCCGCTGAGTTCATCCGCTTTTTGGACTCCAACTGCAACTCCAAAACCTCAACCGCAGAGCCCCCTCCGCAGGCCACAACAAAAGGCGTCAACCTCACCACTTCGCCAGGATGTGCCGACTTATCTTCCAATAAAACCGGCTTTGTCTTGTATATCTTCAAGACTTTCCCGTCCAAAGTAGTCTCGGCCACTGGCCATGGGTTAAGTCCTCGCACCAAGTTATGCACCTCGGCGGCCGGCTTATTCCAGTCAATTTTCGAAAACGATTTATTCAGCATCGGTGCATAAGTTGCCTTTTGGTCGTCCTGCTTTTCCCTTATTATATCGCCCTTTTCTAGCCTTTGTAAAGTTTTCAACAAAAGCTCTGCGCCCATCACGCTTAGCCTGTCAAATAGTGCCCCCGAGGTTTCATCCTCTCCGATTTGCGTCTCGGCCTTTAAAAGGATGTCCCCGGTGTCGAGCCCTTCGTCCATGCGCATTGTGGTTACGCCCGTAACCTTCTCGCCGTTTAGCACCGCCCACTGGATCGGCGCCGCTCCTCTGTACTTTGGCAACAGTGACCCGTGCACATTGATACATCCTCGCTCCGGCAGTGCCAAAATCGCTTTTGGCAATATTTTACCATAAGCCACCACAACAATCAAATCCGGCGCCAGCCCCGATATTACGCGAAAAACCTCTTCATCGTTTAAGGTTTCTGGCTGAAAGACTGCAATCCCGTGCCTCAGTGCGAGCTCTTTTACCGGTGGAGGCGCCAGTTTGTAGCCTCGACCCCTTTTTTTGTCCGGCTGAGTAAAGACTGCCACCACCTCGTGCTCCGACCTTATCAAAGCCTCAAGGCACGGTACGGCAAAATCCGGCGTTCCCATTAATACAATTCTCATTCTATCGCCCCGTAAACAAGTTTTTGACCCTTTCAGTCAATTTTCAAGAGCTCTTCAAGTCCGATGCATCCAGCATCTGCACCACATGATTTTTAAATAAAATTCCGTCCAAATGGTCAATCTCGTGGCAAAAAGCCCGCGCCAACAAAGCTTCACCCTCGTAAATATGCTCTTCCCCAAGCCTGTCTAATGCCTTAACCTTAACCCTCATGGGCCTTTTGGTTATGCCGTATTCTCCCGGGCAAGAAAGACAGCCCTCTACTTCCTCCTGAATCCCTTCCACTTCGATAATTTCGGGGTTAACAAGCTCAATGGCCGGCTCGTCCCTGTCCACCTGAACAACCACTACTCTTTTTAGCATGCCCACCTGCGGCGCCGCTAAGCCGACTCCGTTATTAAGCCGCATCGTTTCGATCATATCGTCGACAAGCTGCGCCAGCCTCTCGTCAAAATTTTCAATAACGCGGCACTTCTTCGATAAAATCGGGTCTCCCTCTAAAACTATGTTCCTGATCGCCATAATATCAACATTCCTTTCAATATTTTATAAAATCGATTCCGGATTAACGTCAATAAAAGTACTAATTCCAGAAAATTTTTTGCACTCATCCAGCTTAAAAAGCGCGTCACTAACAAGCTTGTCAAAGATCTTCTCGTCCTTAAACTTAATGATTATCTTGTATCTAAACTTATTATTAACCTTAAAAATTCGGGCCGGAGAAGGCCCCAAGATTCTGACTGCCAAGCCAGAATAGTCACTTTTGATAAGCTCTTTTAATATTCCAAAAAAGAAAAATGCCGCATCTACCACCTTAGTTTCCCTCTCGCCCACAAGGCCAATCACGCAAAGCTTGGCGAACGGCGGGTATAGCATAGCCTTTCTCAGCACTATCTCGTCCTTATAAAATGAGTCATAATCCTGATTTGCCGCCAATTTTATGATTGGATTTTCTGGCGTGAACGTCTGGATAACCGCGCAACCGCTGTCGGTGGCTCGTCCCGCCCGGCCAATCACCTGAGTAAGCAGCGAAAACGCCCGCTCATAGCTTCTAAAATCAGCTCCATACAAGGCCTGATCCGCCAGCAATACTCCCACCAAAGTGACATTCGAGAAGTCAAGTCCCTTCGCGATCATCTGCGTCCCCAGCATCACATCATAGCTGCCATCTGCAAACGCATTAAACTTCTTCTCGTAAGCAAATTTCGTCATTGTCGTGTCAGAATCCATTCGCAAAATTCTAGCATCTGGCAAACTTTTTTGCAACTCCTCTTCAGCCCTCTGCGTTCCAAAGCCTATGTACTTCAAGTCGTGCTCATGGCAGCTTGGACATTCGCCCGTGATGTCCATAGAAAAGCCGCAATAATGGCACATCAGCCTTCGGTTAGCAGAGTGAAACGTCAATGCAATGCTGCAATTCGGGCACGTCACCACCTGCATGCAGCTCCGGCAGGTCACCATCGTGTGGTATCCCCTCCTATTAAGCAGCAAAATCGACTGTTTGCCGTTATTCAGGTTTTCCTCCAGCCTACCGATAAGCTGCTCGCTAAAGGCGCCGCAATTGCCCGCCTCCTGCTCCTTGTTCATGTCCACAACAGAAACCTTCGGCAAACTCGCTCCAGAGTAGCGTTTTTTCAGAACATTTATGTTATAAACTTTTTGCTCTGCGAAAAAAAAACTTTCGACCGACGGCGTGGCAGAGGACAGCAGCAACAAACACTTATGGTAGCAACATCTAAATTTGGCGATTTCTCTAGCGTGAAAGCGAGGTGTGGCCTCCGATTTGTAGCTAGACTCCTGTTCCTCGTCCATAATGACAAGCCCAACCTCTTCAAACGGCGCAAAGACAGCCGACCGAGTCCCCACAACCACGTTAACCAAGCCATCCTTAACTCGCCGATATTCATCCAGCCGCTCCGATACTGACAACCCGCTATGAAAAACCGCAACTTTATCCAAAAATCTGCCTTTAAAAATGGCCACCATCTGCGCTGTCAGCGCAATCTCCGGCACCATAACAATGACGTTCTTTCCGTCTGTAACAACATCCTCTATCAACCTCATGAACACTGAGGTTTTGCCGCTACCGGTAACTCCATAAAGCAGTGAACCCTTGTATCCATGCCCTTTATAAAGTTCATAAATAGACTCATACGCGTCAGTCTGCTCTTTTGTTAAAGTCACATCCCTTGAAAGTCCTGAAAACTTCACATTTTTATAGGGGTCTCTGTAAACTTTATCGTCAAAATATTCTGCGATGTTTTTTTTTACCAAATTGTCCACAACAGCGGCGCCAACGCCAGTTAAATACAAAATTTCTTTAAAAGAAATTCCTCTCAAATTCTGCTTCAAAACGTCAAAAACAATTTTTTGCTTGGGGGTAAGTCTAGTGTTATCTCGCAAAGCTCCTGCCTTTAGCCGAACCATCTTCACCGTAGCGTCAGCCACTGCCCTTTTTTTAGTCTCTTTTTTTTGAATCACGCCCGTATTTTCTAAGCTTTTCAAACAATTCAAAACATCCGTACCAAACCGCGCAATTAAAAATTCCTTTGCAACCCACTCTTTCACAGTTTCTAAATAAGCTACCAAATCCCTCTCCAAAGCGGTGCAATCACTAACTTGAGATTCATCAAATCCATCGCAAAGCCTAAACTTCTCATGTAGCTTAAAGCTCATTCCAGCCGGAATCATCAATTTAACGGCATCAAAAATCGTGCAAAAATATTTCTGCTTCATAAACTGGGCAAGCTTCAACATCTCATCATTCAAAAGCGGCGCCTCATCTAGCACCGCAAAAACTTCCTTTAATTTAAGCCCCGTTCCATCAGATTTATCCGAGGCAACCTCTGTCTGCAGCACAATTCCTTGGCGCTTTTTGTTACTCATCCCAAAAGGAACCAGCACTCTGCAGCCCAAAGCCACTTCCTCAGCGAGCTTCCTCGGCAGCACGTAGTCATAAAGCCTATCCAGCCGGTAAACAATATGCTCAACCGCAACTTTTACAATGAATTTTTGTGACATAAAACTTCCTCAAACCCAGCATTTTGGCCTATCGCCATAATTTTATCGGCCTAATCGTTAATATTCGGTTCAAAAATTTCGTATTTATGCGCCTTAAAGTCTCGTATTGCGAGGTTTACCGGCTTTTCCAGCAGCGGTTCTCCATTTTGCTCGGCCTCTCTGGTAATCTCCCTCGCGCGCTTAGCCACGCCAATTACCAACGCATACTTGCTCTTTTTGCCCGACAACATCTCATCGATCGATGGTTTTTGCATTGTTCAACACCTCATTAACAATATTTTTCATCCTGCAAACCCTGAATTTTTCGGCATTTATAATAGAATAAATATTCCGCGCGCATTTATCCGCGTCGTCATTTATAACGATATAATCGTAGTCCAACGAATATGCAATCTCATCCACAGCCCTTGTCAAGCGGCTTTCCAAGCTTTTTTTATCTTCTGTGCCGCGTTTAAACAGCCTATCCGCCAGAACTTCCATGGAAGTCGGCAGTATAAATATCCTCAGCGAATCCTCGCACTTTTCTTTTATCTGCCTGGCGCCCTCTGTCTCTATCTTTAGCACAACGTCTTGCCCGCTGTTTAGCAGTTTCTCGACCACCTTTTTTGACGTTCCATAGTAATTACCGCAATACTTGGCATGTTCCAGCAAAGTTTTATTCGATATCGCGTCGCAGAAAGCCTCCTCCGAAACAAAAAAGTAATCCTTCCCGTCAACTTCGCCATCTCTAGAGGGCCTAGTTGTTGCAGAGATTGATTTCACAATATTATCATCAAGCTTAAGGAGTTTTTCAAGCACGGTATCCTTTCCCGAACCAGAAGGCCCCGACAAAACGATCAGTAAGCCATTATTATTCATACAGATCTGGTTCCTCCCCGCCATTTTGAGAACATCCACCTTTTAGCCTATTAACAATCGTCTCTGGATGCAAGGCCGAAAGAATCATAAGCTCGCAATCCGTCACAATGACAGCCCTCGTCCGCCTACCACAAGTCGCATCTATTAGCTCATTTTTGTTCCTCGCCTCGCTAACAGCCCGCTTTATCGGCGCTGCGTCGGGGCACACGATGCTAACAATCCTCACGGATGACACCATATTGCCAAACCCGATGTTTATAAACTTCATAACGCTTTATTTCTCCCTTTTTGCGCCTCGCAATAAAAATAAATTTACGATATTATTTTATCAATTTTTACGCGCACTGTCAAGCACGCGAATTCGCTGAGTTTTGCTGGACAATTTTATTTAATCCGCGTTGAAACCGCCATCGCGGCTGCGAAAATTTGGGGATATTAATTTGCACGCGTTTATGATATAATAAAATTTAACGATTGAAAAAGGAGGAAAACGGGGGCCGCGGGCCTCTTTACAGTGACCTTTGTACAATGAGAATAAGAAGAAAGCCTTGGGCCAGGCCAGAGCTTGCGGCTTGCGAGTTTTTTGTTGACGACCCCGCGCTAAATAAGGGCAACTGGCATAATCTTTTTGGCAAAAAGCAGCCAGTTTACTTAGAGTTGGGGTGCGGTAAGGGCTCTTTTATCGCAGAAATCGCTAGCAAAAATTTAGACAAAAACTTTATTGCAGTCGACATAAAAAGCGAAGTTTTGGCTCTTGCGAAAAGAAATGTTGAGCGGCAATACTCTGCGCTAAACCGGCCGATTGATAATCTTTTTTTAACAGCACAAAACATCGAGCGCATAGACGATATCCTTAGCGAAAGTGACGTAATCTCGCAGATTTACATAAATTTTTGCAACCCTTGGCCAAAGCCGAGGCACAAAAAACGCCGATTAACGCATCCGCGGCAGCTTGAAAAGTATAAAAAGTTTTTGGCGCCCGGTGGCGAAATTTACTTCAAGACCGATGACGATGGCCTTTTTTACGAGAGCATCACCTATTTTAAGGAGTCCGGGTTTGAGATAATTTATGTGACCGAAGATTTGTTAAACTCCGGGTTTGACGGGAATATCTCGACAGAACACGAAAAAATGTTTTGCGAGATGGGCAAAAAAATAAAATTCTTGATCGCGCGGCTATGTCACGGCGAATAGACAACAAAAAGGAGCTAATAAAATGAAAAAAATCCTGATTTTGCCAATTTTTATTATGCTTTTTACTTCGGGGTGTTCTCTTAGCAACTTTAACACCAGCAATCTGATGCACCCGCCCAAGGCCACTGGTGAAATGGCGCAGATTCAGGCGCTTATTGAGCGCACGGTTGGCGAGGATATCATCTTTAAGTACCCGCAAAATGGCGATTTTAAGTCCGCTATTATTATGCACGACTTGGACGGTGACTCGCAGGACGAGGCGATCGCGGTTTACCAGCTGGCCTCGCAGGATGCGCAATCTTATATAATGGTTATCGACAAAGTTGGCGACACGTGGAAGGTCATCAAGACTATCGACGCCAAGGGTGTCGATTTGGACAAGGTTTGCTTTGGCGACATTAACGGCGACGGCATTGATGACATCATTTTGGGCTGGAGCAGCTACACGAGTTACGGCAAGGAGCTTACGGTTATCCTTTATGAGGACGGCAACTATAACGATTTGACGCCGGAGGAGACTTACTCCGATATGCTTGTGAGCGATTTTGACGGCGATGGTCGGTCCGAGATTTTAACTTTATCAGTAAGCAAGCGCGAGGATACGCAGTCTGACGACGATGCCAACAAAACCGCCAGGGCTCGGCTTTTAAAACTAGACGCCGAAAGCCGAAAATTTAAGGCGATGGGCAGCGCGCTCACAGATTCGACGGTTGTTAAGTACACTCACGCGCAGTTTGGCAAAATAGATGATTCGCAGTTCGGCGCCGTGATTGATGCTATTACCGACAAGGGCCGCACTATGACGGAGATTGTCTATTGGGACAAGGCCGCTAGTCGCTTGAGGGTGCCTTTTTACGATAGTCAAAAGCTGAGTTCCCCGGAATTCCTGAGAAATAGCGTTGTTCATTCTAGCGACATCAATAATGACGGGATTATTGAAATTCCTAAAGTTGACTTGACCGATGGTTCTAACGAAAAGTTTACTTATGTTTTGTCTTGGTTCCGACACAACGTAGCTTCTGCCAAGAACGACTACGTCGAAAGCCTCATTATGAACGAGAAGGACTCCTATATTTTTGTCGTGCCCGGCAAATGGAAGCGGCCGGCCTTGGGCGACTATAGTGTTCGCTTCGGCTATGACTACAATTCACGCACGTTGCGAATTTTTGAGCGCATCGAACATGACGGTCAGGTTGTTAAAAACCGAGAATTCTTGAATATTGCGGTATTTTCTAAAAAAGAATTTGATGAACTGCCGAACAGGACTGAATATCAGATTTTGACCCAAGAAGGAAACCGCATTTATGCGTCGATTGCTTTGGTTGAGGACTCTGAATTGGCCATTCCGGCTGAAGAGATTAAAAATAATTTTAGAACTATTTAAATTTTACGGGGAGGTATAGGCACGCGGTGAGCTCTTGTGCCGATTAACACTTATGAAGAAGATTTTGGTTGTGGAAGATGAGGCGGCAATTCGCGAATTTGTGGTTATTAACTTGCAAAGAGCCGGATACGACGTGACTGAGGCTGATTGCGGAGAGAAAGCGCTGCAGATTTACGAGGCTGATCCGACTTTTGACATCGCGGTGCTTGATATTATGATGCCGGGAATTGACGGAATTTCGGTGTGCAAGGAGCTGCGGAAGCAGAACAACGAAATCGGGATAATCATGCTGACGGCGAAGACGCAGGAGATGGACAAAATCACTGGCTTGATGACGGGCGCGGACGATTACGTTACGAAACCTTTTAGCCCTTCGGAACTTGTCGCGCGGATCGATGCGGTTTATCGGCGAGTGGCTCTGGCTCAGATGCGCGCTGAAAATAAGTTTAAGGAGGAGCTGAAATCCGGCGAATTCATCTTGAACATGCGTAATCGAACACTCTTGAAGCGCGGCGAATTGGTCGAATTGACACAGGTTGAATTTCAGATTATGGAATATTTTTTCTCTAACCCCAGCACGGCGCTTAGCCGGACGGACATTTTGAATCATGTTTGGGGCGATGATTACGTTGGCGAGGAGAAAATCGTTGACGTGAATATCCGCAGACTGAGGATGAAGGTTGAGGATGAGCCCTCGCTTCCGCGGCACATCTTGACGGTATGGGGACTTGGCTACAAGTGGGAGGCTTAGATTCGCACTGCGCGTGGGTTTGAAAATAGTCTTTTTTGAAAAGAGGCGAGTTTTATGTTGGTTCGGGGCATCACCAAGCGGTGGCTTCTTAATAGCCTGGGCATGATTTTGGTCACTTTGGTCGCCATTGAGCTGGTTCTGGCGGTTTTCGTTCACGAATTTTTCTACAACGGCGTACAGCAAGCTGTTAGCGCTAAGGTGACTAGCCTTGTGAACGTTTTTCCGGGCTATCGGGAGGACTCGGAGAAGGATTTTGTGACCAAGGCCAAAATGTATATTTCGGATTTCGAAGATAAAAATTTGATGGAGGTCGTGGCCTTTAACAGCAGCAACGAGCCCATTTTTACCTCTACGGGCTTTTTGCCTGCCAGCAATTTTGAGATGACCGACTACGCTACGGCGCAAGAATCTGCGAGCCATATTGGGCTTTTTGTGGGGCGGAATTCCTCTGGCGAAAACGTGATGGCCACCACGAAGGCTATTTACACGGCCGACGGCGAATACATCGGCTCCATTCGATACATTGTGTCGCTGCGGTCTGTTGACAGCACTATTTTCTGGCTGATAATTGGCTGCGTGGTCATTGGGCTGGCGATCTTGCTTTTCGTCATTATGTCCAGCTCATATTTCATCAACTCTATCGTTAATCCGATTCGAGAAATTGGCAAAACGGCGCGGAAAATTGCGCTTGGAGATTTTAACGCAAGAATAGATAAGCCTTACGATGACGAAGTTGGCGAGCTTTGCGACACTGTGAATTACATGGCTCGCAAGCTGGGTGAGGCTGAGAAGGTTAAGAATGAGTTCATCTCGTCTATTTCGCACGAACTGCGCACCCCTCTGACGGCGATTAAGGGCTGGGCCGAGACTATTGAGCTCGGTGAGGAAACGGACTCCGAAATGAACAAGCGTGGCCTCAAGGTTATAATCCACGAAGCTGAACGGCTCTGCGGTTTGGTGGAAGAGCTTTTGGATTTTTCTCGATTGCAATGCGGAAAAATGGTGCTGTCATTGGAGCGGATTGATATTTTGGCCGAAATCAGTGAGGCTGTTTATATGTTCAAAGACCGCGCCGCTTCGGAAAGCAAGGAACTTATCTATGCGGAACCTCCGATATTATCCCCAGTTTTGGGCGACAAAAACCGTCTGCGCCAAGTTTTTATCAACGTTATAGACAACGCCCTCAAGTACACTGCGAGCGGCGGCACTGTGACCGTGAAGGTCAAGGAGGCCGCGGGGTACATTTACATCTTGGTCAGCGACACTGGCTGCGGCATCCCGGCGGAGCACCTGCCCCACGTTAAGGACAAATTTTATAAGGCAAATACGACTCAAAAAGGCTCTGGAATCGGCCTAGCGGTGGTTGATGAGCTCGTTCAGCTGCACTCTGGCAGTTTGGACATTGCGAGCGAAGAAAACGTTGGCACGGTTGTTACCATCGCTATCCCCATTGCAAAGGCCACGAGCGAGGATTAAAATTCTTTAAACGAAAAAAGAAAGGCTTTAAAAATGACGTTAATGCAAGTCTATTTGCAAGGCAAACGGCTTTTAACCAAGGCTGAGGTCGACTCCCCTGCCTTTGACGCTATGTGCATCTTTAAGTTTTGCTTCGGTATTGACCGCCAGGGCTTGATTTTACACGGAAATGATGTCGCAGATGGAAAAAAATCTGCTAGATTTTTTGAATTAATACATCAACGGGCAACAAGACAGCCTTTGCAATATATCCTAGGATCGTGGGAATTCATGGGAGTCGAATTTAAGGTCGGCGAAGGTGTGCTAATTCCGCGAGACGACACAGAGGTTTTGGTTTCAGAAGTCTTAACGCTTATAGAAGATGTTAAAAACCCGAAAATTTTGGATTTGTGCGCCGGACCGGGGACCATCGCCATAACTTTGGCTAACCACCGCGTGGATGCTTCTGTCTTCGCGGTAGAGCTTTCTGAAGTAGCTTTAAGATATTTGCAGGCGAACATAAATTTAAATGCAGCCGAAAACGTTACTCCTCTGCGCTTTGACGTGCTTTTGGATGCAGATAAATTTAATTTTAATGGATTTGATATAATTGTCTCTAATCCGCCGTATATTGCGACTTCTGAGCTAAAAAGTCTACAAAAGGAAGTTTTGAGTGAACCTCAAATGGCTTTAAATGGCGGCTCTGACGGGTTGGTGTTTTACCACGCTATTGCTAAAAATTGGGTCAAGCTTTTGCTCCGGGGTGGATATCTATGCGTGGAAGTTGGCATTGGCCAAGCTCTCGCTGTTGCGGACATATTCAAAGCGGCGGGCCTAGATAGCATCGAGGTTGTTCGCGACTTAAACGGCATCGATCGCGTTGTTACCGCCAAAAAATTGTGAGTTCTTGATTTTGCCAGCGCGATTGGGTATAATGAAGAAAAAATACGAAAAAGTCACGGTTTGCGTGATGTTTTTGAGGTGCTTTTTATGAATATCCTTGTTATTGGCTGCGGGAAGCTGGGCGCGCGGCTCGCCAACACCCTGTGCTACCACGGGCACGACGTTTCTATTGTTGATCGCGATGAGGACGCATTTGAGCAGCTGGATAACGATTTTGATGGTATGACTGTGGTTGGGATGCCCATGGACATGAACGTTTTGCGAAACGCCGGAGTCGAAAGCTGCGATGCTGTTGCGGTTGTGACGGCTGACGATAATCTGAACATAACTGTTTCACAGATCGTGAAGGAATTCTTTTATGTTGAGAACGTGGTTGCGAGGATCACCGACCCGGTGCGCGAAGACGTTTTTCATCAGTTTGGGTTAAAGACAATTTGCCAAACAAACTTGGCTTGCGGCGCTTTGTACTCGGCTTTGGTTAATGAATTCACCGAAAAACAGCTGCATTTTGGCGATAACACGGTTGGGATCATTGTGAAAGAAGTCGATCCTATCTTGGTTGGCCGGACTGTTGATGCAGTGCCGATGAAGGCGGTTGAGACCATTATGGGTGTTCTGCGCGAAAACGGCAAGCTTTATCTTTATGACGGGCGGCAGAAAATCGTGCTGAATCCGAAAGACAAGATCATTCTGACGCGCATAAGTGACTAAAACTTGAAAAAGGGGGCAAATCGATAAAGCCTCGCTGTAGTGCTGTTATCGGGTTGTATGAGAATTGTTATATTGGGCGGCGGCAAACTTGGGTACCATCTGGCGCAGAACATGCTTGAGCGGGATTACGAGGTCGAGCTGATCGAGAAAAACAAGATAAAATGCATGCATTTAGCCGACGTGCTGGACGTTGAGGTCGTTTGTGGCGACGGCACTGAGATTAAGGTTTTGGCCGACGCTAGAACCCACAAGGCGGACTGCTTTATTGCTGTGACGGGCAGCGACCAGGATAATTTGGTGGCCTCGCAGCTTGCCAAAAAGAGGTTTCAGGTGAAGAAGGTCATAACCCGGGCCAATAATCCCCGAAATTTGGAGGCTTTGCGGAAGCTCGGTATGGACAACGCCGTGAGCAGCACCGAGATAATCACCCGGCTGATTGAGCAAGAGGTTGAGAGCGCCGAAATGCGCCTTGTGACGAGCCTTAATAAAGGTCGGGCCGCCATTTGTGAGATTGTTATCCCGGAAGACGCCAAGATAAACGGCGCTTCTTTGAAAGACATTGAGCTGCCGAAGTCTTCGCTTATTATCTCTATTTTGAGGGACGAAAGCCTGATAATTCCGCAAGGTGACACGAAAATTTATTCTGGAGACGAAGTTGTTGCCGTTTGTGACGGACACTCTCAAAAAAGCTTGATGAAAATGTTCTCGGAAAAATAGCTTTGTGTTGCGGATTTCACGCACTTAGTTGTGTGTTTGGATAGTACCAGGCCAGAATTTGCTTATAATCCGAGCCCTGCTTGGCCATACTTTGAGCTCCGTACTGACTCATCCCTACGCCGTGGCCGTAGCCTTTAGTTGTGAACTCTATTTTGTCGTTTTGTATGCTTACCTCAAAATTTGATGACCGAAGTGAAAATATTTCTCGAATCTCCCGACCGGTAGCGCTTTTGGAGCCTACTTTTGCCTCTAGCACCATGCCGGATGAGGTTCGATTATTTATTTGCAAAAACGTCTGCCGGTCCTCGCCAAAAGACACATCTGGCCATTTGCTCTTTGCTATATTTTTAAATTCCTCTAGAGAAAATTCTTTTTTACTCAAATAGCCCGGCGCCAGCAGATCTCCAGGGCTTGCAACGGCATTTAGATACGTGCAGCTGCCGCCAAATACGTCTGCTATATTCTCGGTGTTCCCCGACGATATCGAGTGATACAGCGCTTCTATGTATTTATCGTCTTGCCGCAAACTCTGCCCCTGCACTGCGTCCACAGCTTGGCTTATTTTATCGTAATAAAAATCGAAATCCTTGCCCCAGCGCTCTTGCAGCTGCTCTTTTGACGCATAATAGTACATTTTAGACGAATCTACTGCAAAGTCGGCCCCTTTTAAGCCGAGATCGGGGATTTGTGCGTTTTTTTCTTTCAAAAAGCTAAAGTATGTATATGCCGCCACGGCTTGAGCTTTTAGTGCCTCTTCTTCAAATGTTGCAGGCATTTCTGTTGCCACTGTGCTTATGATGAATTCTCTGGCGGATAATTCTAGCACTTGACCTGTGGCTTGATCTAGCAATTTGAACGTGTTTCCTTTTTGAGGCTCCTCTTTTGGCGGCTCGCTGCACATTGCCTTTAGCAAGTTTAGGCTTAGCTCTGGTGGCTTAAAGTTTAGTCTAAAATTAATGTCCGACAAGCCCCTCATTGTGATGGCCAGCGGTATGAAAAAGATTAAAAATAGCAAACTCAGCATAAAAAATAATTTTTGTTTCATGGCAATAAATCATCCTTTTTTATTTAATTTATTATATTTTTTAAGGATTTATGATAAAACTTTTGGCTCTGCCCTATTTACAAATTGCTATTTTAGCGGTAAAATAAATAATAAAAAGACTTTTGGAGGCATTGGATATGAAATTAAAGCTTAATTGGATTCCTTTTGTCATTTCGTTTATTTCCATTTTGGGTCTGCGGGTGTACCAGATTTTGTCAATAGGCAATCCCGCTGTCAGAATTTATTGGGATAATTTTGAAATCGTCTGCTTCATCATTGCGGCTGCCGCTTTTGGAATCATAATGGTCGCAAGTTATATTTCAAAAGATGCCCCGGACGTTTTTGTGATTAAGAAAAATCTTTTAACCGGGTTCGTTGCGATTTTAACGGCTGCACTTGCTTTGTGGAATTCTGTTGAAAAATTTAGATATTATTGGTCGGCCGTAGAAAAAGATTGGGTGGACCTGTTTTATATTATTACCGGCGTTTTGGCGGCGGTTGTCTTTGTTTTGATCGGACTTGGCTATATAAAAGAAAAAAATTACTTTGAAAAGAACAAATTGCTGGCATTGATGCCGACTTTATGGGTCTTGGCCATGATTTTGAAGCTGTTTTTTGAGTACAACTCCATCCAGACAAGTGTAATTCACGTTTCTAACGCCCTTGCAAGGATTTTCTTGCTGTTCTTTATGTTCAGCCAGGCTCGGCTCTTTGCCACGCTGTTTAACGCGGCCACCTTTAAGAAGCTGTTTTATTTCGGGTTCTCTGCCGCTTTGTTTATACTCATTTCTATCACAAACTTCTGGGCTGTTACTGTGGACTTTGGCCGGTATTTTTCGTCGACGGAGGTCGTCAATATAGTTACTGAGTTCTCTTTGATTTTGTACATTCTGTGCATCATCTTTAGCGTTCAGGTTGGCAAGAATTTAGGTGGCGCCGAAGACAAACCTGTTATAGAAAAAAAAGAGGACGTTACGGTTGCAAGTTCTGCAGCTAATGTAGCTGACACTGACACGGTTGAGAATCGCGAAGAAATGGCCAAGGTCGACAGGTTAATTGAAGATATAAAAAACGAAAATGCCAGCAAAAATCTGGGTTCTAGCGAAGGAACATCGAATTAATTGCCTCTGCTTTGCCGATGCTGACATAATTATAATTCAATTTTTCATAAAATATAGTATCAATTATACTTTTGGGAGGCATTCGCATGGCAATAAAGCTTGGTATAAACGGGTTTGGCCGGATCGGTCGGTTGGTGTTTCGCGCTGCTAGTAGTCATCCCGAGGCTTTTGACGTTGTTGCGATAAACGATCCCTTTATTGATCTCGATTACATGGTGTATATGATTAAGTATGACACTGTTCATGGGCGTTTTGCGGGCAATGTTTCCGCTGAAAATGGCAAACTTGTGGTTGATGGTAAATTTGTTAATGTTTATGCCTTTAAGGAGCCCGCGAAAATCCCTTGGGAAACCGATGGCGCTGATTATATTGTTGAATCTACCGGCGTTTTTTGCACCACTGCCCTTGCTAGTCAGCATTTGGCCGCCGGCGCTAAGAAGGTCGTTATCTCTGCCCCGGCTAAAGACGCCGAAACTCCCACCTTCGTTTGCGGAGTTAACCTTGAAACGTACGATCGGGGCATGGATGTTGTGTCTAATGCCTCGTGCACTACCAACTGCCTGGCGCCTCTTGCGAAGATTGTTAACGACAACTTTGGCATTGTTGAGGGCTTAATGACTACTGTCCATGCGGCGACTGCCACTCAGAAGACTGTTGACGGACCTTCTCAAAAGGATTGGCGCAGTGGTCGGGCTGCTTTTGGGAATATCATTCCTGCGTCTACTGGCGCGGCTAAGGCTTGCGCTTTGGTCATCCCGGCGCTTGCTGGCAAGCTTACTGGAGTTGCTTTTCGGGTCCCGACTTTGGACGTTTCTGTTGTGGACTTAACTTGCAGGATCGAGAAAGCCGCGACTTACGATGAAATTTGCCGCGTTATAAAAAATGCCTCCGAGACTTACATGAATGGGATTTTGGGTTACACTGAGGATTTGGTGGTTTCTTCGGACTTTTGCAGTGACTCTCGGACCTCGATTTTTGACGCAAAGGCTGGGCTCATGCTGAATGAGCATTTCGTCAAGCTGATTGCCTGGTACGACAACGAATGGGGCTACAGCAACAAAATTTTGGATCTTATTCTTCATATGGCGCAGATTGATGGGAATAATTAGAATTTAGGCCGGCAGGATTCTTATTCTGCTGGTATTTTTATGCCTTTTGGCATTTTTTCTAATTTGATCTTGGCCCGCAAAAATGGTATAATTAATTTTGATTAGAGTGAGGCAAAAGTTGATTTTAACGAGGTGCATGGGTTTTGTTCGATAAGTTAGAGGTTTTTAAAACGCGGTACGACGAGATAAACGAGCTGCTGTATGACCCGAATGTTGTTTCTGACCAAGAAAAATACACGGCTTTGATGAAGGAGCAAAAAAATTTAACGCCGATTGTTGAGAAGTACGAGGAATATAAAAAGGCCAAGCTGAACTTGGAGGAGGCTCGGCAGCTCTTGGATAGTGGAGGTCTTGACAGGGATTTTAAAGAGATGGTTGAGGTTGAAATCGAGAATTCCCGCGAGGTTATTGAAAAAACATCCGAAGAACTTAAGATTCTGCTGTTGCCCAAGGATCCTAACGACGACCGCAACGTTATTGTGGAGATTCGCGGTGGGGCTGGCGGCGAAGAGGCTGCTTTGTTTTCTGGCGTTTTGTTCCGGATGTACAGCATGTATGCCGAAAGCAAGCGCTGGAAGACTGAGATTTTGAATGCGAACGAGACGGAGCTTGGCGGCTACAAGGAGATTAGCTTTATGATTTCTGGCGAGGGCGCTTATTCTCGCTTAAAGTACGAGAGCGGCGTGCATCGTGTTCAGCGCGTGCCGGAGACCGAAACTCAGGGACGCATCCACACCTCCACCGTTACTGTGGCCGTTTTGCCGGAGGCGGAGGATGTTGAGATCGAGATTAATCCTGCTGATTTGCAGATAGACACTTTTCGCGCGAGTGGCGCCGGCGGACAGCACATCAATAAGACGGAGTCTGCAATTCGTATCACGCACATTCCAACGGGCGTGGTTGTGGAGTGCCAGGATGAGCGCAGTCAATACAAGAACAAGGATAAGGCTATGAAGGTCTTGAAGTCGCGGCTTTTGGAGGCTAAGATGCAGGAACAGACCGACGAAATGGCTCAGAAGAGGAAAAGTCAGGTTGGAACCGGCGACCGCTCCGAACGGATCCGCACTTATAATTATCCGCAGGGCAGGATGACTGATCACCGCATTGGGCTGACTTTGTATCGGCTTGAGGATATTCTAAACGGCGATATTGACGAGGTTATTGACGCTTTGATTACGGCTGACCGCGCGGCAAAGCTTGAAAGTACTATCGAAAATAAAGAATAAGAAGTGTTTTTGCATGAAAACTCAGATATTGTCGCAGGGTGACACGCTTGCTGCGGCAAAAATATTAAGGGCTGGCGGCGTTGTGGCGATTCCGACCGAGACGGTTTATGGACTTGCCGCTAATGCCTTTGATTACACGGCTGTTAAGAAAATTTTCATCGCCAAGGGCCGTCCTAGCGACAATCCTTTGATTGTGCACATCTCAAACGTCGATGAAATATACGATTTGGTGCAAAATTTTTCGGCAGAAGCGCAAAAGTTAGCCGAGGCATTTTGGCCTGGACCTTTGACAGTTATTTTGAAAAAGTCCGGCGTTATCTCTAAAATAGTCAGCGGCGGGCTTGATTCTGTCGCAGTCCGGCTACCTGGTCACCCAGTCGCTCGCAAGATAATTCGTGAAGCTGGTTTTCCCTTGGTGGCACCATCTGCAAACACTTCTGGCAGCCCCAGCCCTACGAGTGCCGCCCATGTTATTGCGGATTTGGACGGAAAAATTGATGCTATTGTTGACGCCGGCAGCTGTAAGGTCGGGGTTGAGTCTACTGTTGTCTCGCTTTGTGAGGATGTTCCTAAGATTTTGCGCCCCGGTGCTGTCACGTTTGACCAGCTAAATCGTGTTTTGGACAACGTAGAAATTGATGATACTGTCTTGAATCCGCTTGGTGATGGCGTTCGTCCGATTTCGCCTGGCACAAAATACAGGCATTATGCGCCAAAGGCTAAGGTCATCATTCTAAAAGGCGACCGCGGCGCATATATCGACTACATAAACAAGATTCGCTCGGACAAAAATGTCGCGGCGCTTTGCTATGACGAGGATATTCCCTATTTGAATGTGCCTGCGATATCCTACGGCAGGGAGTCTGACCCTAATTTGCAGGCAGAAAAGCTTTTTGACGCTTTGCGAGCAATAGATAAAATCGAAAACGTTGATGCCGTCTACGCTCGATGTCCGGCACAAAGCGGAATTGGCCTTGCAGTTTATAATCGGCTCCTTCGTGCAGCGGGTTTTAACGTTGTTGAAATTTGAATTAGCTTTTTTGAATTTGTTTTTGCGTTTTTGCATATACTTAATCTTTTTAGTTGAAAATTTTAATACAACATGCTAAAATAAGCTTAAATATATTTTTTGGGTGATAATATGTCTAAAATTAGGAATGTGGCTGCCTTGATCGCAGTTTCTTTGGTGTTTTTATTCTTATTGCCTGCAAATTTTATTAGCTTAGATGTCCATGCGGTCGATGCGCTGGAAGTTACCGCTGGAATGATGCTTCCTGATGGGTTTGACGTTTTGCCGGACGGCAAGGGCAACTTTGTTATCACAAGTTATGATAACAACAATCAGCAAAGCACTATAGCCTATTTAAGCGCGGCCAGCGGCATGCCTTCTCTTACGCATATCAACTACTCCCATTTTATCGTAACCGAAAACATCGACTACAAGTACACTACTGCGAGCTGTTATAGAGATCTTTTATTAGGTTTAGAAAATTGTGTTTTCTTTACTTACCTAGACGCAAATAAAACGGTTGCCAAAAAAATCTCTATTGACGTTGAAAATTGCCAGTGTGATGGCTCCGGCACTTTAGACTTGGGCAGTATAATCATTGATTCGCCCCTTAAAATCGCTGTGTACGATGATTTTATCTTTTTTGTAAATAATACCGAAAAATCGCCTATCTCTGGCTATAATTCTAATTTTGAGCAATTGGACACGACGGGCTTAACTTACGATAACAAAGCTTTTCACTCTATTTTTACGGACGTCTCCAAAAAATATCTGTATGCCTTGAATAGCTCTAACGATCTGGTGCGTTACAACATTGCTACCAGTAATTACACATTCGAAGCCCCCGAAAATACTATAAACTTTTCAAATTTGAAATTTGTAACCGATAATATCTTTGTGACGCCCGACAAACGGATAATCACTCTGAATAAAGATAGCTTTAAGTCTGACTCCGAAATTGAAATTGCCGCAGAAATGAAGGATTTTCCAGCTTGCGTGGTTGCCGGTTTTGATGATGCGTCAATTTTAATTAAAACTGGTGATAAGGTCATCTCGCGGATTCGTTGCTCGGATGGCGCTGTGACAGGCAAAATTGAGCTGACTGAGGATATTTTGGCCATTTCTAAATCTGACGATAAAATTATCGCTGTTACTGGCGCGGGCACCGGCAGTAATAAGCATATCGCTCTGCTAAAGGAGGCCGACATCGAAGAGGTAACTCCAGCTGAGCCCAGCAACCCTGGTGACGGTAGTTCTGGCGAGGGTGGCGATAATAATAATCCGCCGTCTGGTGCCGAAGATGACGCCATAACTAGCGATATTTACACTGTTGACATCCAAAGTTACACTATCACCGGCATCGAGCCTGGTACTACTTTTGCGGCGTTTAAGAATAACCTCATTTTCAATGCCTACAGTCTGGCCCTTAAGGATGCTAACGGAAACCCCAAAACCGGGAACTCTACCAAAATTGCTACAGGTTACGTTGTCTCTTTTATCCGGGACGGCGCCGAAAAGGTCTCGTTTAAGCTGATTGTTAAGGGCGATGTTACCGGCACGGGGACTTTGACTTCTCGCGATATTTCTGCTTTTGAAAATTATCTGTTGGGTAAGGCTGAACTAAGTGAAGAATCCTTGCAAGCGGCAAATATAAATGGCGATGGAGATCAAGACGTTATTGACCTGTTTTTGATGAGCAAACTTATGCAAAAATAGGTTTTTTTGCGCTCAAACGGCTAGTTACGCGGTGTGGAGGTGAACCTGCATGGAATGTCTTGCGATTCTTTACGACAGCGAGATAATTAACAATCTGCTGCCGATATTCGCCTTTCACCCCAAAAACGTGGTGATTCTTTACGACTACAAGTACACTAGCATCAAAAATCTTGAGTACATAAAAAATGTCTGTATGTCGCGCTTTCCGAGCATTATTTTTGAATATAAGGGCTACAACGGGCTTGACATCGAGCATATCTCTAAAACTTGCGTCTCTGTTATTCACAAAAATCCCTCCTGCTTTTTCGATATCACCGGTGCTGGAGAGTTTGGCGCGATTGGGGCTTATCAGGCCTGCAGAAAAACTTTCACACCGATTTTTAAGCTGGACGTTTTGGGCGAGCGGCTCATAAATGTTTTTGGATGCAAGTCGCTCGAGAAAAATTTTGTGATGCCAAAACTCAATATAGAAAACATTTTTGCCCTGCACGGCGCGCAAATCACCGGTTATAATCACGCTAGCCCCGCTTGTGACAATTTTGACCGGATACTAAAATTTTGCGCGGCTGTTTTTGACGATATCGAGCTCTGGAAAAAGACTTGCCTCTACTTGCAAAGCGGCAATACCAACTTTTCGCAAGGGTACAATAATCTGTTTTTTAAGGCGCCTAAACAGATCTCTAAAGGCAAAATGGAGGTCTCTTTAAACCGGTTCAAGCTGCTTAAAGTGGCGCAGGAGCTAAATCTTATTTACAAGCTTAACACGAGTTCTTCTGAGATTTCTTTTTTCTATCACGACAAGAAGATTAAGTCATATCTGTCGGACTTTGGCATCTGGCTGGAGCTTTTTTGTTACATCAACCTAAAGCGCGAGCGGCTATTTCACGACGTGCGCATGAGCGTGAAGTTTGAGTGGAATAACAACAAAAATAAGCTTATGGAAATCGTCAATGAAATCGACTTAACCTTCTTCTACGGCATTCATCCATATTTTATATCTTGCAAGCTCTCAGAGCCCTCGGCCGATGCCCTGCGTGAGCTTAGCATGTATCCCTCCTATTTTGGCGGCAATAACTCTAAAAGCGCCCTCGTTTTCGTCAGCAAAGTCAACAAGCAGCGCTCGTATACCTACACCCGCGCGCACGATATGGGCATCTGTGTCATCGATGGCGACATGATTAAAAGCGGAAAATTTATTAGCGAGATAAAAAAATCTCTCAACATAAAAAAACAATAAAAGAAGCCACTCTCACACCTAAAGTGCACAGTGACTTCTTCTTTTATTTACAGTTATGTTTTTATTTTTCTTTGCTTTTTATTATCTTTTTTTCTTGCCCGAGCTTAGGCTACTATCATCGCCATCTTCTTCTAATTCTGAAAAATCAGCGCTTTCTGTACCTTTAGTTGTAGAGATAACCTCAATTTCAATTGGCTCATCCCTTGTTATGAGCTCCTCAAACTCCGATAAATTAACTTCATTCTTTACTTCCTCTAATTTATCCTTCAAGCGGCGAATCTCTTTTTTAGCGCAGTCTATAGAGTCACAAACCTTCTGCATATCGCGATTTGGAACATCACGCAGCTCATTATAATAATGCTTTCCCAGTGTGATATATGATTTTACCACACTGTTGGCTTCTTTTTTTATCTGTTTTTTTAGCGACGTAACTTTGCTAAATTTTTTATTTTTTTCTACCACAAAATCGATTGCCTCGTTAAAAGTTTCTCCTAAATTTCTAAGAAAGTCCATAAGCGCATCCTCCAAAAAAGTACTTAATACTTAAAATTATAATAAAACAAAAGCCCAGAAAACTCAATACATATTTTTACTTTTCTTGCCTTGTTTTTTTAGCAATACCACGCCATAAAGCAAAATTGTCAATGTTAAAATTAGTATACTCCAAAAAAACGCAATTAATATAATTCTTAAAAAAACGTCTCTAAAAAAGAGTTCTGTCTGACTTTTCAAAGCATATTTAGCAACTTGTTGGCTCATGCTCATTCGAACAAGGTCCATAGCAATGTTAAAAGAGTCAAAAAGCCCCTTGCAAAGCGGGACAGATAATGCACTGCACAGAACTAAAATCGATGACAAAATAAATATGTTTCGGTATCTTTGACGCGACAAAACGATGTTTTTATAAACAAAACTCTTTAAAGAAAATTTATTGCCTTTCATATTACTAAGCTTTTTACCGCAATTATAGCAAAAATTTACACCATCTATATTTTCTGTGTTACAATTTTTGCAGTGCATAATCTTCCTCCGCTACATTACTAACAACGTATCTTCAACCGCCATATAATTATGATAAACTTTTACAATTCTAAAATCAACCATAATTTTAAAACGGCATTATTTCTTTACAAATGCGGATATCACACTGCCTCTCGGGTCACACTTCACGATTATTTTATCTTCAAATTTCTTTTCTCTACCTTTGCTTGTTAAGTATTTTAAATTTATTTCTCCATATGCCCCGCCGTATGTTCTGGTTTCGTTACCTGTTCTCGACAACGCATCTGCTTCTCCTTGCGGCACCATGCTATGCGTACCCAAGCATTGTACTTCGTGAGTCTCTATATTATATATAAAAGTTGCCTGCATTATTACATACGCAACTATATTGCCATCGTTGTCTCTATATACTATATCCAGGTCTCTTCTAACATACCTGTACACGTCGGTTGCGTCATTTTCTAAGTCCCTAACTTGTTCTATGTTAATCTCCTGAACTTCTCTAATCAAGTTGTGTCTTACCTGCTCAGTTTTTAATCCTAAATCTGTAAATTTTAAGTCGTCCCTATCCAGTTCTTCTTTTGGACATCTTGTAATATTTCTGAAAACAATTTCTCCAGTTTTCAAACATATAATATCTGCATGAAATTCATCCGTACGCACTTTTATTCTTTTATCATTTAAGTGAGAAAAAATTGTTACTATGCATTGCCCTGGAGCCATATAGATTCCCTCATTAGCCGATATTTTCCAATCATCGTTATATATATGAGCTTTTTCTCTCATTAAGTTGTTATCTTCAACCCATGCATTTTCACCATCATACACAAAATAGAAGGCAAGAAAAAGTCCGCACAAATGCTCGCCACTTTCTTCAAAGTAAAAGTCTTTCCTTGCCTCTACTTTTCTGCGAAAAACTTCTTGTCCGTTCTCATTAAAGCCGTTTGAAATAGGCTCACTAATGCTTGTGTCACACACACATTTTATTCCGTCTTCGGTTAAAAAGTCCTTCTTATGAATTACTTCCCAACCGTTTTTGGCATTTTGTTTTGAAACTTTACTCTGTTTATTTTCTTCTAACGTGTCTACTACTAGCTTTTTTACCAAATCTTCTGTGTCAGATTCCGGGTTCGACACATCTGGAGTAATAATAATATTTTCATCATCGTCTGACGCAAAATTTTTCGAGTGAACCATTGGTCCTAACTTGCTTGTATCTAAACGGTCTGTTGCCAATCTTGCTATATCCAATATATCAGGTTCCGGCTCTAGCACACCGTCTTTAGCAATAACATTTCCATGTGCAAATGCCGTTTCTGTTCCAATTGCTGGTCCGGTAAAAAAAAGTGAAAGTGCCATAAAACAAGATAGTATCCTTTTAATATTCATAAAATTCCCCTTCTTCCTCTTTTTCTCTAACCATTTATTACACCCTGTATGTAATCGCTATCAAATAAAATTTATAAAGAAGGCCTGCAATCGCCTTTTGTGCATTTTTAACGGAGTTTTCTGCCACTTGCTCTTTTGTCAATAATTTTTCAAATAAAGCATAAAGGTTGTCGTCCGCTAAATGTGCCGAACAGTTTGCTATTGTGTCCACTTTGTTAACTTCATAATATTGGAACGCTCCCCTTTGCATCGAGGGTCTTACTCTGTCTTGTACACTTTTGCAAGTATTCTCAAAACTTACATGGAAGAAGAAGTTAAATCCAGTATCCAGTAAAGTTTGGTTATTCGTATGTACCGGGGTATTAAGGTCTCCTAAAAAGTGCAAAGATCTTCCAAGTTCTTCCATGGCTCTTCTTCGATTACCCAATTTTAGGTAATTTAATGCAGAGTTAAAATGACTAACGCATCTTGTTAATGCAGAATCATTCTCACCCATAAAGTTTAGCTCTGTTACCGGGTTATAAAAATGATATTTATATGCTCCCTCAATCTCATCTTCGTCTGGCTTTACACAATAAGTCAAAATTATCCGTCTATCCTCTTCTGTAAAAAATTTTGAGATTTCTCCTCCAAAAACATCGTCTAAAATCTCAAGTCCCCTCTGTGTAACATATACATGAGTTGGACCATCAAAAGCCGAACAAGGGCTACCTGCTGCACCAAAAATTAACATCATACTCAAAAA
>CAOUJG010000002.1 GCA_948537335.1 uncultured Eubacteriales bacterium
CGATCGAAGCTGATTGTGAATTTTTTATTTTATCGCCCGCGTTTTAAGTTTGCAGGTCCTTTATAACTACCAAGACCATCGAGATAGCATCCGAGTGCAGTTTACGTTCGGAGCTTTTGTTTTGTAGGTTGTTTGTATACATTTTATAGTCTCGAGGCTCAAAGCAGTTATTTTGACCATGCCAAGCCGGATATGAAGTATTATAATTAAGGCAATTGTTAGGCGACTCACAGGTTTAGTTAAGTAACAAATTTTAGCAAGATGGAATTGATTTTTAAACAGCTTTGTGCTATAATTTACCCAAATATTAGGGGGAGTTGATTGAGAAAAAGAAAAAACAGAAATTTCAATGAAGGGGAGTCTCTGAAAAAGCTAATTAAAATACGGAAAAACAAATTAATTTAGGTTTAAGCAATGGATTATTCAAAATTTGTATCAAAAAAGGAGCAATAAAAATGAAAAATATATTAAAAATCAAGAAACTTTCTTCAGCATTGTTAGTTGGAACTATTATGACAGGAATCAGTCAAATGAATGCAACGGCTGCGTTTGAACGAATGCCTGAATATAAACTCCATTATTAGGCTCTAGTGCAAACTCTCATGAAATCTTTAATTGCAGAAAATTTCCTTTTTTAGAGTTTAATAAGAAAAACGGGAAAAATAGAATAATAGTTGATGTCTATGAAAATTCTGATGATAGCGTTAAACGTTTTTCCGAAAACGAAGGGGAACGGTATTTTTATAATGGAGAAGAGATAGAAGGATCCACTCGTATTGGGGATGTACACCCAAATGGAGATAATATACTTGTTGTTTATAACGGAAACCCCAATAAGACTGCTGCTGAAATTTGGGAAGAAACCGAGCGCAGCAGAGGTCAAATACTAGCAAATAATAAACTTGTTGATCTTGACAGTAAAGAGGAAGAAGAACTGGGAGAGGCCAACCTATATCGGAAGGAAACAATAGGTGAATATCCTTATATAGAAACAGATAAATATAAAGCTACTTTTATTAATGGCCAGAAAGTGGACGAAAACAGATATTTTGGAGATTATGAAAACCTAAATGGAGATAATAGCGTTATTGTTTATACTAGTAGTGATCCAAACGCTCTTCCACAATAAAAAAATTTAAAAAAGTATTTATGGCTAATATACCCATTTGCAAAGCGTTTTGTCCAGCAGAAGGGGTAAGGATTTACATCAGGAAAGATTAAAGGCGGTAGCATAAAAACTACCGCCTCTTTGCTGCTATAAGGTTTTAAAATATATTGCAATCCTCAGCAGACCCACTGTAATCGCTGATATAATCATAATTATTATTTGAACTATGATCACAACCAACATCTTCGTTACTAGCAACTTCGTGGCTGTTGCAAAAAATCGTCATTATCATTGTTATTTTCCTCTGTAGAAATATCTAGAGATACAGGAGAAGGGCGGACTAATTATCCCCTAACAATTTTTATTTAATCCCAAAATGTGGCCCAGTAAGGGCCTTTTGATATAAGATCATAGTTATGGAAGTCATCTTCATATGCACGGGTGCCTAAAGAGCTAAGATCATTTTGGCATTTTTGTTTTAGCTCATTTAATTCTGCGCTAAGTTGTTCAATAGATTGGCGATAGTTTTTCATACCTTCTTTTGTAGAAAGAGGTGTAAAATCAGGAGTGTGACGGCTTATAGTAGATTCTTTATCCTTATAATATTGCGAAATAATATCTTCACATTCTTCTTTGTATGTTGGGTAATCACCGTCATATTGACTTGTTTGTTCCTTCACTTTTTCAGCAATATTTTCCTTTGTATTCCTGGAAGTTTCAGTTTTCATGTCCCAAAATTCTTTGAAGAGGTCTTCTGGAAAAATCTCTTCTATACTGTAGTTGTGAACGTAAAGATCAGGCTTCTTATTATTAGGAAAGACCGAGGGATCATCAGTCTTATTACTATAATGTTTTGCATAGGAATGATCTAGAATTTCTGGATCATACGTAGGACTGAAAAGAGGACATACGGAATCATACGTAGCGCTGGCGCTGTGGACAGATATTAATATTGGGCACAAAATTGCACAGCCAAACAAAATTGACTTAACCAAAATTTTCTTTTTCACATTTAAACTTGACGTACT
Source organism: uncultured Eubacteriales bacterium (assembly GCA_948537335.1). Classification (GTDB taxonomy): domain Bacteria; phylum Bacillota; class Clostridia; order Oscillospirales; family Acutalibacteraceae; genus CAG-557. Next base: position 2,137 of record CAOUJG010000002.1, read on the forward strand.
TTTTTTCATAAAATTATCTCCTAACAAATTTTTAATTTTAACTTTTTAAACACCAATTTTTGCGCGATTTTTACAAAAGCACTCCTCCTTTTTATAAATTGTATCACAAATATTTATGGGAGACAACATTTTTCTATTGAAATTATAGGTTTGAGCAAGTCCTGAAACTATGGCCTTTTTTGAAGTTTTTATTAAGGCGATAATTATTGGCAAAAAACAAAAGCCCCGATGAACACTTTTTAATCGGAGCCTAGCAGCGCTAACTTAATACAATATTTTAAGCTTTATTATTGCCGTAAAGTAAAAGTAAAGAAATCTCAGGGTTGTTTTCTTTAATTTTATCATCGTCGAATTCGGACTCACCAAGAACAACTAAAGTTTTAGTGTTAGGAAATTTTGCATCAGGATTAATTTTTGTAACTTTCATTTCGTTCCCTTCAAAAACTTCAAGACTTGAAGGGATAAATACTACGCCGTTGTTATTTTCTGTAGATCCCGTAACGTTTATAGAAGAACCAAAGGCATTATCTGCTTCAAAGGTTAGTGTGCAATGATTGTCTCCTTTATAGTCAAAGTTTCCCTCATCATTAATGACAGGAAAGCTAGCCTTCGTTCGAAAGGGCTGAGTAAGCGTAAGCTTAAGGCCTTTGCTTGACGATGCAGATTTCTCTTCCTCCTCAAACAGCCATGCAATATTGCCTAAATTTTCTTCGTTGTTTTCTTCGAAAGATGCAAAGCTTGTAAAAGCTATTGCAGACGAAAGACAGCACATAGCCAGTGCCGTGGCCGAAAAATTGCGCAAAAAGTTTTTCTTTTTCAAAAAAATCTCTCCTTAAAAATTATATTAAAGAAATTATAATACCGGATGTAGAAAAAAGCAAGCATTTTTTGTGAATTTTACAGAGATTTAAAATTGTTGCGCAGAATTTAAGTTTATTGTATAATAATAATATATTTATTTTTAAAAACAACAATAACTTAAACATAACACACATTTTTGCGAAAGAGGTGATTGCGATTATTACGGTAGAAGAGTGGAATTCGCAGAACGACGCCGTTTATAAGCCATTTTTGGTGGATAGAATCAATAATGGCGGCGAAGATTTTGTCGCATATGGCGCCAAATGTGGCAATATTCCGTGCGGAGCGATATATGCAAGGCTAGAGAAGCCCGCTGTTGACGGGCGAACTCAGGCGAACGTGACGAGCTTTTTTGTTGCCTCTTTTTTTAGAGAAAAAGGCGCCGGGACGGCCTTACTGGATGCGCTCAAGCTTAGATTGAAAGACCTGAACGTAGATGCCATCCGGGTTAACGCGGTTACTTCGCAGGAAAACGTCGATCTGATAGACAAATTTTTGCAAAAGAAAGGGTTTTCGCCCGCCAGACTGCTAACAGAGGTCTATTTGTTTGAGCCGAAAGTTCTAGTAGAGAAAAATAAAATCATAAAATCGGCGCTACAGGGCAGTTTTGACCTGCCACCGAAAATATCTTTTTTGCCCAAAAACCTTGTGAGTCCAGATTTACTCGAGAAAGTCAAAAATAAGGATGGCATAGATTATCCGGACGTGCTGTCTCCGTTTGCAAATGAGTTCAACTTGGACGACGAATGCACTCAGTTTGCGATTTTTGACAACAGTGAGATCGTCGGTTGGGTGACGGCTTTTCGCGTTAAAGAGAGCGCAATTCTGTATCGGTCGCTGTTTATTCGGGAAGACTACCGAAAAAAAGCCCTAGGCTTTGCGCTTCTTGGAGAATGCATAAAAAAGCATGTGGCGAAGTATTCCGATAAAATGGTGCTTTATGCGGTTGCGCTGGATAATTTAAACGCCAGAAAGCTCTTTTCGGTCTGCTTTAAGCACTATTACAAGAGCAAAAAGTACGAATTTGAGGCGATTATGGACCTTCGGCAAGGTTTATAAACCTATTATATATAAATTTTTGGACAAGCCCTGGCATCGACGGGCTTTTGCTATATGTTTTTGCGGATATTACGAAAATTTTACGTGGAGGGATTGCTATGGAAAACATTGAGAGGACAGTTCGGGAGGAACTTGGCAAGATTGTGGAGGCCGACATGATGGCTGTTTCGGCGGATGAAGACATCACGAAGCTAGCGCAGCTGGACTCTTTGAGCGTTTTGGAGCTTATGGACATTATTGAGGAACGTTTTGATATTGAAATTTCGCTGGGAGAAATTTCTAAAATAAGGACAATAGCCGACGTGATGCGGCTCATTTCGGCACGGGTAAAAAAAGACTAACGACCGGCCGTGGATTATTACCAAAAATAGTAGGCAAATTTTGAGCGAAAAATATCATAATTTTGACATAATTAATAAAAATACTTCTGAAACTTCTAACAAAAAATGGGTTGATTTTGTCGAATTTTGTGTTATAATTAACACATTGGCAAAACAGTTATGTTTTTTTAAGCTGAAGGGAGGGCATTTATATTTAAACTGAACAAGTTTAAACTCAAAAGGTGCTATGCAGCAAAAAAATAAAGCTGAAATAAAAAAGGGGGAGGCGCAATTTAGCCAATAAAATTGCATGTTACTCTTTCTCGGAGAAAATAAAAATTATCTTTGGGGAATTTTATGTGCAAAAAATTTTATTTTCAGAAATTAATTTTATTGATTAAGAAAGGACTGATTTATTAATGAAAGGAAAAATTTTAAAAAGGGTAGCTAGCGCAATGCTAGGTTTGATGGTTGCATTTGCTGCAATTGAAGTAAACACCGCTTTTGCTGAGGATGTTCTTGCATCGGGAACAACTGCAACAATTACGCTGACAAACTTTCACAATGACGGTAGAGCCGCTGGTGACAAATGCTATTTTGATGTTTACATTAACTTTGTGCCAACCAAAGAAGAAGACAAAGGCAAAACTGTTAAGATAACAGAGATAGCATTTAATGTAGAGTTTGCCGGCAGTGACAAAATAGATTGTAATGACTTAACTAAGACGGCATTTACTCGTGTATATCAAACAGACTTTGATGGTGGTGTTGTAGTTAACAATAGTAACCACACGATAGGTTATGCATATCGTAAAGTTCCAACTACTACGTCAGAGTCTATGGACTTTATTGCTGGACAAAATACATTTTTAGGTACAATGACTGCTACAGAAAAAGCTGACCCGGGTGATACATATGACTTTTTAGTCAATGGTTCGAGTGCTACAGGTAATGTAGCTAATGTAGCAGCTAAAGATGCTAAAGGTAATGCAAGTGCAGCAACGAAAGCAACCATTACAATGAAGTTTTGCAAACACGACAATAAGGATGCAACTTACACAGACAAAAATGCAAAAACTCACACGCTAAATTGCCCAGATTGCAACCAAGCAATTGTACAAGATCACAATTTTACCGTGGGCAACGAGCAAACTGCACAGGCTGACGCTAACAAACTAGGTGGTAAATGGAGCAAATGTAAGTGCGGACTGTTAGGTTACACAAACTTAAATAGACTAGATGGCGCTGCAGCATATCTAATGCCAGATGGCAAGACTTACATCTCTGCGTATGAAGCCTTGAACCAAATTGCCGTAGATATCGAAGGCTATAAGGTTATAATACAAGATGGTTTGAACAAATTTAACGGTAAGAAATTAGTGCTAACAGCTACAGAAGCTCCAGCAGACAGCGCTGTGCGTAAGGCCCTTGCTTCTAAAATAAGTGCAAACGGTAAGATTTTCACATTTACTCTTACTGCAGATGGCGAAGCTGTAAAAGCTGATGACATAAAAGAGGGCGGCATCCGCGTGCTGTACCAACTTCCAGCAGGAAGTGCTTATGATGAATACGTACAACTCCTAAAGGATGCTGGTGTAACGGGTGACTTTGGAGCAAAAGCAGAAAAAGTTAACGACAAAGAGTACGTTGCAGTTTGGTCAAAAACAGTAGGCCCATATGTTCTGCCAAACGGCGCAGCACCTGCTGAAGAGGAAGCAAAGAAAACTACTACAACAAGCACTAGCGGAAAATCTGCAAAGACTGGTGACGCTGCCGGAATGGTATGCCTAGCTGCTTCGGGATTGCTGGTAGTTGCTAGCTTGTACATGGAACTCATGAAAAAGAAAAAGAACGCTTAAGTTCTTCCTTCTAAAATAATTAAAAACCACACAGAATCTTGTGTGGTTTTTGTTTTGCGCATGAAAAATATCGATTAAATGAGGACTTCGCCATACGTGGGTCCTGCTATGATGCCGGCAGCATTGGTTTCGTCGGTGTCTATATGCATGGCCGGGGCAAAGTTCTTACTTACGCGGACTATCACATTCTCGAACGTCAACGAACGATGCTCTGTTTGCACCGCCACCCGTACGGTTTGACCATCGGAGAGATTATGAGCCTCGGCAGAGTGTGGGTCCATATGAATATGCCGTTTGGCGATGATGACTCCGTGCGGGATTTCGAGCTTTCCGTTTGGCCCAACCAACATACAACCGGGAGTCCCTTCTAAGTTGCCGGAGTCTCGGACGGGAACGCTCAGACCCAGATTTATCGAGTCGGTTAGCGAGATCTCCACCTGAGTTTGTGCTCTTAGTGGCCCGAGCACCGCCACTTTGGCGAATTTATTTTTTGGGCCGACGACCTCTAGCCGCGCGGTACTTACGAATTCGCCGGGCTGGGAGAGTTCCTTTTGGACTGCGAGCTCCGCGCCGCGGCCAAACAAGACTTCAAAGTCGCTGCGAGACAAGTGGATATGCCGCGCAGAAGTTTCGACTAAAATTTTCACAAAAATCACCTCAGAGCAAAAATGCTGGTCAGACCGCTGTTTACAAGATACTCAACCCGCCCTGCAAAAATGATTAAAATAAAAATGCTAAAAATGCTTGACTTTTTAGGGCGTTTGTAATAAAATGATATACTGCATTAAAAATGGATTTTTGAAGCTTAAATAGATTAATTGTAGCACCATTTCGACAAAAAATCAAGGGTTTTGTTTTAAATTTTGTGTTAATTATTATGATTGGGCGCTTTTGCGCGGTGCTGTGCGGATCTGCGGCCCGATTGTATTATTGAATATTGACAAAAGGATGAATTGGAGTGGGTAAACCTATGCTGAATGTCAAACCTGTGCGGATGGGCAAAAATGTAAGGATGAGTTTTTCTAGAATTGACGAGGTTTTAGAGATGCCAAACCTTATTGAGGTCCAGAAGAAATCGTATCGGTGGTTTCTTGACGAGGGTCTGAAGGACGTTTTTAAGGATATTTCGGGCATTACCGATTATACGGGCAACTTGGTTTTAGATTTTCTCGACTATCATTTGGACATGGACCGTCCGAACTACAGTGTTGCAGAATGCAAAGAGCGAGATGCTACCTACTCTGCCGCCCTACGGGTGAAGGTGCGGCTTTTGAATAAGGAAAATGGCGAGATTAAGGAGTCGGAAGTCTTTATGGGCGACTTCCCTCTTATGACCGACAGCGGCACGTTCATCATTAACGGTGCGGAACGTGTTGTTGTTTCGCAGCTTATTCGGTCTCCTGGCGTTTATTTTAAGATGGAGCACGACAAGACGGGCAAAGAGCTGTTTAGTTCGACGGTTATCCCGAACCGCGGCGCCTGGCTTGAGTATGAGAACGATGTTAACGATGTTTTTTACGTTCGCATCGATAAGAATCGCAAGATCCCGATTACGGTGTTTATTCGCGCGCTTGGGCTTGGGACAACCGACGAGATTATCGATTATTTCGGCCGCGATGAGCGCATTTTAGCTACGATAGAGAAGGATCCGTGCAATAATTCGGAAGAGGCCCTTTTGGAGCTGTATCGCAAACTGAGGCCCACAGAGCCGCCGACTTTGGACAGCGCTAAGGCACACTTGGATGCTTTGTTTTTTGATGAGAGAAGATACGATTTGTCGCGGGTGGGGCGGTATAAGTACAATAAGAAGTTGGGAATCTCTGGCAGATTGACGGGCCGAGTGATATCTCAACCTATTGTTAACCCCCGTACTGGCGAGGTTATGGCCGATGCTGGCGAGACGATTTCTTTTGAGAAGGCTGGCGAGATCGAGAATGCCGGCGTTGCGGTTGCTTATGTTCAGGACGAGGACCGCGAGGTTAAGGTGATTTCGAACGGCATGGTGGACATAGGTTGCTATGTTGACTTTGACGCGAAGGCCGAATGCGGCGTGAAAGAGAAGGTTCGGTTTAGCGTTTTGATGGAGATTTTGGAGGCTTCTGGCTCTGACGACGAGCTCAAAGAGGCTATTGTTGCGCGTTTGGGAGAGCTTGTTCCGAATTATATCACTATTGACGACATTTTTGCGTCGATTAATTATATGAATTGCCTTGCCTGCGGCGTTGGCGTGACGGATGATATTGATCATTTGGGGAATAGGCGCGTTAGATCGGTTGGCGAGCTGTTGCAGAATCAGTTTAGGATCGGATTGTCGCGTTTGGAGAGGGTTATTCGTGAGAGAATGACGCTTCAGGCGCAGGATTTGGAGATGTTGACTCCGCAATCTTTGATAAACATTCGGCCGGTTGTTGCGGCTATCAAGGAGTTTTTTGGGCTGTCGCAGTTGTCTCAGTTTATGGATCAGACGAATCCTTTGGCCGAGCTGACTCACAAGAGGCGGCTTTCTGCTTTGGGCCCTGGCGGACTTTCTAGAGATAGAGCCGGTTTTGAGGTTCGTGACGTTCACTATAGCCATTATGGCCGCATGTGTCCGATTGAGACGCCTGAAGGTCCTAATATTGGCTTGATTTCTTACTTGGCAACGTTTGCGAGGATCAACGAGTACGGCTTTGTTGAAGCCCCTTTTAGGAAGGTCGATAAGGCGCGGGGCGTAGTGACTTCGGAAGTTGTCTACATGACGGCCGATGTGGAGGATGAATTCATCGTGGCGCAGGCTAATGAACCGCTTGACGAAGAGGGCCATTTTGTGAATGCTAAGGTTAACGGCCGGTATCGCGATAGTTTTGTGGAAGTGGAGAGCGATCGCGCCGACTATATGGACATTTGCCCGCGGATGGTCATGTCTGTGGCTACTGCGATGATCCCTTTTTTGGAGAACGACGACGCAAACCGCGCTTTGATGGGATCGAACATGCAGCGTCAGGCTGTGCCTTTGCTTAAGACGGAGGCGCCTATTGTTGGCACGGGCATGGAGTACAAGGCTGGTGTGGATTCGGGCGTTTGCGTACTTTCTAAGGGCGACGGCGTTGTGGAGAGCGTTTGCGCGAATGAGATTACTGTTAATTATGATTCTGGCGAGGTGGAGACCTTTAAGGTTACCAAGTTTATGCGGTCAAATCAGGGAACTTGCGTTAATCAGGTGCCTGTGGTGAGTCAGGGGCAGCGCGTTGAGAAAGGCGAGGTTTTGGCCGACGGGCCGGCGATTAACAATGGTGAAGTTAGCCTGGGTAAGAATGTGCTCATTGGTTTCATGACTTGGGAGGGCTATAACTACGAGGACGCCGTGCTTATCAGCGAGAAGATCGTCCGCGATGACGTTTATACCTCGATTCATATTGAGGAGTACGAGACTGAAGCCCGCGACACTAAGCTTGGTCCGGAGGAGATTACTAGAGATATCCCAAACGTTGGCGAAGATGCTTTGAAGGACCTTGATGAGATGGGTATAATCCGCGTTGGAACGGAAGTTCAGGCGGGTGACGTTTTGGTCGGCAAGGTTACGCCTAAGGGTGAGACTGAACTTACAGCTGAAGAACGCCTACTGCGCGCCATTTTTGGTGAGAAGGCTAGGGAAGTTCGCGATACTTCGTTGCGTGTGCCGCACGGTGAATACGGCATTGTTGTTGACGTGAAGGTGTTTACGCGCGCGAATTGCGACGAGCTGCAGCCGGGCGTGAATAAGGTTGTGCGCTGCTACATTGCTCAGAAGCGCAAGATTTCGGTTGGTGACAAGATGGCCGGTCGGCACGGGAACAAGGGCGTTGTTTCGCGGATTTTGCCGGTTGAGGATATGCCGTTTTTGCCGGACGGAACGCCGCTTGATATCGTTTTGAACCCGCTTGGCGTGCCTTCTCGTATGAATATTGGTCAGGTTTTGGAGGTTCATCTTGGCTACGCGGCGAAGGCTTTGGGCTGGAAGATCATGACGCCCGTTTTTGACGGCGCCCACGAAGAGGACATTTTTGAATGCTTTAGGCAGGCTGGGCTCAGTGAGGACGGCAAGACTTGGCTGAAGGACGGCCGCACGGGCGAGTACTTTGACAACCCCGTGACGGTGGGATATATGTATTATTTGAAGCTGCACCACTTGGTTGATGATAAGATTCATGCGCGGTCTACCGGGCCTTATTCGCTTGTCACTCAGCAACCTTTGGGCGGTAAGGCGCAGTTTGGCGGCCAGCGCTTTGGTGAGATGGAAGTTTGGGCCTTGGAGGCTTACGGCGCGGCGTACACTTTGCAGGAGATTTTGACGGTTAAGTCGGACGACGTTGTCGGCAGAGTCAAGACTTATGAGGCGATTGTTAAGGGGCAGAATATTCCGAAGCCAGGCATTCCAGAGTCGTTTAAGGTTTTGATTAAAGAGCTGCAGTCGTTGGGGCTCGATGTGAAGGTCTTGAACAAGGACGAGGAGGAGATCGACTTAAAGCAGACGTTTGACGATGACGATAATATGGGCTTGCCCCCGGCTGGCGGCGACTTTCATGAGGAGGAAGTGGTTACTTCTTTGGACGGGTTCAGCTTGGAGGACGACCCCGAGGGGAACAACATGTTCGATGAATCCAGTGTTGTTGACGATTCTGACGAGGATGATAACTTTGAGGATGAGCTGAACGAAGTTTTTGACGATGCGGATATACCGGCGGCAGATCAAGATTTTTAGGGGGTTGCAGCTAATAATGAAATTTAATGTTTTTGAATCGATTAAGATCAGACTTGCGTCGCCCGACCAGATCCGGGAGTGGTCGCGCGGGGAAGTGAAGAAGCCGGAGACGATTAACTACAGGACCTTGAAGCCGGAGCGAGACGGGCTTTTTTGTGAACGGATTTTTGGTCCGCAGAAGGACTGGGAGTGCCATTGCGGCAAGTACAAGCGGATTCGGTATAAGGGCAAGGTTTGCGACCGTTGCGGCGTTGAGGTTACGCGGTCTAAGGTTCGGCGCGAGCGGATGGGGCACATTGAGCTTGCGGCGCCGGTTTCGCATGTTTGGTATTTTAAGGGAATTCCCTCTAGAATGGGACTCATTTTGGATATTTCTCCGCGGATGCTTGAGAAGGTGCTATATTTCGCGCTTTATATTGTTACCGACCCTGGAAAGGCGCGTGAATTGGTTAAGTATCAGTTCCTCACAGAGCGTGAGTACCGCGATTTGAAGGAAAAGTACGAGGACGATTTTGAGGCTTTGATGGGGGCGGAGGCCGTCAAGAAGCTTTTGGCCGAGATTGACTTGGAGGCGCTTTCTAAGGAGCTCAAGGACGAGTTGGAGTCTGCTGTGGGGCAAAAGAGAGTCCGGATTTTGAAGCGGCTCGAGGTGGTGGAGTCTTTCCGGCTATCGGGGAATCGCCCGGAGTGGATGATTTTGGACGTGATTCCTGTTATTCCGCCGGATTTGCGGCCTATGGTTCAGCTTGATGGCGGCAGATTCGCGACTTCGGACTTGAATGATCTTTATCGACGCGTTATTAATAGAAATAATCGGTTGAAGCGCTTGCTGGAGCTGGGCGCGCCGGATATAATTATTCGCAACGAGAAGCGCATGCTGCAGGAGGCCGTTGATGCGCTTATTGACAATGGTCGCCGCGGTCGGCCTGTTACTGGTGCGAATAATCGGCCGCTTAAATCGCTTTCGGATATGTTGAAGGGCAAGCAGGGGCGGTTTCGGCAAAATCTTTTGGGCAAACGCGTGGATTATTCGGGCCGGTCGGTTATTGTTGTTGGGCCGGAGCTGAAGATGTATCAGTGCGGGCTGCCCAAGGAGATGGCTTTGGAGCTGTTTAAGCCGTTTGTTATGAAGCGGCTGGTGGAGACCGGGGCTTCGAACAACATTAAGTCGGCAAGAAAGGCTGTAGACCGGGCTAAGCCAGAGGTTTGGGACGCTTTGGAGATAGTCATAAAGGGGCATCCGGTGCTTTTGAACCGAGCTCCGACGCTACACAGACTAGGAATACAGGCATTTGAGCCGGTTTTGGTTGAAGGAAGGGCTTTAAAGCTGCATCCTTTGGTTTGTACGGCTTATAATGCTGACTTTGACGGGGATCAGATGGCGGTTCACGTGCCGCTTTCGGCAGAGGCTCAGGCTGAGGCTAGGTTCTTGATGCTGGCGGCGGGCAATTTGCTGAAACCTTCGGACGGGCGGCCGGTGACGGTGCCTACGCAGGACATGGTTTTGGGCTCTTACTACTTGACGCTGGACAAAGAGGGCGAAAAGGGCGAGGGCAAGGTGTTTAGGAACTTTGAGGAAGCCTTGATGGCCTATGACGCCAAGGATATTGGCTTGCACGCGAAGATTAAGGTTAGGCGGACTGTGGCTGTGCAGAGTGAGAAAGTTACCGGCATGATCGAGACGACGGCTGGTAAGATTATTTTTAACCAGCCTATACCGCAGGATTTGGGATTTGTTGAGCGAGAAAACCTCGATGATTACTTGAAGCTTGAGATTGACTTTTTGGTCGGAAAGAAGCAGATTCAAAAAATTATTGATCGTTGCATTAAGGTTCATGGAACGCAAGTAACAGCGCGGGTTTTGGACTCCATTAAGGACCAGGGATTCAAGTATTCTACCAGGGGCGCCATTACTGTTGCCGTTTGCGACGCGGTGGTGCCGCCGTCGAAGAAGGAGATTATTGCTGACGCTGAGGCCCAAATTGAGAAGGTTTCTCAGCAGTTCAAGCGCGGCCTCATTTCGGACGAGGAGCGCGAGGACCATGTGCTTAAGATTTGGGATAAGGCTACAAATGGTGTTACAGCGGCTTTGCAGGAGAATTTGGACAGATATAACCCGATTTATATGATGGCGGACTCTGGCGCGCGTGGTTCGATGAGTCAGATTCGGCAGCTTGCCGGGATGCGCGGGCTTATTGCCAACACTTCGGGTAAGACTATTGAGGTACCGATTCGCGCGAATTACCGCGAGGGGCTTAATGTTTTGGAGTATTTTATATCTTCGCGCGGGGCACGAAAGGGTTTGGCTGATACGGCGCTTCGTACCGCGGACTCTGGTTATCTTACTCGCCGGCTTGTTGATGTTTCGCAGGAGGTTATTATTCGCGAGGACGACTGCGGAACTACCGAGGGATTGACGGTTTTTGAGATCAAGGACGGCAAGGAGTCTATTGAGAGCTTGCATGAGCGCTTGATTGGCCGCTATTTGTGCGAGGATTTTGTGGACGCTGTGACCGGCGAGGTGCTGGTTTCTAAGGATAAGCTGATGGATGACCACGATGCGGACGTCATTATTGGTGCGGGAGTCGAGAAGATTGATATTCGGTCGATTCTTGGTTGCAGGGCGCGGCACGGAATTTGCAAGAAGTGCTATGGTTCGAACCTTGCAAATGGCATGCCTGTTGCTGTGGGCGAAGCTGTGGGGATCATTGCGGCGCAGTCTATTGGTGAACCGGGCACGCAGCTGACTATGAGAACCTTCCACACTGGCGGTGTTGCTAGTGCTGAGGATATTACTCAGGGCTTGCCGCGCGTTGAGGAGCTGTTTGAGAGCCGTAAGCCTAAGCATCTTGCGATTATAAGTGAGATTTCGGGCGAGGTTAGCTTTGAAGAAGTCAAGAATAACCGCCATATCGTGGTTTATAATAGCGAGAGCGGCGAGAAGGTTTCTTATTTGATCCCGTTTGGGTCTATTGTGAGGGTTCAAGAAGGCCAGCAGATAGAGGCTGGTGAGCGTTTGACTGAGGGCTCGGTTAACCCGCACGACGTTCTGGCGATAAGTGGGACGGACGCTGTGCAAAATTACCTGATACAGGAGGTGCAGCGCGTCTACCGCATGCAGGGCGTTGACATTAACGACAAACACATCGAGGTCATTGTGCGGCAGATGATGCGCAAGGTGCAGGTGAAGGACCCCGGCGATACCGACTTGATTGCGGGTTCTATGGTGGATAAGTCCGACTTTATTGCGGCTAATGGTGAGATTCGGCGGCGGACTGCTGATGGCGAAGAGGGACTTTTAGAGGCTACTTGTATCCCGACTTTATTGGGAATTACGAAGGCTTCGCTCGCTACGGAATCGTTCTTGGCGGCAGCTTCCTTCCAGGAAACTACTAGAGTGCTGACTGATGCGGCCATAAAGGCTAAAATTGACCCTCTGGTGGGGCTGAAGGAAAACGTTATTATTGGAAAGCTGGTTCCTGCTGGCACGGGAATGCATCGATACAGCGACGTTGTTGTTAATCGGCTTCCGGACGCGGATGATTTGGCTGATGGTGCTTCGGATGACGCTGGTGCTGTGAATTTATCTGGCCAGGTTGGTGGTTGATGCTTGATTGGCGGGGCTTGGGAGCTTGCTCTTGCTTGTGGGATTTTTTGTGAATTTTTGAGAGAAAACCGTTGACAGCGCCTGTGAAAGTATGGTACAATACTGTATTGTGGAAGATTATATACGCAAATCATCCATGTGGTGGTTTGCTTTTGTTTTCAGTTTTACTGCTGCGCCTATTTTTGCGGTGGCAAGAGGTTTTTGCTGATTATTATGTTTATTTTTGGTTATAAAGCTCAGACTATTACTGTTGTTGCGGTGCTGTTGTTGCGAGCTTTTAACATATATCTTGATTTTGAGGAGGTGTAATATGCCAACCTTTAACCAGTTAGTTAGAAAGGGCAGAAAGGTTTCTGAGAAAAAGTACAAGGCGCCGGCTCTTTTGAGGGGATGGAATGCTAAAAAACGGCTTCCTATTGAACAGACTTCTCCGCAAAAACGTGGCGTTTGTACTGCTGTTAAGACTGCTACGCCTAAAAAACCTAACTCGGCACTTAGAAAGATCGCTAGGGTGCGCCTTTCAAACGGAATTGAGGTTAGCTCGTATATTCCGGGCGAGGGTCATAACTTGCAAGAACACAGCGTTGTGCTTATTCGAGGCGGACGTGTTAAGGATTTACCTGGTGTTCGGTATCACATTGTTCGCGGAACTTTGGATGCGCAGGGCGTTGCTAAACGCATGCAGGCTCGGTCTAAGTACGGAGCTAAGCGGCCTAAGGCAGGCGGAGCTAAGAAATAATCTGTTTTTTGAAATTGACAAATACCTTTACGGATGCAGATTGCACCTTGCAATGCAGATGTGTTTATTATAGATTTTAGATTTGATTTGGCACCTCTGTATTGGCAAACGGGAGTTTTGTCGCTTTCGAGTACCTAGGATATCATTTTTGTGAAGGAGGGAAGAGAAGTGCCAAGAAGAGGTTCTATTACTAGGCGCGACGTTTTGGCGGATCCGGTTTATAATTCTAAGCTGGTGACTCGCCTTATCAACAACGTTATGTATGACGGAAAACGAGGTGTGGCGCAGAAAATCGTTTATGGCGCGTTCGATATTATTAGAGAGAAGGTTGGACGCGAACCGCTCGAGGTTTTTGAACAGGCTATGGAGAACATTATGCCGGTTTTGGAAGTTAAGGCTCGGCGGGTTGGTGGTGCTACTTATCAGGTGCCTATGGAGGTTCGGCCGGAACGCAGGCAGACTTTGGGATTACGCTGGTTGACGAATTATGCTCGGGCTCGTGCTGAACGGACTATGAGAGAACGCCTTGCGAACGAGATTATGGACGCTGTTAATGAGACTGGTGGAGCTGTTAAGAAGCGCGAGGATACTCACAAAATGGCTGAGGCTAACAAGGCTTTTGCGCATTACAGATGGTAGTTTATTTTGGAAAGATTTTTTGAGGATTTTACTATATTTTGAGAGAAAGGAGAGAGTTTTTTATGGCAAGACAAGTTTCACTTGATTTTACGCGAAATATCGGGATAATGGCGCATATTGACGCGGGTAAGACTACTACTACTGAGCGGATTTTGTTTTATACTGGGGTTAATCATAAGATCGGCGAGACGCACGATGGCGCGGCGACTATGGACTGGATGGCTCAAGAGCAAGAACGCGGAATTACTATTACTTCTGCCGCTACGACTTGCTTTTGGAAGGATCATCGAATTAACATTATTGATACGCCGGGGCACGTTGACTTTACTGTTGAAGTTGAGCGGTCTTTGCGGGTTTTGGATGGCTCGGTTACTGTTTTATGCGCTAAGGGAGGCGTTGAGCCGCAGTCGGAGACGGTGTGGCGTCAGGCGGACAAGTACGGAGTGCCGCGGATGGTGTATGTTAACAAGATGGACATCATGGGGGCGGACTTTTACAACGTTGTTACGATGATGAAGGAACGCCTTAAGTGTAATGCTGTGCCTATACAGCTACCGATTGGCGCGGAGGATACTTTTAAAGGGCTTATTGACTTGGTTGAGATGAAGGCTTATGTTTACTATGACGATCTTGGTAAGGATATCCGCGTGGAGGAGATTCCGGAGGACATGAAGGAGCTTGCTGAGAAGTATCACACTGAGCTTTTGGAGCACGTTGCAGAGCAGGATGAGGCTCTTTTTGAAAAGTATTTGGAGGGCGAGCAGCTTAGCGAACAGGAGATTAAGGATTGTATTCGTAAGGCGACGCTTGCTAATGCTATGGTTCCGGTTGTTTGCGGATCTTCTTATCGGAATAAGGGCGTGCAGAAGCTACTTGACGCCATTGTTGAGTACATGCCTGCACCTACCGACGTGCCGGCTATTAAGGGTGTTAATCCTGAGACTGGCGACGAGGAAGAGCGCCATTCTTCGGACGATGAGCCATTTGCTGCTTTGGCGTTTAAGATTGCTACGGACCCATTTGTTGGTAAGTTGTGCTTCTTCCGGGTGTATTCTGGCACTATTAGCGCGGGATCTACGGTTTATAACTCTACTAAGGACGACAACGAGCGGCTGGGTCGGATTTTGCAGATGCACGCAAATCACCGGCAGGACATTGAGACGGTTTATGCGGGCGACATTGCTGCGGCTGTTGGACTTAAGAATACTACCACGGGCGACACTTTGTGCACCGAGAAGGCTCCGGTTATTTTGGAGTCTATGGAGTTTCCGGATCCGGTTATTCGGGTTGCTATTGAGCCTAAGACTAAGGCGGGGCAAGAGAAAATGGGCATTGCTTTGGCTAAGCTTGCTGAGGAGGACCCGACTTTTAAGGCTTATACTGACGAGGAGACCGGCCAGACTATTATTGCTGGTATGGGCGAGCTGCATCTTGAGATTATTGTTGATCGGCTTTTGAGAGAATTTAAGGTTGAGGCCAATGTTGGTAAGCCGCAGGTTGCTTATAAGGAGACTATTCGCCGGAATGCTGATGTTGATCAGAAATATGCTCGGCAATCTGGTGGCCGCGGTCAATATGGTCATGTTAAGATTAAGATTGAGCCCAATCCTACTAAGGGTTACGAGTTTGTGAACTCGATTGTTGGCGGCGCTATCCCTAAGGAGTACATTCCTGCGGTTGACCAAGGTATTAAGGGCGCCATGCTTTCGGGCGTTTTGGCTGGCTACAATGTTGTGGACGTTAAGGTTACGCTTTATGACGGTTCTTATCACGAGGTTGACTCTTCGGAGATGGCGTTTAAGATTGCTGGATCTATGGCTTTTAAAGACGCTATGCGGAAGGCTGATCCGGTTTTGCTGGAGCCTATTATGAAGGTTTGCGTTACTGTTCCGGAGGAATACATGGGCGACGTTATTGGAGACATCAACTCGCGGCGCGGTATGATTCAGGGAATGGAGGCTATTTCTGGCGCGCAACGGGTTAATGCTTTGGTGCCGCTTTCGGAGATGTTTGGCTACGCTACGGATATGCGCTCTAAGACGCAGGGCAGGGGTCAATATACCATGGAACCTAGTCATTACGTTGAAGTGCCGAAGTCTGTTTCGGAGAAAATTATTGCCGACAGAACTAAATCTAATTAGTTTTGTTAAGTTTCTATTGATTTTTATTATCGAATTTGCTACAATGTAGACAATAGCATTTTAATTATTAATTTTTATGCATCAAAAGGAGGAAAATCCAATGGCAAAGGCTAAATTTGAAAGAAATAAACCTCATGTAAACATTGGTACTATTGGTCACGTTGACCACGGCAAAACTACTTTAACTGCGGCTATCACTAAGGTTTTGAACTTGGGCGGAGCGGCTGAATTTGTTGATTATGCTAATATCGACAAGGCTCCTGAAGAGAGAGAACGCGGCATTACTATTAATACTTCGCACGTTGAGTATGAGACAGCGACTCGCCACTATGCTCACGTTGACTGCCCTGGCCATGCTGACTATGTTAAAAACATGATTACTGGTGCGGCGCAGATGGATGGAGCTATTTTGGTTGTTTCTGCTGCGGATGGCCCTATGCCTCAGACTAGAGAGCATATCTTGCTTGCTCGTCAGGTTGGCGTGCCTTGCATTGTTGTTTTTATGAACAAGGTTGACCAGGTTGACGATGAGGAGCTTCTTGACTTAGTTGAGATGGAGATTCGCGATTTATTGAATGAATACGAGTTTCCTGGCGACGATACGCCTATTATTCGCGGTTCGGCTTTGGTTGCTCTTGAGTCTAGCTCGAAGGATCCTAATGCTGACGAGTACAAGTGCATTCATGAGCTTATGGACGCTGTTGATAAGTTTATTCCGACTCCAGAACGTAAGGCAGATCAGCCTTTCTTGATGCCAGTTGAAGACGTGTTTACTATTACTGGTAGAGGAACTGTTGCTACTGGTAGAGTTGAGCGCGGTCAGCTGAAGAATGGCGAGGAAGTTGAGCTTGTTGGTTTGACTGAAGAACGCACAAAGACTGTTGTTACGGGCATTGAGATGTTTAGAAAAATTTTGGATTATGCTGAAGCTGGCGACAATGTTGGTGTTCTGCTTCGCGGAATCCAGAGAGAGGACATTCAACGCGGCCAGGTTTTGGCTAAGCCGGGTACGATTAATCCTCATACCAAGTTTAGAGGCCAGGTTTATGTTCTGACTAAGGACGAGGGTGGCCGTCATACGCCGTTCTTTAATAATTATCGTCCGCAGTTTTACTTTAGAACTACCGACGTTACGGGAATTATCAAGTTGCCAGAAGGCACCGAGATGTGCATGCCGGGCGACAACGTTGTTATGGATGTTGAGCTTATTACGCCTATCGCTATTGAGGAAGGTTTGCGCTTTGCTATTCGCGAAGGCGGCCGTACTGTTGGGTCTGGCGTGGTTACTGCGATTAATTCGTAACGCACTTCGATTTTGCAAATATATATTTTGGCAAGTCCTATTGTTTCGGGGCTTGCTTCTTTTTGCGCAAATTTTGATAATTACTTTTAGCTGAAATTATTACAAAAAGGTTACAAGGTGAGACTTAAAATTAACGGTAAAATGTATAAAAAATTCACACAAAAACAATATTTTTAAGCGAAAACATATAGTTAAAATTTATGCAAGGTTTATACAAATAATGAGGGATGGCGAGATATTTTTATTGCTAAGATAGAAATTTAACTTTGTTGCGAAATTCCCTTGATATGTTTCGATTTAGGTGATAAAATAATTACATATTTGTAATATGTGTTTCTAAATTGAAACAAAACGGAGGGAACGAAATTTGAAAAAATGCAAAAAAATTCTGTCCGGATTGCTGGCGGTTGGCCTTTTAGGAAGCTTTTTGAATTTTAATAATGTAGAAAAAATAGGATCTGCGCAGGTCATGGACCCTTATGCAGAGAACGAGATGGAGCGTTTGGAGAGACGCCAGCGCCAGTTGGCTGCGAAGTCTGATAAATTGAGGGGAAGCATCAGCAGTAAAAAAGCCTACAGAGCCAATATTTTGGAGCAGATGAACCTTTTGCAAAGTCAAATGAACATATTGGCTGAGAAAATGAACTTGCTCAACCGGGAGATTGCGTCGAAGCAGGCCAGAATGGACGAAGTTCAGCAGAAGTTGGATGAAAACATGGCTACCTTGGGCGAGAGGTTGAAGGCTATATATAAGGCTGGCGATATTCCGGAGATTGAGATCTTTTTGAATGTTCGAGATTTTGAGGATCTTATGGACAAGGCGGACATGGTTCAAAAACTGAGCAAGTACGACGCTGGATTAATCGATGATTTGAAAGAAAACAGAGCTCAAATCGAGCAGGAGAAAAATGGTTTGGAGGACCGCAAGAAAGAGGTTGAGGTTTCTAAGTCTGCTTTGGACGCGAAGTCTGAGGAGCTTAACAAAATAAAACGCGAGAACGAACAGATCGCGAAAGAGCTTTTGCGGCGAGAGTCTAGACTGCGCAGGAGAATAAGCGCGAATGAGGCGCGAAAAAGGAACTTGCAAAGTAATATTTTTAGAGGTAATGCTAACGGTCGGCCGCAGATTACTAAGGGGAGTGGCCGGTATGCTTGGCCGGTGCCGGGGCATGGGAAGATTTCTTCTGGCTGGGGCGGCAAGCGGCGCCACAACGGAATAGATATTTCGGGACCTATTGGAACGCCCGTTATTGCGGCTGCTGATGGTGTTGTGGTTGAGGCTAATAGCTCTAACCGCTGGGGCCATGGTTGGGGCTACTATGTGCTTGTTCTTCACGATGACGGCAGCAAGACGATGTATGCGCATTTGAGTAGAGTTTCAGTGAGCCCGGGGCAACGGGTGCAAGCGGGGCAAACTATTGGGCTTATGGGTAGCACGGGCCATTCTACTGGGAGCCACCTGCATTTTGGAGTTATGGTAAACGGCAGATGGGTGAATCCTATGCCATTTCTGTGAAGCTTGGTTAGAATTTTTCAAGTAAAATCGGGCATAATTAATATAGGTTGCCTTAAAACCCGAGCTGCGATGGCAGCTGCGGGTTTGTTTTTTAGGAGATTATTTTTATGCCAAAAAAGAAAAATTATTTAAGATATTATAAGAGGACTTACTTGAAGGGCCAGAGCTCGCGGATGAAGGGGAGAATCGTCGGGTTTGCCGGATTAGTGTTATTTGCGAGTGCCGTTGTTGTGGCGTGCATTTTTGTGAAGATTGAAAGCGAAAACGAAGAGTCGCAAAATGAGGCGTCGCTGGCGATGAATCAGGCGGTGAGCGTTAAGAAAAAACGGCTGAGGACGGACTTTAGCGCGTGGAACAAGTCTTGCGATTGGCTGCTGGTTGTGGTTAACAACATGAACGAGATGCCTGATTATTACGCGCCGCGGCTTAAGCAGATTGGCGATGTGGAGGTGGATGAGCGGATTATGCCAGCGCTTAGCGAGATGCTGCGAGAGGCGAGCAAAAGTGGCGTGAAGCTGTGGATTTCTTTGGGGTACAGAAGCAAGGAGCGGCAGGAGCGCTTATTTAACGCGGAGGTTGAAAAATTTTTGCAGTCTGGGGTGGCGAAGGACCAAGCGAGGGAGCTGGCTTTTAGAAATGTCTCTGCGCCGTGGTACAACGAGCATAACACTGGGCTGGCTGTGGACTTTAACGCCGCCGGAGAAGAATTTTTGGCGACGCCGGAATACCAGTGGCTGCGCGATAATTGCGAAAAGTTCGGGTTTATTGCAAGATACGAAAAGGAAAAGGAGTCGGTGACCGGCAGAGCAGCCGAGCCTGGGCACCTTAGATACGTTGGCGAAGAGCACGCTGCGGCCATGAAGGCAAAGAATCTATGTTTGGAGGAGTATGTTTCGGGGCTGATCCGCTGAGCTGTTGCGGTGGGGTTGGATAAAATCGAAAATTCTGCTATAATTGTTTTGGAGGCCGCGAGTTTACTAGTTTGAAGGGATGAAAAATATGTCGCAAAGCAAAGTGAGGACGAGGTTCGCGCCCAGCCCGACGGGGTTTATGCATGTTGGGAATTTGCGAACGGCGCTGTATGAGTATTTGATAGCTAAGTCTTGTGGTGGAGATTTTATCTTGAGGATTGAGGATACCGACAGAGAGCGGTTAGTACCAGGTGCCATCGACGTAATATATGAAACCATGCGGAAAGTGGGCCTTAGGCACGACGAAGGACCTGATATTGGCGGGAATTATGGACCATACGTCCAGAGTGAGCGCCAGAGTTTATATAAGGAGAAGGCCGAGGAGCTGGTGCGATCGGGCAAGGCGTACTATTGCTTCTGCACGAAAGAGCGGTTGGCGGGTCTGCACGATGAGCAGAGCGAGAAGGGCGAGTTTGCCGGCGGGTATGACAGGCACTGCCGGGATTTGCCTCAGGCGGAGGTGGATGCGCTTTTGCGGGCTGGAACGCCGTATGTTATCCGTCAGAAGGTACCTCTGGAGGGCTCCACGACCTTTGTGGACTCTGTTTATGGCGAAATAACGGTCGCGAACAGCGAGATAGAGGACCAGATCCTGCTGAAGAACGACGGGTACCCTACATACAATTTCGCGAACGTCGTGGATGACCACGCAATGCGGATTACGCACGTTGTGAGGGGGAGCGAGTATTTGTCGTCGACGCCGAAGTACAACCTTTTGTATGAGGCTTTTGGCTGGGAGACGCCGACGTATGTGCATTTGCCGCTGATTATGGGAAAGAACGCGGATGGCACGACCTCGAAGCTCTCGAAGAGGCATGGTTCTGTGGGGTTCGAGGACTTGGTGCGGCAGGGCTATTTGCCCGAGGCGATCGTGAATTACGTGGCGCTGCTGGGCTGGTGCCCGCAGGAAAACCGCGAGATCTTCACGCTTTCGGAGCTTGTTTCGGCTTTTTCGGTGGAGCGCATCTGCAAGTCGCCGGCCGTGTTTGATTTTGACAAGCTCAACTGGTTCAATGCAGAGTACATCCGGGCGATGCCGCTTGAGGAGTTCGCAAAGCTTGCGGAGCCGCAGTTTAGGTCGGCCATACGAGGGGAGCTTGACTGGATTAAGGTGGCCGCAATATTGCAGCAGCGGGTTGACGTTTTGACGCAGATCCGAGATATGGTGAGATTTTTGGGCGAGCTTAAGGATTACGACAGGGCGCTGTTTGTGAACAAAAAGAGCAAGACGGATTTGGAGAATTCCGTTGTGATGCTGAGAAGTGCTATTGAGGAGCTTTCGAAGCTCGATGACTGGAGCCATGACGCTATTCATGATTGCTTAATTGAATTGGCGGAACGCTTGGGAGTCAAAAATGGCACTGTTATGTGGCCGGTGAGGATAGCGGCATCGGGGCAACAGGTGACGCCTGGCGGAGCTATTGAGATTTTGGAGATTTTGGGGAAAGAAGAGTCTTTAAAAAGGCTTGAGGCTGGGCTTAAGAAGCTAATGTAACTTTATTTTTGCTAATATGGCGGGATTAAGCGCGATGGTTTGGCTGTGATCTTAGATTTTATGCTGTGTGGAGTGGTTTTATGGAGGAGAAGAGTGCGAATTTGGCGGGCTTTTTGGATGAAAACAATAATTTTATCAAGGATATCGTCAAGGAGGACATGAGGCCGGGCGGCCGCTGCTATGGCGAGAAGATCCACACTCGGTTCCCGCCCGAGCCGAATGGATACCTGCACATCGGGCACGCAAAGGCCATTTGCATTGATTTTGGCTTGGCGGCGCAGTTTGGAGGCATTTGTAATCTGCGTATGGACGACACAAACCCCGCGAAGGAAGATGTGGAGTACGTTGAGGCGATAAAAGAGGACATAAAATGGCTTGGGTTCGACTGGGAGGACCGTTTTTATTTTGCGTCGGACTATTTTGAGGAGATGTATGAGTTTGCCTGCGAGCTGATAGGCAAGGGGCTGGCGTATGTTTGCGAGATGACACCGGAGGAGGTGAAGGCGAACCGTGGGGATCTTTCTGCGGCGGCGGTGAGCTTTTATCGCGACAGGCCTCGGGCGGAGAGCTTGGACTTGTTTAAACGCATGCGGGCTGGGGAGTTTGCCGATGGTGCTATGACTTTACGGGCGAAGATTGACCTTGCGTCGGGCAACTTTAACATGCGAGACCCGGTGCTGTACCGAATCAACCATTCGCAGCATCACCGGACGCGCGACAAATGGTGCATCTACCCGATGTACGACTATGCGCACCCCATTGAGGACGCCCTGGAGGGGATTACGCATTCGCTGTGCACGCTGGAGTTCGAGGATCACCGGCCGCTGTACGATTGGGTGATAAACAACGTGAGCGTGCCGCACAAGCCCCGGCAGATCGAGTTCGCGCGGCTTGGGATAAACCACACCGTGATGAGCAAGCGGAAGTTGCGCGCGCTGGTTGAGAAAGGCTTTGTAGCGGGGTGGGATGACCCAAGGATGCCAACGCTGTGCGGGCTGAGGCGGCGCGGGTATACTCCGGCGTCTATTCGGAATTTTTGTGAGAGAATTGGCGTGGCGAAGGTAAACAGCACGGCTGATTACGGCTTTTTGGAGCACTGCCTGCGTGAGGACTTGAACCAGAACGCCAGGCGGGCGATGGCGGTGCTGCGGCCGGTAAAGCTGATCATCACGAATTATCCGGAGGGCCAGGCGGAGAGCTTTGAGGTCGAAAATAACCCGAATCGCCCAGAGGATGGCACGCGGCAGATCACGTTCTCGCGGGAGTTGTTTATCGAGTCAGACGACTTTATGCAGGATCCGATTAAGGGGTACTTTCGGATGTTTCCGGGAAATGAAGTTCGGTTGAAGAGTGCCTATGTTGTGCGGTGCACGGGCAGCAAAACCGACGAAAATGGCAATGTGGTGGAGGTTTACGCTGAGTACGACCCCGAGACTATCGGTGGCAACACGCCGGACGGCAGAAAGGTGAAGGGAACCATCCATTGGGTGGACGCAAAGAATGCTGTGGATGCGGAAGTTCGGCTGTATAACGAGCTTTTTACGGTTTCGGACCCGGAGGGGCAAGAAGGTGAATTCTCGGAGTATGTGAATCCGCAGTCGTTGGAGGTTTTGACGGACTGCAAGGTGGAGCGCTCGTTGGCGGACGCAAAGGCGCCGTATAACTTTCAGTTTATGCGGTTGGGCTACTTTTGCGTGGACAATGTCGACAGCAAGCTCGAGCGGCTGGTGTTTAACCGATCTGTTTCGCTGAAGGATGGCTTTAAACCGGGCAAGAAATAAGTTTTTGCCAAATATAAAGTTCCCCTATGTTAAGCGGATGGCTTAGCGTAGGGGATTTTCTGCTGTTAATATGGATTTATTTAGATAGAATGTAGTAGTCGAGGAGCTTGTAAAGCCGAGTACGGGCTTTTTTGATGTGCCGCGAGGCGGTGGATTTGCCTATGCCCAGCTTTAATGCGATTTCTGTGACGGTTAGATTTTTGTAATATCGCATGATGATGCACTGCTGTTGACGTTCGGTCAGTTCGCCTTCTATAATCTTAGACAAAATGCGAAGAAGCTGCTTGTGCTCGGCCTCGTTTGTAAAATGCATACTCTTGTTGTACTCCATCATTCCGGCGACGGACTCGGTAAATTCGTTCAGTGTCGTTTTAGTATTCATCTTTCAAATCTCTTCTTTCACAAAGTTTTAAGTATTCGCTGGTGTGTTTCAAATCGAGACAAATCGAATATAGGATGGAAACTCGGCGTTTGACCTCTCTTTCGTCTGGCGGATCGGCGTATTTTAGCTGGCGCCGCAGGTTTTTGACGTATTTTGAAATGTGCTTGTACTCCAAAAAATATTGCGCATAAAGTTGTTTGTAGTTCATAGCGACCTCCGATTTTGCACACGTTAAGTGTATAAAATGACACAAATGTACACTAATAAAACCATTAATTAAACAAAAATACATGCGATTCGCAATAAAAAATAGCAGGTGTTAATAGTTGAATATTAGCATTTAACGACTAAAATGTCAACGCTAAAATGCGGATTTTAATGATTATGAGTGAAAATATGGTGTAGAAATTTGAGCGAAAATAATGTGAAAAATAAATAAGTTGCATACACGAAACGTGTGTGATATAATTTACGTAACAAAAAGTTGCAAAAAGGAGAGTTTGGTAGATATGTTTAGCGAAAAATTCAAGAAATTACGGCAGTCACAAGGTCTGACGCAGGTGCAAATGGCGGACAAGCTAGAAGTTTCGCCTTCGGCCATAGGAATGTACGAGCAGGGCAGAAGAAAGCCCGACAGCGACATGCTGAAGAAGATCTGCCAGATGTTCAACGTGAGTGTGGATTATTTGCTGGATGTGTCGGTTAATCGCGAGGCTGAGGAGAAGTCTGTGACGGACTTTATAGACGAAATCACCTATACACTGAGGGCTCAAAAGGGGTTAATGTTCAACGGCAAGCCTATTACCGCCAGGGACAAGGAGAAAATTGCTCAGGCAATAAAGCTCGCGACCGCCATAGCGGTGTCTAGCAGTGGTTTGGAAGATTAGGTTGTGATGTTTGCGCGGTTTAGCTTAATTTTTTTGACGAAAATGGCAAGGGGGCGGAGGGCATAAAAGATTTTGTTCATAGTTTGATAGAAAAGTATGGAACGAATTCTCCTTTTGAGCTGTGCAAAAAACTGAATATAAACGTGCTGTTTGTGGACTTGCCAGAAAATGTTAACGGTTTTTTTCTAAATTCGAAAATTAAAAGTTCCATATTGATAAAGAAAAGCCTGTCTGCGCGCCAAAGAGAGGCCGTCTGTGCGCACGAGCTGGCTCATGCCCTGCTGCATAGCTGCGTTAATAGTATAAATTGCGAGGAGCAAAATCCCGACTATATTTTGCGCCTGGAGGACGAGGCTAACGATTTTTGTAGACTTTTATTAGAAAATTAGCGGTTTACTTTTATATTTTAAGATGGTATAATAAAAAATATACAAAAAGCGAACAACGAACAAATATTCTTAGGAGGAATGCGTATGCCACCAGGAATATCCTTTGTTTTGGCGTTGCTGTTGCTTGCTGGAGTAGGAGTCTCGGAAAGAAGTTTTAGTAAAGATCATTGCAAACTGGATTGCAACGTAGCGCATGCGGGTGCCGATTGGTTGCAGGAGGAAAAGGAAATATTGCTGCAAGAGAGAAGCAAGTTGCTAGCAGAAAGAGCCCGAGTAGAGGGGGATCTGCAGAATTTGGAGAGGCCCGTGACTATAGGGATCATTGGCAACGAGGTTTGGCGCAACAGGTTTAAGCTTTTTTCGAGAAATAGATTAAAGGCTATAAGCCAAAGAATAAACTTTATTGATCGTAGTGTAAGCAAGATAGAAGAGGCGCAGGAGACGTTTAAGAAGGTTCGCGAAAAATAATAGTTTTATGGTATAATATATTTTGGAGCATCGGTAAAAAATACAAAGGGGATGACGTTTTTGGATAATCAGGCGGTAGATACGTATTTGGTTGCAAATCAGAAATATTTTCCGCAAGAGAAAATCTTGTTTTTGCGAGATAAACTTTTGGAGTTGGACGAAAAAAGGTTTTCGCTCTTATTTGCGCTGGAGTTAAGGGATCCCTTTGTTTTGATTATTGTGTCCATATTTTTGGGGCAATTTGGAATCGACAGATTTTTGCTAAATGATGTGGCCATGGGCGTTCTCAAGCTGATAACTTGCGGAGGCTGCGGTATTTGGACTATTGCGGACTGGATTTTGATAATGGACAAAACCAAGAAGTATAACTTTGACAGAGTGATGGGAGTTATTGGCGGCAATTGCTTTTAATATGGCTTAAGGTGGCAGCGTTGCTCGAGAAATTTATCGGGTAATGTTGCTGCTTTCGCATTATTTGGTATGTGGACATTTGATGTTAAATGTCCACAAAAATACAAAATTAATAATTTGTGATTTAGTGATTGATACAGAATAAATTTTTATGTATTGATGTTTTAAATTCTTTGTGCTATAATAACAATTATTAAAACTGATTTTTATTAATACTTACTAGCTAAAAAAGAAAGGTTGATTAATTTATGAAATTAAATAAGGGGATTTTTAAGTCGACGGTGTCTTTTATATTAGCTTTTTCGCTGGGTATTGGTATGGGAGGCTCTAAGGGATTTGCCATTAGTGATGAAGAAAAAGCAGATGTAATAAGGCAGACAGAACAATATTTAAAAGATAATGGATTGCGTTTTTCAAAAGAAGATAGTATTGCAAAGAATAATGCAAAGAATAATGAAGACGACCTTGTTGACCCTGACGAGGTAGATAAATTTTTGGAAGAGAATCAAAAATATTTTCCGGATAAAGAAATATTTTCGTTAAGAAAAGAACTTTTAAAGCTAACAAGGAAAGAATTTTTGCGAGTAAAATCTCTAAATTTTAAAAGCCCGCTTGGTATGTTTTTTGTGTCGTTTTTTTTGGGAGGTTTAGGTGTGGATAGATTTTTACTTGGTGATATAGAACTAGGGCTATTAAAGCTCTTCACCGCTGGAGGCTGTGGAATTTGGAATATTATTGATTGGTTTTTGGTAAAGGGTAATACAAGGAAGTATAATCTAAAAATAGTTTTGGAAGATATAGGAAAACATTAAAATATGAATTAAGCAGTAACATTATTTTAATTGGGTAGTGTTGCTGCTCTTGTTTACCAGAGATGTACATAGGTAATACTTACAAAAACTAGAAGCTTTAGATTTAAGTGTTTTAATTTTTGTACGAAATGTTTTTTTATTGTTCTGTTTTTGATTTTTTTGTGTTATAATTATAATTATTATTAGTTTCGGTGAAACGAAGAGAAAGGTTGGTCTTTATGATGTGTTCAAAAACAAAAATTTTTAGGTCGGTCTTGGTTGTTATTTTGGCGCTTTCGCTAGTTGGCGGACTGGTCGTATTTAAAGGTTTTTCTCTTGACGAAAATGAAGGCAATTTGGAAGGCTCATCTGTTGTGGCCGAGGTAACCGAGGAACCTTCAGCAGAGCTGGAAGAGGTAGACAATGATTCTAATGTGGACGCAGAAGAAAATTCTACAGAATCAGAAGAAGTTGAGGAAAATTCAAATAACACAGAAGAAATAGTGGATTTGGATAATGACGAGGACGCAAATGAAGAAGAGTCAGAGATTGACGATATTCTTACAGATGAGGATATGGATGATTATACAACTGGTGCGGAGGCTAATGGTGAAAATCATGTTTGCGCTCCGGGAGAATGCCCAGAAAACCCGATGTTTATTAACTCGGTTGATGATTTAATAGGTTTTTTTGAGGACCTGAAAGAAGGAAACAATTTTAGCGGTAAGTATATTGTGCTCGGAAACGACATCATGATTACGAAAGATCAAAGCAAGGTTTTCGCTGAAACATTGAAGGAAACCGGCGTGATATTTCCTGGCGAATTTGACGGGTATTTGAATGGCAACGGATACGTTATCTTTATTAAGTTTGAAGAGGAAGAGCCGGCAGATTTAAGATATTTGTTTGAACAGGCGGGCGAAAATGCGGCAGTAATTTGGGTGAACGTAATTCTTAGCGCTCAACAGGAGTCTAGAGCTTACGCTTTTACCTCTTTTTCTCAGGCTAGCTAGTTTTTTGAAGTGATTTTACCAGCTCAACTATTGGTATGACGGACACCGATAGGGCGATGCATTTGAAATAATCTGTTGCTTGTATTTGCGTGGTTTCGAAGAGTTCGGTTAGACTGGGGACCGTTATTACTAGGTTTATTAGTATTACTGAGAAAATCATGGATGCTGTTAGATATAGGTTTCGCTTTTTTATTTGAAATATGGAGCCGCGAAGCGAGCGGACGTTGAACGAATGGAAAGTTTCAGCTAGAGACATGGTCAAAAAGGCCATGGTGGTGCCGTAGGTGCTATTTGCTAGTTGGAACTTTCCTGTTTCTGTCATTACGCCCAGGAAGTAGGACACGAGCGTGAGTAGCGAGATTAGGGTTCCTTGGTAGGCTATATTAAATGCCATTCCGTCCGCGAACAGACTTTCTTTTTCGGGGCGTGGCGGTTTATTCATGAGGCCGTGAGATTCTTCTTCCATGCCTAGACATAGCGCGGGGAAGGTGTCTGTGACGAGGTTTATCCAGAGAATGTGAATGGGCGAAAAAATTTTGAATCCGAGCACCGTCGCGATGAAAATTGAGATTAACTCGCTGATATTTGACGAGAGCAGGAATTGGATGGCTTTTTTGATGTTATCGAAGATCCGGCGGCCTTCTTTTACGGCTGTGACTATTGTCGCGAAGTTGTCGTCCGAGAGGACCATGTCGGCAACGTTTTTAGTTACGTCTGTGCCTGTGATGCCCATCCCGATGCCGATATCTGCCCTCTTTATGGATGGAGCATCATTTACCCCGTCACCCGTCATTGCTACGACCTTGCCAAGCCTTTTGAATCCCTCGACAATGTGAACTTTATGGTTTGGCTGAACTCGCGCGTAGATGCTAATGTTTTGAATTATTTTGCTAAGCTCTTCATCGGACATTTTGTCAAGCTCTGCGCCGGTTAGAGCTTCGGAGTCATTTTTTATGATGCCGAGCTCTTTGCCGATAGCTATGGCGGTGTCTTTGTGGTCCCCTGTTATCATAACTGGCTTGATGCCGGCACTTTTGCAATTTTTTACAGCGTCGATAACTTCTGGTCGCACAGGATCCATCATTCCGACGAGGCCGATGAAGACCATTGAATTTTCGCAGGCTTCGCTGGTTAAGTCGTTTGGCAGGGTATCGTATGATCTGTAGGAGGCCGCCAATACGCGCAGCGCATTTTGCGACATGCTTTTGTTTTTGTTGGCGATCTCTTTTTTGGCAGTTTCATTCAGTTTGCAGATTTCGCTATTCTTAAGATAGTGCGTGCATCGCTGAAGAATGACGTCTGGCGCGCCCTTGGTGCACTGCATGATTTGGCCGCCGTCTTTGTTAAAGGTCGACATCATCTTGCGCTCGGAGTCAAAGGGAATTTCGCTCAGCCGGGCGTTGACTTGAGGCGAACTGCTGAGGCTTGCAAGTTTTTCGGAGTAATTATATAACGCGACCTCTGTTGGATCGCCCACTAGATTGCCGTTTTTATCTTTTTTGACGTCGTTGCACAGGCCTAAAACCTTGGCCAATTGAGCTTCGTTGAAGGTGTAGCTGTCGACAACAGTCATTTTGTTTTGGGTGAGTGTCCCGGTCTTGTCGGTGCAAATTATCTGAGTGCAGCCGAGAGTCTCAACCGCCGTCAGTTTGCGGATTATCGCGTTGTGCTTGGCGAGTTTTGTAACACCGATTGCTAGCTGAATCGTAACGACGGCGGCAAGGCCAGACGGAATGGCAGCTACGGCGAGGCTTACGGAGATCATGAAAATTTCTAGAATGTTTTCGGGTTGAAGATTTTGAGTTTTGGCGAGGTTAAAAACAAAAATAAAGGCGCAGATTGCGATGACGACGACGCTGAGGACTTTACCAAGGTGCGTTAATTTTTTTTGAAGCGGGGTTTTTTCGTCGGAGGTTTTGGCGATGGATTGAGCGATGCTGCCCATCTGAGTATCCATGCCCGTTGCGGTGACGACGGCTTGTCCGCGGCCGTAAACTACGCTGCTGCCGGTGTAGACCATGTTTTTGCGGTCGTTTATCGGCACGGTTTCGCCATTCTTTGGTGTAATTGCATTAGCGGTTTTCTCTGCCGACACGGATTCTCCTGTTAGGGCGGCTTCTTCGACTTTTAGGCTGTTGCTTTCGAGGAGTCTTGCGTCGGCTGGGATGGCGTCGCCGCTTTCGAAGAGGATAACGTCGCCCACAACGAGGTCTTCGGTGGGGACTGTTTTTATGGCGCCGCCTCGCAGGACTTTTGCGGTCGATTGAGAGAGCTTTTTTAGCGCGTCTATGGCCTTTTCGGCCTTGCCCTCTTGATATACCCCGAGTATAGCGTTGACAATTATTACAAATAGTATTATAATCGTGTCGGTGAGGGGCTCTTTAGAGTAGACCGAGACGCCGATCGAGATGCCCGCTGCCGCCAAAAGTACCAGCGTCATGGGGTCGGCGAACTGCATGACGAATCTTTTTAGGAGGGAGTCCTTTTTTTCTTTTGCCAGCTGATTTTTTCCGTTTGCTGCAAGTCGCGCGGCCGCCTCTTTGGCACTCAACCCGGACTCACTGCTTTTAACGTGCGCCAGAACTTTGCTTGCGTCTTCGAGATAAAATTCCATAACTCACTTACCTCTTTTTAAATTTGAATTTTGGCTTTATTATATAAAATTTGCTCGAAATAATCAATGTTATTATAGAATTATTGGCGATTTGTCAAAAAATATTTATTTAAAAGAAAAATCTGTTGTAAAACGTTCGCGATGGTGCTATCATTTGTATTAGTTTTTGCTTGAATGGAGATGGTCTTTTTAATGTTGGATTTTTTGAAGCCCGCAAAACCTATCGAAAGATTGCCGGAGGAAAAAATTCCGTCCGTTTACAAAAGGTATAGACTGCAGGTTTTCATTAGTATTTACCTGGGGTACCTGCTATATTACCTCGTGCGCATCAATTTTGTGTTCGCCAAGGACTATTTGTTCGCGCTAGGGTTCACCAAAACGCAGGTCGGCTTCGTGGCGTCGGCTTTGGGGCTGTCGTATGGCGTGAGCAAGTTCGTTATGGGAAACGTTTCGGACAGATCTAATGCGCGGTATTTTTTGGCTATCGGACTGATTTTGTCGGGCGTTGTGAATTTGTTTTTGCCCAACACCAGCAGCGTGGCGGTAATGTTTGTGTTGATGCTCCTGAACGGCTGGGTGCAGGGAATGGGCTGGCCGCCGTGCGCTAGAATAATGACGCATTGGTTTTCGGACAGAGAGCGCGGCGTCAAGATGGCGATTTGGAATACTTCGCACAATTTTGGTGGAGGCATAATCGCAGGCGTGATGATGCTTGGAGCTTTTTTTCCTAGCTGGAAATTCATTTTTTATCTGCCGGCGTTTTTAGCCATCGCAGGAGGCTTTGTTTGCATATTGCTGACTCGAGATACACCGCAGTCTGTGGGGCTTCCGCCTATCGAGGAGTTTAAGAACGATTATCCGGAGTCGCAAAAAGACCTGCAGGACGCCGAGGCCGAGATGTCGGGCAAGGAGATCTTGTTTAAGTACGTGCTGAATAACAAGTTTTTGTGGATAATCTCGATCGCGAACATCTTTGTGTACCTGGTGCGCTACGGCGTGATAAATTGGGTGCCGACGTACTTGAAGGAGGTTCGCGGGTTTAGCGTAAATGACTCCTCCATAGCGTTTGCGCTTTTTGAGTACGCTGCGATTCCCGGTACGCTGATCATTGGCTGGCTGAGTGACCATGTTTTTCACGGCAGAAGGGCGCCGCTGGGCGTTTTTTGCATGATAGGCGTGAGCATCGCGACGGCGGTGTATTGGAAGAGCACCAGCACCCTGGCCATCAACTGCGCGCTGGCCTCCATCGGGGCGCTCATTTACGGCCCTGTCATGCTTATCGGCTTGTGTGCGATCGACTTGGTCCCCAAAAAGGCCGCAGGAACGGCTTCGGGCTTTACGGGCTTGTTCGGATACATGGGCGGTCAGGTTTTGGCCGAGGTTGCGCTTGGCTGGGTTGTAGATAAATTCAGCTGGGACGGCGGTTTCATCATGCTGATTCTGTGCTGTATTTTGTCGGTCCTCTTCCTGACGTCGACCTGGAACATCCACAACATCGAGGAAGAAAAATCCGCAGCCTAATGCACAAATTTTAAATACATAAAGGCAGCAAAAAAGCTTATCAGAGCGGTTCTGATAAGCTTTCTTTATTTGTAGCGGGCGGCACTGCGCTTTTTGCGGTGCTTTTTTGTGTTTTTGCACAGCTTATATAAACAAAACGAAAAGAATATGAGTCCTGCAACGCCCAGCACAGCTAAGATTATGCCTGATATCAATAGGATGTGGCCGTTATCGGTTAAGTCGGATGATGGCAAATTTTTTTGGATAAAGTCGAATTCGTGGGAACCGGCTTGAGTGCTTTCGTTTAGCTCGATTTTCCAGTCCTCATCGGAAAGTGCGGTGCCAGTCGACGTTGAAGATCCCTCTGCCGCGGCTATCCACTGGCCAAAAGAGACTTTTGGCGCTGCGAGGTAAAGGCCAAAGAGCATCAGCAAGAGCATGACCGCGACACTGCAGATTTTAAGCGGATTTTTCATAGCAAAACCTCCCTCCGCCAAGATGCGATCTATTTTTTTATGATACCACATTATCGCGCTCGAGACAATGGGTGCGAAATTTTTATTTTTTGTTCTCTTCAAAAGGGCAATTTGCGGGGCTTTTTGAGCGTTGTTTGAAAACGAAAGAGGGAGGGTTAACAAGATTGAGACATTCTGGCAAAAAGGGCTTGACGCACCGTGAGTACTTGTTTTGCAACAACTATGTTAATTCTGGGGACGTGAAGCGGTCGGCGGAGGCTGCGGGGTACAAGGTGGAGCCAGAATTGGCGGGCAACAAGCTCTTGCAGCGCGACGACATCGGCGCGAAGATAGATGAGCTGTACGGGCAGAAAAAGCGAAACCTGCTCTACAAGGCGTGCCGCGGGTACGAGAAGCTGGCATTTGGCGGCATTTCGGACGCGATAAAGCTGATTTATTCGGAGAACATCTCGCCAGAAAAGGTTTGCAAAATGGATCTATTCAACGTTGCCGAAATCAAGCGGCCGCGCGACGGGATGCTGGAGATAAAGTTTTTTGACAGATTTAAGGCGCTCGAAAAGCTGCAGCAGCTGGATTTTTTGGGTGCAAATCAGAGTACGTCCTTTTACGACGCCATCGAGGACAGCATGAAGTCGATAAATTTTGCGGATCACTTCGAAAATTAGGGTGGTGCGTTTTTTGTATTTCAAATCTTTTTCAAAAAAGCAGATGGCGGCGCTCTCGTGGTGGCTCGACCCGGAGCTGTTTAAGCGCTACGATGCCCTGATTTGCGACGGAGCCATACGGAGCGGAAAGACGCTTTGCATGGGGATTTCTTTTGTGGCATGGGCTATGCGGCATTTTCGGTTTTCGACTTTTGCGATCTGCGGCAAGACTTTGGGCTCCATCAAACGGAACTTTATTGACCCGCTTTTGCCCACGCTTAACAAGCTCGGGTTTGCGTGCAGATTCAAGATTTCGGAAAATTTGCTGATTATCAATTTTGGCAACGCGGAGAATAAGTTTTATCTGTTTTCGGGCAAGGACGAGGCCAGCGCCGCCTTTATTCAGGGCATCACGCTTTCTGGCATCCTTTTTGACGAGGTCGCTTTGATGCCGCAGTCGTTTGTGGAGCAGGCGTTGGCGAGATGCTCGATTGTGGGCTCGAAGTTTTGGTTCAACTGCAACCCAGAGTACCCGCAGCACTGGTTTTATCAGGAGTGGATAAAGCAGGCGGCCCGCCGGAATGCGCTTTATCTGCACTTCACGCTGGACGACAACCCATCGCTGACAGACGAAATCAAGCGGCGTTACGCGGGTTTGTATAGCGGCACGTTTTATGAGAGGTTCATAAAAGGGCGCTGGGTCGCGACGCAGGGAAACGTTTACCCGGAGATGTGCACGCCGGAGGCTTTTGTGAGGGTTCCGGACGTCAACTTCGAGAAATACGCGGTCTCTTGCGACTATGGCACGGTGAATCCGACGTCTATGGGGCTTTGGGGCCGATTTAACGGCGTGTGGTACCGGCTGCGAGAGTACTACTATGACTCGCGCAAGGCTGGGACATCTAAGACCGACGAGGAACACTATGCTTCACTTTGCGACCTGGCGGGCGATTTGAACATCGAAGCCATTACGGTGGACCCTTCGGCGGCAAGTTTCATCACTTTGATCCGTCGGTATGGCCGTTTTAAGGTGATTCCGGCCAAGAACAACGTCGTCAACGGCATTCGCAAGGTTTCTACGGTTCTGAAGAACCAGACTTTGAGGATCTGCGACACTTGCCGGGCCAGCATGCAGGAATTTTCGCTGTACCGCTGGGAGGACTCGCAGAGCAAGGACGTGCCGGTTAAGGAGAACGACCACGCCATGGACGATATCCGGTATTTTGTGTCGACGCTGATGGACGATGGCTGCGATGAGGACGACTTTTTTGCGTTTGCGTGTAGGCGATATTAATTTGAGGAGTGTGATTTGATGAAATTTTTTAAGACAAGCAAAAAGGGCGATTATTCGGCGGTTCAGACGGTTAATGCACCGGCAAAGAAACATCCGTTTTATGAGCTGAGCGCCTACAACCCCAGGGCCGAGGCCGAATACGAGCTGTACACGTTGCTGCGCGAGGCGGTGCCTATTATAGATGCAGCTATCTGCAAGACTGTACGGCTGGTGGGGAGTTTCAAGATTGAGTGCGAGGACAGTGAGGTTGAGACGCTGCTGAATCGGTTTATCTCTCATGTGAAGGTGAACGCCAGCGAGAGCGGTCTGAATGCGTTTATTTCGACGTACCTGGATCAGATGCTGACTTACGGCACGGCCGTTGGCGAGATTGTTCCGAATGCTCTGAACACCGATGTAGCCGCGCTTTACAATGCCTCTTTGAAGGACGTTAAGCTGCAAAATGGTCGGAATCCTCTGAACTTGGAGGTTTGCAGAAGGGACAGCAATGGCAAGGCTATTCCGCTGCCGCACCAGAACTTGCTTTTGGTGACGCCCCTTAAACCCGAGCCCGGCAAGATTTACGGCACGTCGATTTTGAAGGGATTGCCGTTTATAAGCGGGATTCTGCTCAACATTTATTATAGCGTCAACGCGAACTGGGAGCGGGTGGGTAATGTCCGCTTTGCTGTTACCTACAAGCCCGGTCCGGACGCCAGCGAGAAGGCTTATGCGAAAGAACGAGCTATGCAAATCGCCGAAGAATGGGGCCGCGCGATGAACTCTATAAACGGGGTTAGCGATTTTGTCTCGGTTGGCGACGTGAGTATTAAGGTCATTGGGGCGGACAATCAGGTTTTGGACAGCCAAGTCCCGGTGCGCCAGATGCTAGAGCAAATCGTTGCAAAGCTAGCTATACCGCCGTTCATTTTGGGACTGTCTTGGTCGACCACAGAGAAAATGTCCGCGCAGCAGGCGGACATCCTGACAAGCGAATTGGAATTTTATAGACGATGTTTGGACCCGGTGATAGAGAAAATCTGCAACAAATGGCTGGCCTTCAACGGACTCGCGGCGCATTTCAACATTGTTTGGGACAACATCAACCTGCAGGACGAGGTAGAAATCGCGAACGCACGGTTAATGTCCGCGCGGGCCGACGAAATTGAAAAAAGATTGGAGAAAGTTTGATGAAAGACGGGTACGTAATCAAAAGTAGCGAGAAATATGCAGTAAATTCGGGCGATCTGGACTTGATTAATGCTTACAGCCGGCGCAATTTGGGCAAGGATGAGGTTTATATTTTTTCTGTTGTGCTGTGCGACAACGAAGTTGACAGGGAGTTCGAGAAATTTAGCAAAGAGGCTTTAGAAAAGCTGGCGGATTTGTTTGTTGGCAAGACCGGGATCACCGATCACGACGCCAAAAGTGAGAATCAGCTTGCGAGGATTTTTGCTTGTAACGTAGAGAAAGTCGACGACAAGGTGAATTCGGTGGGTGAGCAATATTATCGACTGGTTGCCAGGGCCTATATGCCGCGGTGCGAGAAGAATAACGACTTTATTTTGGAGATAGATTCGGGGATAAAGAAGGAAGTGAGCGTGGGCTGCGCCGTGAAGCGCATGACGTGTTCGGTTTGCGGTTGCGACGTTAAAGCCGATCCTTGCGATCACAAAAAGGGCGAAACCTACGATGGCAAGCTGTGTTACGTTATTTTGAGTGAGCCTTTGGATGCTTACGAATGGTCTTTTGTTGCGGTTCCAGCACAGAAAAATGCAGGTGTTATAAAAATGTTCCGGTCGGGAGCGAAAGGGGGTGCGAGATCTATGAATAACATTATTAAGTCTATCAAAAACGGCGAGGCTGTGACGATAACCGCAGAGCAGTCGCAAAAACTAGCAGAGTTGATTGATGAGTTGGAACGTCTTGCAAAGGAAGGAAAAGAATATTACAACGACCTGAAGCGCGAGGTTATGCGCCTTTGTGCCATAACTCAGCCGGAAATTAACAGCGAGGTGATGAATAGCGTAGCATCTAAAATGAACGTGGCCGAATTGAAGGCTTTTAAGAAGGCTTTTGAAATTAAGTCCGAAGAAATTTTACCGGCAAAACCTCAGTTGACGCCATTAAAACGCGATAAAATGACTCAGAAAAACAAGGATTTTAAAATTTAGGTATTCAATAATAAAAATTAATTAGAAAAATTTGGGGGAATGTCAAAATGGCTTTTTACGATTCGATAAAACTAGAAAAAGGTATGTATAACCAGGGCTTGACCAAGGCTTTGGAGTCTATTGACCCATCTGAAGCATACGAGGGCACCGAGCTTTCGGGCTTGGACGCTTACGAACGTCAGCTAAAGCGCTTTAACATCAAGGTTAAGGGGCAGAACTCGGACGTTTTGGACAGCTTCTTTAAAACGACAGATTCAGCCGTGCTATTTCCGGAATTCGTAAAAAGAAGCGTGCTGCAAGGCATGGAGAGCTGCACAGTGCTGCAATCGATTGTTGCGACGGTGACTAATGTTGAGAACAACGACTATCGCACGATTAAGTCCACAACGGACGCCACATCCGGCAATGCTATAAATGAGGCAAGTGACTTGCCTAAAACCACTATCCAGACGAAGTCGAACCTGGTTGCGATGAAGAAAAGAGGCAGAATTATTGCTTCTTCGTACGAGGCATTGCGCCACAAACGGCTGGATCTTTTTGCTGTGATGCTTAGAAGAATCGGTGCGGACATCGCAAGAGCTCAGTTGGGCGACGCTGTGGCTGTGTTGCAAAACGGTGACGAAACAGGTAACGCGGCGGAGAAGGTTCCTGCAGTTAGCACGAGCGGAATAGCCTATGCTGACTTGGTCGAGTTGTGGGGAAGCTTTACAAATTGCGAGCCAAACGTAATTTTGGCCAACACCAAGGTAATGCAGGCTCTGCTTGGCATAAAAGAGCTTCAAGATGTGCAAACCTTGAACAGCTTTAAAGGGGCCGAAACAACTCTCACCGTGCTCGGCGCCAGGTTGTGCAGAGTTAACTCCATAGCAAACGACATTTTGCTTGCTTTGAACAAGGACGACGCTTTAGAGATGGTCATGCTTATGGACGGCTTGGTAGTCGACTCCGATAAGATGATCGATAAGGATCTTTCTAGGTGCTCGGTAACTTCAACGGTAGGCTTTGCAAAGATTTCGCAAGACTCAGTAAAGCAAATGGAGTGCACGCCCGGTATAACAGAATAATTTGAAGGGAAGATGAGTTTTGGATTTAGAAAAAATTGTGGAGCGATTTGCACTGTTAGCAAGCCTCAGCAAAGAGGAGTCCGAGGCATTTACATACATCTGCAACGACGCCAAAAACGAGCTCATTTCAAAACTTTTGCCCAACACAGACACAACCATGCACAGCGAGCGGCTTATTGCCGCCGCTGCTGCTTTGAGCCTTTATCGATACATGCAAGTTAAGGCGCTCAGTCAGACGACGGAGTCCTTTTCGGCCGGCGATATAACCGTCAAGGAGAACATGAATCGGGCGGTGGACGTGGCGTATGAGATTTGGCAGAGCGAAAAAGCAAAAATAGCCGACATCTTAAAAGACGACGCGTTTGCGTTTTGGCGGGTGAAGTGGAATGTTTAGCAGCTGTGTTTCGGGCTTGATAAATAAATTCGGGCGGACTGTGACGATTATTCCGGGCGAGGGCGAAGAGATCTCGACCAAGGCGTTTATTCAGCCACTAAGATACAAGGACTCGAGCAACATGGGCGGTAAGTGCATGAATGTTGGCTATTCGAGCGGGCGGAACTATCTTTACATTGGCGACAAGAGCACGAGACTAGATTTGCTGCCGTTTGACACAAAAATCGCAACACCAGACGAAACATACGTGGCCAAACGGGCGCAGGCAGTGTATTTGGGCGAGAGTGTCGTGTACGTGTGGGCGATACTACAGGTGTTTGTGGAGGATGAACTTTTATGAGCGTTTTTAACGATGTTGTCGAGAAGATAAAGCTGGATCTTTCGCAGAGCACGGGGCTTTCGGGAATTAAATTTGTGGACGCAGACCGAGAAGAAAAGGTGCCAAATCCTATTAAGAATGTCTATGTGTCGCTGGGGATAAGCAAGATCGATATAAAAGAGGGTGCGCTCAATGCGTATCTTGGCATGACTTCTGTGGGCGAGCAATACGGGAATCACGCTGAGATTTACGTTGAGATGAAGATATTTGCACCTCGGAAAAACGGTGGCAAACTCTGCTACGACGCCTTTTCGAAAATATACGAGGACCTATTGTACCGCAGACGACTGTATAACATCGAGAGCATATCCTGCGAAAAGCCCCGCTACAACAACGATATTTTTTCTTTTGAGCTGGATTGTACCATAAAATTGGCGGTTTATCTTGGTTACGAGACAGAGGAAATCAGCATAGGCGAGATCACGGTAAAAAAAGGAAGCAAGAGGTGATTTTTTGACTACCATAGCAAAACAGAGGCCGGGCATATACTCCGACTACCAGACGTCTGGGGTGTTGTACTCAAAAAAGATGGAGAAAAGCATCGCGATTATAGCGCAGTCCGGGGCGGCGCCGAACACGGTGTATAGCCTGCAAAAGCTGGCGGACGCCAAGGCGGTGTTTGGAGAGGCGAGCGCCATGTACGCGCTGTACAAAGCCGTGCTAGAGAACGGGGCCGGCAGCATTGCGGCCGTTTCTGTGAGGGCAAACACGAGCGTGGCGTACGAGGAGGCATTCAAGCTGATAGCTGAGACCGATGGCATTGGCGTTGTGATTTGTGACAGCACAGATTTAGCGATTCAGCAGTTGTTGGTGCAAAGCGTTATTGAGGCTTCTCAGAGCAAGCGAGAGCGAATCGGGATTTTGGCAGCTGACCGCAATGAATCTGATCTTGCGGCGTGGGCAAACAATTTTAATAATGAGCGGATCTTATTGGTGGCGCAAAATCCGATAGGCCCACAGGGCGAGGAGTTTTCTGGCTGCATTTTGAGTGCGGCTATGGCTGCGATAATTTCTCAGCGCACCGATCCATCGCAGTCCTTTAACGGAGCGGGCTTTGAGAATATCTCCAAACTGAGCAAGAACCTTAGTGAGGCCGAAGTGGACGAGTACATCACGAACGGGATAATTCCGTTTGAGGTTGTGGCCGGGCGAGTAGAAGTCATCCGCGCGGTGACCTCTAGGACGACTACGGATGGGGTTGCGGACAAGACCTTCAAAGAGCTGAACACGATTTTGATAATCGACGAGATAATACGGGCGGTCAGAGAGACGCTGCGGGAGAATATCTCAACAGCGAAAAACAACACTACCACAAGAAGCGCCATAAGCAGCCAAGTGACGGTCAAGTTGCAGGAATTTTTGGATGCAAATGTTATAGAATCGTATGCGGTGCCGAATGTATATAAGTCCAGCGACGACGCCACTGTGTGCATAGTGGAGCTCGACTTTACCGTTGCACAGGGCATCAACCAGATCCACATAACCGCGAACATAAACGTTTAGAGACAAAGAAGGTGCTGTATTATGCTAAATATAACGTTTCCGACGAGCAAGGACATATATCTGGAGGTGAACGGCAGAAAGCTGGCCGTGGTCGAGAGCTACAAGGCGAAGTCCACGTGCGAGAGCAAATATATAGAGGCGTTTGGTCAAGACGAGCCGGTGGGCGCCATTGCGGGCAAGATTCATCATACGGTGGAGCTTTCGCGGGTGTACGCTTGCGAAGAGAATTTGAGCAATCGCGTTAACTTTTATGAGCTGCATAATTTTAATTTGGTCATTGTGAAGCCCGACAGAAAGATAATTTACTCTGGTTGCGAGTGGTCGGGCATCAATGAGTCGGCGTCGATAAACAGCTCTGTGTTGGAGAACGTGACTCTAATCGCGACCAAGAGGATGGAGGTTTAGCTCGTTGGAGAAGGCAGTAAAAGAGTTTGAGGTGCACAAGGGGAAGATCCGGCGGCAGGTGAGCCTGCGCAAAAACAAGCGGGCGTACATAAACTTGCTGTCGGTCTACGACATGCTGGTGTGCGAAAAAATGGCGCAAACACTGACTTTAAAGCTGATCAACGATGGTTTTGAACGCGAAAAGGCAGCTCCAGTGGCAGAAAACGCGTGTCTATGCGTGATGAGCCTGACGGATTATAGCGTTAACCCGATTTTTAGTAACACCAACGAGCTGATGACTACTCTGACGCCCGAAGACATGCTAACTGTGGCGAGGGAATATAGCGCGCTTAGGCGGGACTACGTTGGTTTTGACGTGCTGGGGAGCCTTGAGATTGAGCAGCTAAAAAAAAATTAAATACACCGTTTCAAAGAGCAAGGTGGGTGATATTGCAGCGGTTCAACAAGTTGCCGAGCGAGCCCGCCGCTAGGGCCATGACAGAATCCGACTACTTGTATTGCTACATAAACATGGTGCTCGACGATGAGGCAAACTCGCGAGGGGACGGCCGCCAAGAGTACGTGTTTAACGAGAGCTTCGATTTAGACGAATATAAAAGAAAGTGCGGTGTTGAGAATGCAGATATTTGAAGGGATCCTGAGGCAATATGCGCAGATTTCGGCCAGGAACAGCCAGTACAAAAACAGCATACAGAATTTTGATTTTAGCCAGATTCAGCCTCAAAGCCAAACGAGCGTTGCTAATATGAGCACAGATCCCGACATGACGACATTTAGTGGCGTTGGAGATATGACGATGCCAAGCGTGGCCGGGTACGGTGGCGAATCTGCGGGCGAGGGTTTTAGCGACATAAAAGAGGTTTACGAGAAGATGGAGTTTGACGCGATGCGCTACAACAGGAATTTTGACACGCAGACTGGAGCGGAGAATATATGAACTTGAACGTGATGAAATTTAAGGATTACATTTGGCCGCACAACCCGTCGACGCTAGAGATTGCGGTGAGGAGAGACATAAAAGAAGTGATGATCCCGTTTCGGGGGAGCATGATGCAGGATTATGGACGGGAAAAGCGCGTGGTTTCGGGGAGCGGACAGTTTTTTGGAGAGGGTTGCGCCGATCAGTATGGGGCACTGTTTAGCGTATTCAAGCAGGGCGGCAGCGGATATCTGTCTTTGCCGGGGCTGGAGTCGTTTTTGGCGGTCTTTAAGGCACTAGAGCTGACGGGAACTTACCTGCCAAACAGCGTCAGCTACAGCTTTGAGTTTTGGGAGGACTTGACGCAGAGCACAGCGAGTCTGACGGCGCAGGAGGACTTCTACACGGTGCTAGAGGGTGACACGCTTTGGAGCATTGCGGCTAGGTTCGAAGTCCCGGCAGAGCAGCTGTTGTCGCTTAACAGGAACATAAAAAGCCCGAACCAGCTAGAATTAGGCGAGAGGGTAAGATTACGATGATATACGTAGCGACGACGTCGTCCGGAGCGCAGCGGAACCTGGGCCCGGCCTACAGCGTACAGATAAATAAGTCCCGCGAGGCGCCTGCAGACAGTTTGACTGCAGTTTTTTTTAGCAAAGAAAATCACCCGGAGTACAAGAGCATCGCAGTCTACGCGGAAGAGGCATCGCAGCTGTTTTTTGACGGTGTCGTGGACGAGCAGAAATTTGAAGTAACCGCAACGGGGTGCTTTTTGACGATAGAATCCAGAAGCAAGGCTGCAGTGTTGATCGATAACGAAGCGACTCCCCAGACCTACAAACGCCCGTCGCTGGATATAATCTTTAGGCGGCACATAAAGCCCTACGGATTTAGCGCGATTAACGGCGAGCAGTCGAGCTTTAACGCGACGATTGAGGTGGAGAAGGGCATGAGCGAGTGGGACGTTTTGGAGCTTTTTTGCAGCGTTTGCCTTAATAGCTTTCCGATTGTGAATGCGGACGGAACCATCGATATTGCGGGCGACACGGACTCCAGACCGCTGATGTTTTCGAATTCTTCTAGCGGGGGCGTCAATTATAGCGCGATAAGCCAGAAGTACAGCCGATACAAGCTGATTTCGGAGATCACGGTCTGCGAGCAATATAGTGCGATTTACGCGGCCACGATTAGGGATCAGGGGCTCATCGACCGTGGCATCAGCCGGCGGAAGTTCATTAGCATGTCGGAGGACACTATTACTGGGATTTCTGACAAGAAGGTTTCGGTGAAAACCGCGGAGCAGATGATTGAGAACGCCAAGAGGAAGTTTTGCGAAATTACGGTAAAATGCCCCAACGCGGTGCAGGCGAAGATCGGGACCCGATGCCAGATAAACGACGACATACTGGGAAAGATAGAGGGTCTGAAAATTTACGAAGTAGAGTACAAACTCAGCAGGGCCGGCGAGTTTACCACGATAACGTTGCTAAAGGAGTGATGAGGGCGTGTGGATATCGAAGCAGATAAGCGGCGCGTGCAAGCAGGCCAGGGGCGCCAAGACGGGAGAGGTCACGTCTACGCAGGAGGGCACTGTTACGGTGCAGTCGGAGCAGGAGCACAGAGAAATCAGTACTGCTGCGCCTTTTGGAATAGTCTCCATCCCACCGATCGGCACCAAGGCTGTGGTTACGCCAACCGAGCAGGGATTTGT
Organism: uncultured Eubacteriales bacterium; assembly: GCA_948537335.1. Lineage (GTDB taxonomy): Bacteria > Bacillota > Clostridia > Oscillospirales > Acutalibacteraceae > CAG-557. The sequence goes on from CAOUJG010000002.1 coordinate 44,545, forward strand.
CTATACTGGAGCTATAAATCAGCAAGCGGACGGCCTTGAGCCCGGTGAGCTGATGCTATATTCTAGCGGTGGCGCCAAGATCGTGCTAAAAAACGACGGAAAAGTCCTGATAAACGGCAGAGAGCTTGAAGGATGAGAGGTGATATTTTGGATACAGCGATTAGCAATGGCGATTTTCTGTGCAACTCGCGGGGGACACCTATAGAACTGGCGGGCTACGAAGAGCTTTTGCAACGGGTTTTGATCCGGCTGACGGTGAAGAAGGGGAGCTTTGTGTACGACAAATCGCTTGGCAGTCGGCTATACACCTTGAAGGCGACCGACGGCAACATAAAGGAGCGAGCTTTGGCTTTGGCGCGGGAAGCTTTGATTGAAGTTCCAGAAGTGGCGGTGGACGACGTGAAGATTGCTTTGACGAATGGCGGAGAAAACCTCGAACTGACGGTGATTTTGGCGGTAAACAATACAGAAAAAGAAGTGGTGATGACGATATAATGGAGAGCTACGATGAGATTCTTGAGAGGATGAGGGGCAAGTTCGCCGAGCTGAGCGGCGCGAGCATCAATGACGATTCGGACATTGGCATCAGGATGAAGGTTTTGGCGGGTGAGGTGTTTTCTCTGCAAAACAACGTGGAATGGCTAAAGAATCAGATGTTTGCGCAGACTGCAATGGGAGAACAATTGGAATATTTGGCGTTGGAGCGAGGCTTGACTAGGAAATCGGCGGTGAACTCGGTTGGAACGCTAAAATTTACGCGGAATGTGGCTTTAAACTACGATTTGGCGATCCCGCAAGGCACCGTCTGCGCGACGAACGGCGTTGACCCCGTGAGAGTAGTAACCACCGCGTTTGTCGTGCTGAAGGCTGGAGAAACCGCAGTGACAGTGGCTGCACAGTCGGAAGTTGGCGGAGCGATGCAGAACACGGGCGTGGGAACCGTTAAGATTATGGTAACGCCGCCGCCAGGCATCACTGCGGTGATCAACGATGACGCATTTGTGGGAGGCATGGACGCTGAGACCGACGAAGAGCTCCGCGAACGCTTGATGGATAGCTATCAGAATGTCTCGAATGGCACGAATGGTGCGTTCTATAAGGACTTTGTGCTAAAATACGATGGGGTGTACTCGGCGAGCGTGGCGGCAAAAGAGCGTGGCGTCGGCACGGTGGACGTTTATGTGGCGGCAAAAGGTGGAGCACCAAGCGACGAGCTCATAGAGAAGATTCAGGCTGAGCTGAACGAGGCGCGCGAGCTGAACGTCGACGTGAAGGTGAACAAGGCGGAACTTACCGCAGTGGCAGTGGGCGTGCAGATAGCGATAAAGCCCGGGTACGACTATTCTGACGTGAGAAAGCGCTGCGAGACGAGCATAACAGAGTATTTCAACACGCTAAAAATAGGCGAGGCGTTTTTGACTGCAGTCCTAGGCAACGCCATTTACAACGTGCAGGGCGTCGAAAACTACTATATACAGCCAGGCATATGCATCGACAGGTACATGGAGCCCAATCAGCTGGCGATAAAAGGGTCGGTGCAAATCTCAAAGAAGGGATAGTCCGCAATGAGCATACTAAATTCAATGAAGCAAAAACTGCACCCGCTTGGAATCTATAGTTTGAGCGATAGCAGCGTAATAACAGCAGAACTGGCGGCGTATGCCGAGGTGTTGGACGCAATAGAGGCACAACTGACGGAGCTGGAGCAAGAAAGATTCGTAGTGACGGCGCAAAGCTATGGCATAACTATGCGGGAGCTGGCCATAGGCTCGGAGCAAAAAAATGAGACCATAGAAAAAAGAAGAGGCGTGCTGCTATACAGATCGGCGCTCAGCGAAACGGACTTCAACAAAACGGCCATAGAAAGCGTGCTAAAGACGGTGGGCATAAACGGCTATATAATCGAACTGCCAGAAAAAAATAAAATCTATATAAACTGCCTGTCGCTAGACGTGAGGGGCTCGGACAAAGAGATAAAAAAACAGATAATATCTCAGTTTTTGCCGGCGCATCTAGAATGTTTTTTCGATTTTAGAAATTTACAGTGGCAATTTATCGAGGAACTGTCGAACACATTTGACAGAATGGATGCCATAAGTTTAACCTGGGATGAAATAGAAAATTTTGTACCAATATGGTAGAAGGAGGAAGCAAAATGCCAACAAACAACAAAACAGCAAACTTGGGGCTAAACAGCTGGTTGGGAACGGACAAGCCGATTCGGGAGGACTTTGTGTCGGACAACGAGAAGCTAGACAAGGTAATAAGCGACCATTTAAATGACATAGACGCTCACATGACGGCCGAAAGGCTGGAGCTTCTTAACTCGTCGTTCGTAGTGGGGACTTATACCGGTGACGGCAACTCTGTAAAGGTGATTTCGCTGGACTTTCAGCCAAGGATAGCGATCGTGCTCTACAGAGGTATGCCGCTGGTGGAGTATAATGCAGAGGGCGATTATATGGTGTGCAATGCAACGATCCTGACGTCGGCCGGAGAAGGGGGCTCGATAGGAGGCACGATATTGTCCAAAACGATACGGGTCTCGCAAACCAGCACGACGAGCAGCGGCAAAATCGTCAACTTAAACAAGCTGAACGGGGTATATATCTACATCGCGATCAAATAAAAATAAAAAATTGCGGATACTCCAAACAAGCCGAGTATCCGCATTTTCGTTGCCATCGCAGGCTCATAAAGTAGCAGCCTTTATCATCAAAGCGCATTCGAGGCGCTTTTTTTCGAGCTCGCAAGAAATATCGTGAGCCTTAGCGATATCGCCTGCATATTGCCAACTGTTGGCATTGCAACCGCCGCTGCAAAAGAATTTAGCCCAGCAACCGCGGCATTTTTTCTTGGTGTAAACATTAGTTCGGGCAAACCTGTCCTTAATGTCGCTATCCAGCGTGTTCTCGAGCACATTGCCCATCTTCCAGCAGTCCTCGCCCACAAACTGGTGGCAAGGATAAATGTCGCCATTTGGCGTAACCGCGACGTATTCATTACCGCAACTGCAGCCGCGAAGCCGTTTTATCGCACAAGGACCCTGGTCAAGGTCCAGCATAAAGTGAAAAAAGTTAAAGCATCGACCGTTTTTTTTGCGAGCAATAATTTCCCTAGCCAAAGTCTCATATTCGTTGAAAATCCGGGGCAGATCGGCCTCACAAATAGCATAATCCAAGGCAGAGTCAGCGACAACCGGCTCAATAGAGATCTGATCGAAGCCCAGGTCATATATCTTGAGGACATCGGCGGTAAAATCGAGGTTATTGCGAGTAAAAGTCCCACGAACGTAATAATCCTTATCAGCGCGGCCAGCAATGAGCTCCTGATATTTTGGAACGATCAGATCATAGCATCCGCGGCCATTTGGAGTAACACGCAGCTTATCGTTGACGTTCTGACGGCCATCCAGAGAGAGCACAACATTGGACATCTCGCGATTAATAAAGTCAATTTTGTCCGGCGTCAGCAGCAAGCCATTCGTAGTAACAGTAAACCGAAAATTCTTGTTATAAAGCGGCTCCAGACTACGAGCATATTCAACAGTGCGCTTCAAAACGTCAAAATTCATCAAAGGCTCGCCGCCAAAAAAGTCGACTTCTAAGTTGCGGCGGTTCCCAGAATGCTCAACAATAAAGTCGATAGCAGCCTTAGCGGTGCGCAGCGGCATGAGCTCACGACCGGTGCCAAAATCTCCCTTCGCAGCAAAACAGTACTCGCAGCGCAGGTTGCAGTCGTGTGCAATGTTGATGCACATAGATTTAATCGGAGCGTTGACGAGCAAAGAGGTGTAACCCTGATATGTATCGGCCGCAAAAAGCTGACCACTTTTAAAGAGCGCATATAATTCGGCGTACGCACCCGCAATATCAGCACGGTCGTAGGTTTGACTCAAAGCATTAACCGCATCACTACTGAGCTCTGGCTGCATGTCTTCGTCAACAAAGTCCAAAATATCAAAGGCCAAGTCGTCCAAAACATGCACGGCGCCACTGTTGACGTCCAGCACGATGTTGTGGCCGTTTAGCCGAAATTTATGTATCATAAAAATAAAAACTCCCGCAAAAATTTTAAAACATCAAAAATAAGAGGCGGAGAAACTAAAAACCCCGCCCCCAAGCGTAACCTCAAACTATGTAAGCCTCAAAACCGCGACTCAGCCGCGATTATCGATTAGAGTTCTCGCACTTCTGGTTAGCAACCGTGCAAGAAGTCTTGCAAGCGGACTGGCAAGAGGCCTGGCACTCGCCGCAACCGCCCTTAGCCGCAGTGTCCTTAAGATTCGCTTTGTTCAAAGTCTTAACATGCTTCATAAAAACGCACCTCCTAAAAAAATAAATTAAGCTGCAAAAAATTATACCACATCCGACAAAAAATTTCAAACAATAAGTTTTGCGGTTTTATTGAGCGCGCGTTAAAATGTGTAAAAAGGCTTACCGCCGCTTCTTGTTAACACTCAAAACCCCGCCAAAAGCGCCAGCAAGAGTCATAACCAAAAGCCGCACCAAAGTCAAATAAGTAAACCGGTCGCGCGAGACGATGAAAGCGACCAATGTGAGCAAAACGAACAAAAATAAGCCCGCCAAAGAGCCATAAACGAGCCCACGAAACCGATAAACCCGAGCAGCAATGTACCCAGCGACGAAAGCGCCAATAGCGGCGCAGAAAATGGCGATAACCTGAATCAAAAACTGCGGAATAGACTTAACAATAACGAACAAAAAAGCAAATAAAAATAAAAATCCCGCACAAATAGTGGCGCCAACAGCAGCACCAAACAAAATAGCCTTTAAAGAAGTGGAAAAATCCGAATCACCGTTCGAAGCCTTGTCATACCTCAAAAATCATACCTCCTAAATATTGTTTTGCCCCAATTTTAAAAACAAAATCATATAATCAATATTCAAAAAGGTAGGCGAATATACATCGAATTGTTCTACTTCGCAGCAGGCGTACGACTTTCTTTCTGAGAATCGCAGCTAGCAATAGCCCATTTTTTAATTTTGATCTTGCTCCGATCCACGCCAGTCTCGATAATAAAAGACTGATTGTCGTCCTTAACAGCAACAATCCGGCCAACGATCCCGCCAATAGTAGTGATTTCGTCGCCGATCTGAATGTTGTTTCGCATATCGTCCTCAAGCTTTTTACGCTTAGAACTCGGTCGAATCATAAAAAAATACATTAAAGCAAAAAGAAGCGTCATAAAAACGACGTTCATAATCCCAGCAGAACCCTCTGCACTCATCATAAAGCCAGCACCTCCAAAAGATTAACAAACATAATTGTACCAGATTCCCGAGTTTAAATCAAGAGCGAATTGTACCAAGCGGCTAGACTTTTTGCGAGAGCAACTGCCGATAATGCCGGTAAAATGAGTCAAAGGAGTCATCTTCAATAGCGGAGCGGATTTTTTCCATTAAAGAATTATAAAAATAAAGATTGTGCATAACGCCAAGGCGCATGCCGAGGGTCTCTTTGCTTTTAAAAAGATGTCGCAAATACGCGCGCGAAAAATTTTTGCAAACGGGGCATTCGCAGAGAGGGTCAAGAGGCGTAGAGTCCAGCTCATTCTTAGCATTCAAAATGTTAACACTCCCGGCCCAAGTGAAAAGCTTCCCGTGGCGAGCGTTCCGAGACGGCATAACGCAGTCAAAAAGGTCCACCCCGCGGGCAACGCTCTCCAGAATATTCACCGGGGTACCCACTCCCATCAGGTATCTGGGCTTGTCCAAAGGCATATGAGGCACGACCGCTTCGATGGTATCGTACATCTCATTGGCAGTTTCGCCCACAGCTAAGCCGCCGATCGCGTATCCGTCCAAGTCGAGCTCGCGAATAGCCTTCATGTGATCAACGCGCAAATCCGCATACGTGCTGCCTTGATTAATCCCAAAAAGCATTTGGTCCCTGTTGAGAGTAGAGTCCAAAGCATTCAAGCGAAGCATCTCCGCCCGGCAGCGCTCAAGCCATCGGGTAGTGCGGTCGCAAGAAGCCTTAACGTAGCTGTATTCGGCGGGGTTCTCGATGCATTCGTCAAAGGCCATAGCAATGGTCGAGGCCAGGTTAGACTGAATCTGGATGATCTCCTCGGGCCCCATAAAGACCTTCCGGCCGTCGATGTGAGAATAAAAATAAACGCCTTCCTCGGTAATCCGGCGAAGTTTGGAAAGAGAAAACACCTGAAAGCCGCCGCTATCGGTCAAAATAGGACCATCCCAACGGGTAAACTTGTGAAGCCCACCCAGCTGACGAACAACGCCGTCACCCGGCCGCAGATGCAGATGATAGGTGTTGCAAAGCATGACCTGGCAGCCGATTTGAGCCAAGTCCAAAGCCGAAACCGCGCCCTTAATAGCGCCGCAGGTCGCCACATTCATAAAAGCGGGGGTCTGCACGTTGCCATGAGGCGTAGAAAAAGTGCCTCTTCGCGCGCCACCACAAGTTTTCATCAAGCTAAACATGCCAAAACCTCACATTCAACGGATAAACATAGCGTCACCAAAGCTGAAAAACCGGTATTTCTCGGTAACCGCCGTCCGATAAGCAGACAAAACCGCATCACGGCCGGCAAAAGCCGAAACCAACATGATCAAAGTGCTCTCGGGCAGGTGAAAGTTAGTGATCAAAGCGTCGACGACCCCGAATTTAAAGCCAGGATAAATGAAAATGTCGGTCCAGCCCTCGCAGGCGGTGACGTCGCCGAAATCCTTGAACATAGCCTCAAGCGTGCGGCAGCTGGTGGTGCCAACAGCGACAACACGGCCGCCAGCCTTTTTGGTGTTAGCAATAAGCGCGGCAGTCTGCGGCGGAACCTCGTAGTGCTCGGCGTGCATCTTGTGGTCAGCAATATCGGCAACCTTAACCGGCCGAAACGTTCCAAGCCCGACATGAAGCGTAACGAAGCCTATTTTAACGCCCTTATCTTGGATTTTTTTGAGCAAATCGTCCGTAAAGTGAAGCCCGGCAGTTGGGGCAGCAGCAGACCCGAGTTCGCGAGAATACACTGTCTGATAGCGTTCACGGTCGACTAACTCGTGAGTAATATAGTGCGGAAGCGGCATCTTGCCGATTCTTTCTAAAGCAGAATAAAAATTCCCCTCGCAGTCAAACTTAACAATGCGGTTGCCGTCAGGCAGAACTTCCAAAACCTCGCCAAACATCACGCCGCCACCAAAGGTAAACTTATTCCCGACCTTGGCCTTTTTGCCGGGCCCCGCCAAGGTCTCCCAGGTGTTTGGGCCTTTTTGAGTCAAAAGCAAAAACTCCACTGTAGCGCCAGAGTTCTCTCTAACGCCGAAAATTCGGGCCGGAAGCACCCGAGAGTCGTTAAGAATCAAGCAATCACCGGGCATAAGTTCGTCGACTATATCATAAAAATGTTTATGCAAGACCTCGCCGCTCGCCCCGTCAAGCACCAACAACCGCGAGTGATCGCGCTTCTCGATGGGGTCTTGAGCGATCAACTCCTTTGGCAAATCATAGAAAAAATCCTTCGTCTTCAAAATGACAATCATCCCTCAAACCGCGGGCAAACTTGACACCGCGGCGCAAAAATGCTATGCTATTATATCACCTAAATTTCGAAATTCGAAAAAACCAACGGCAAATCAAAGATAATTATATTCGATTATGGCCGAGGTTACAACACATTTTGACAATTTTTGAGTTCAATTTTAAACGAAAGGCGGCACAAAGGGCCATCCGACGGCTCTTGAGACTATGAAAAAGTTTAAAGTAGGCATCTTGGGGGCCACCGGAATGGTAGGGCAGCGCTTTGTGACACTGCTGGCGGGGCATCCTTGGTTTGACATAGCGGTGCTGGCTGCGAGCAAGAATTCGGCTGGCAAAACGTACGAAGAAGCCCTGAACGGCAGATGGGCGCTGGCGCAGGGGCTCCCAGAACAAGTGCGAGACATGCCCGTTTTGGATGCAGTGGGCGATTTGGAAGCGATCGCAGCCGCGGTGAACTTTGTTTTTTGCGCGGTGGATATGCCCAAAGAGGCGCTGATGCGGCTGGAGGAGAGCTACGCGAAGGCGGAATGCCCGGTGATATCGAACAACAGCGCGCACAGAGGGACTAAAGATGTGCCGATGATTATCCCGGAGGTTAACCCCGAGCACGCAGATATAATCGAGGTTCAGAGGAAACGGTTGGGCACAAAAAGAGGATTCATCGCGGTAAAATCGAATTGTTCGCTTCAATGCTACGTCCCGTCGATACACCCACTGCGGGATTTCGGAGTAACAAAGGTGCTTGCGTGCACATACCAAGCGATTTCCGGCGCGGGCAAAACCTTCGAGCGCTGGCCAGAAATGGTCGACAACATCATCCCCTACATAGCGGGCGAGGAGGAGAAGTCCGAGCAGGAACCGCTGAAAATCTGGGGAAAAGTCTGCGAAAATGGCATAAAAAGCGCCACAGAGCCCAGCATAACAACGCAGTGCATCCGAGTCCCTGTGAGCGATGGCCATACCGCTGCGGTTTTTGTGTCGTTCAAAAATAAGCCACCGCTGGATGAAATAAAACAAAGGTGGCAAATCTACAGCGAGAGGCTATCCGCAGGGATGGCGCTCCCAAGCGCACCAAAGCGGTTTTTGCATTATTTTGAGGACCCGCATTACCCTCAAATACGCAGCGCACGGGAGCTAGAAAACGGCATGGCGATTGCTCTGGGCAGGCTACGGGACGACACGCAGTACGATGTTAAATTTGTCTGCATGTCGCACAACACAGTCCGAGGCGCGGCCGGAGGAGCCATCCTGATGGCCGAGATGCTCTGCGCCAAGGGATTTATCGATTAACAAATTTTACAACAAAACGGAGGATTATACATGAAAAAAACAGTCTTTAAAGGCTCGGGCGTGGCGCTCGTAACGCCGATGCACAGCGACGGGAGCGTAAATTTCGAGGTTTTGGAGGAAATTCTGGAGTTTCAGATAAAAAATAAAACTGACGCGATAATAACTTGCGGCACGACGGGAGAATCGGCTACTATGAGCGATGAGGAGCGCGCTGCGGTGATTGATTTCACGGTGAAAAAGGTTGCGGGCAGAGTCCCCGTCATAGCTGGTACGGGCAGCAACAGTACCGAGCATGCATTGAAGATGTCTAAAAAGGCCCAAGAGCTGGGTGCGGACGCGGTTTTGGTGGTGACGCCCTATTATAACAAGACGTCGCAAAGGGGCCTGATTCGCCACTACAGCTGCATCGCTGACAATGTGGACCTGCCGATGATCTTGTACAATGTGCCGTCGCGCACGGGGGTTTCGATTAGGCCGGAGACCTACGCGGAGCTTGCAAAGCACCCAAACATCGTGGCTACCAAAGAGGCAAACGGCGATCTTTCGGCCATTGCAAGGACTATAGCGCTTTGTGGCGATGATTTGGCAGTTTATTCCGGCAACGACGATCAGACCGTTCCGATTTTGTCGTTGGGTGGCCAGGGAGTGATCTCGGTTTTCGCGAATGTTTGCCCTTACGAGAGCTATGAAATCAATGGAAAATTTTTTGAAGGGGACTTAAACGCTGCTAGGGAGCTGTTTTTGAAGTCGAATGAGCTTATGGAAGCGCTATTTTGCGATGTAAACCCGATTCCGGTAAAAGAGGCAATGAATCAGCTGGGCTTTAATTGCGGCAGTTGTCGGCTTCCGCTGGTTTCGCTCTCGGCCGAAAATAAAGATAAATTGGTGACGGCGATGAGAAATTTCGGCGTCGCGACAAAATAAAACGCGGGGAACGCAGATGGGAAGTGCAAAATGACGAGGATAATATTGAGCGGCGCCGGTGGACAGATGGGTCGGGCCGTTGCGAAGGTGGTGTCGGAGCGAGCGGATTGCGCTATTGTGGGGGGTGTAAGCAAAAAAATAAGCGCCACGACTGAGTTCCCGGTTGTTGAAGCATTTAGCGGGCTCAGCGCAGAGGCGGATGTGATCATCGATTTTTCGAACCCCGAGCTGATCGACTCACTTTTATCCTACGCTACTGCTAAAAAGATGCCAGCGGTGATCTGCACAACAGGATTTAACGAAGCTCAGATTGAAAAAATCAAGGCAGCATCGGAGCGGATCGCAATTTTCTTTTCTAGCAATATGTCGCTAGGGGTGAACCTGTTGATTTCGCTTACCCAAAAGGCCGCAAAAGCCCTGCACCCCGGCTTTGATATAGAAATCGTAGAAAAGCACCACAACAAAAAAATTGACGCGCCCAGCGGAACGGCGCTGATGATAGCAGGCGCGGTGAAGGCAGCGCTGGGGCAAAACCTGGAATACGTGTACGATCGGCATCTTTACAAGAAAGCCAGAAGCAAAAACGAAGTAGGCATACATTCTGTGCGGGGCGGAACGATGGTAGGCGAGCACGAGATCATTTTTGCCGGAAAGGATGAAGTCTTGAGGATATCGCACACCGCGCAGTCAAAGGAAATTTTCGCCGAAGGAGCCGTAAATGCCGCGAAATTCGTAGTATCAAAGCCAGTCGGGCTATATAACATGGCCGACCTGATGGGATAATTAAAAAAATCTTGAAAGAAAAATGGCTAAGCACCGAGCAGCTTAGCTATTAATTATTTTACACTTATTTTAGAAAACAGGCGCAATGCGTTTTCTTTAGCACCTCTCAACAGCTCTTCCACCGATATACCGCGCTCCAGAGCGATTTTATCTGCGGTGAATTTTATCATGCTAGAATCGCATCGTGAGCCTCGATTTGGCTCTGGCGCCAAGTATGGGCAGTCCGTCTCTAGCAAAATCCGATCTAGCGGCACAGACTTTGCCACGAGCACTGGATTTTTGGCATTTTTAAAGGTCACCACGCCTCCTAGCCCCACATACATGCCCAAATTCACGACCTCGTTTGCCATCTCAACGCTGCCAGAAAAGCAATGCACCACGCCTTTTGGCGCGTATTTTTTCAAGATTTCAATCGTGTCGGTGTGTGCGTCCCTATCGTGGATTATCACTGGCACGTCGAGGGTTTTAGCCAATTTCACTTGCTCTTCAAATTTCGCCTTTTGAGTTTCCCTCGAGGTTTCGTCATAATGGTAATCGAGCCCGATCTCGCCGATCGCAATGACTTTTTCTTCTGCCAAAAATGAGCTCAAAATGTCAAGATAATCCGGCGGAACGCTATCAACTTCTTGCGGGTGCACGCCCACGGCCGCCCAAATCAAGGGGTACCTTCGAGCCAGGTTTACTGAGGCTTTTGAAGTCTGAATGTTGCACCCAACGTTGATAATTCCGCACACGTCCGTATTAAAAAGTCTACAAATCAAGTCATCACGGTCATTGTCAAAAGCAGCATCGTCATAATGCGCATGAGAATCAAAGATCATGGCAATAAAACCTCCTACTTAGTGCATTTTTCTAACTCCGAGAGCTCTTTTTCTACGTCGATTCTTGGGAAAAGCGGTTCACCTTTTTTAACCGCAGCATCAAGCGGCAAGATTCCCCATTTGTTGGCGGTTTCCCAAGTTAGTGCATCCTTCTTAGCACCGATTTGTTGTGCGATGATCGGCGAAGTGTTGGGCATGAAAGGTGTAATCAAGATTGACACGATTCGAAGAACTTCGCATAGATTGTACAAAACGCAGGCTAGCCGATTCGCTTTTTCGACATCTCGGCCCAGAGCCCATGGCATCGTCTCGTCGATGTATTTGTTGGCCCTTGCAATTAGTTTCCAAACCTCTGACAAGGCGCTTGAAAACTGGAACTGATCCATGTGATGCTTATATTTTTCTCGCAAAGACGTTGCCATAAAAATCAGCTCATTGTCAGCGACGGCGCCCTCAAGAGGCTGAGGCAACTTGCCACCGAAGTATTTCTCGATCATAGCGGTTGTGCGAGAAAGCAAATTTCCCAAATCGTTCGCCAAATCCGAGTTTATCCGACTTATCAAAGCCTCATTTGTAAAGACGCTGTCCGCCCCAAATGGGATCTCGCGCATCAAGAAATATTTGATCGCGTCCACACCGTATCGCTCGCACAAAATTTGCGGATCCACCACATTGCCCTTAGACTTGGACATCTTGGTGCCGTCGCCGAAAAGAAGCCATCCGTGGCCATAAATTTTGCGAGGCAAAGGCAAATCCAGCGCCATAAGTATGGACGGCCAGATAATCGCATGAAATCGGACAATCTCCTTGCCCACAAAATGGACGTCTGCCGGCCAGTAACGCTTAAAATCGGCGTCGTTGTCGGAACCATAGCCAAGCGCGGTGATGTAGTTGGTAAGCGCATCCAGCCACACATAAACCACGTGCTTCCCGTCAAAATCGACTGGCACGCCCCAGTTAAAGCTCGTCCGGCTCACGCACAGGTCATTTATGCCACTCTTGATAAAGCTAATCATCTCGTTGCGGCGACTTTCGGGCTCCAAAAACTCCGGATGCTCGTCATAGAGCTGCAAAAGCTTATCAGAATATTTAGAAAGCTTGAAGAAGTAGGCTTCTTCCTTAGTCAACTTCACTTCGCGCCCGCAGTCTGGGCATTTTCCATCAACCAACTGCGTCTCCGTCCAGAAGGATTCGCACGGCGTGCAGTACCAGCCCTCGTAGTTGCCCTTGTAAATCTCGCCCCTATCGTAAAGTGCGCGAAAGATCTTCTGCACCGCCGCGACGTGATAGCCATCCGTCGTGCGAATGTACTTGTCGTTGGAAATATCCATAATATCCCAAAGTCGCCGAAACTCCGCGACCAGCCTGTCCACGTACTCCTTGGGCCGCAAGTTTTCCTTAGCTGCGTTCAACTCGATTTTTTGCCCGTGCTCATCCGTACCCGTCAAAAACATCACATCGTAGCCAACCAAGCGCTTGAACCTAGCCATAACGTCTGCCGCCACGGTGCAGTAGCTGTGCCCAAGATGCGGGTTGCCCGATGGGTAGTATATCGGCGTTGTAATATAAAAAGTTTTTTTGTCCATAATTTATCAATCTCCTCAAAACTAAAATGCCCAAAAACCTAGTTACCATGCGGATATTTTGATTTTCGAAATAGGCCGAATAAGGCGCTATGTACAGTTGACGATTTTCAAAAATTCTTCAGCAACCAGAGAAGCCCCGCCAACAAGGCCTCCATCGATATCATCAATGCTCAGTAGATCGGCAAAATTTTGCGAATTTATCGATCCACCGTACAATATCGGGACGTTATTAGCCGCTTCGATCCCATAAAGACTGGAAAGAGAGGCCCTAATCACCTTACAAACATGCACTAAATCAGCGTGCTCGATGCATCTACCAGATCCAACCGCCCAAACTGGCTCATAAGCGATAATTAAATTTTCTAACTGTGGCGCCAAAACGCCGTTAAGCAACTTTTTTATCTGAATCGAAATTTTCTCGTCCGTAACGCCAAGATCCCGCTCCAGCAAAGTTTCACCTAAGCAAACAATGGGCGTTAGACCCGATGAAATTGCCAACTTGACCTTTTTATTCGTAGTTTCATCAGTTTCACCAAAATATTTCCTGCGCTCGCTGTGCCCTAGTATAACGTGATTCACACCGATATTATTCAGCATGGCCGGCGAAATTTCGCCAGTATAAGCACCTTCGTTGTCAAAATGACAATTCTGCGCACCGATGCAAATTTCTGTGTCCGCCGCCAGATTGGCAACCGTAAGCAAATCCACAAAAGGCACACACAGGATAACCCGGCAGCAGTCGGCCGTTAAGCCAGATGCTATCTCGCTAAACAAAGCTGCAGCCTCAGCCGGAGCCTTGTTCATCTTCCAATTCCCCACTATTATTCGCGTTTTTCCACTTTTTTTCAATCAAATTTCTCCTCTAAAACCCAAAAATTTCATAACCAGAACTTATCAATTGTCTGCCAAAGCTGCAACGCCGGGCAGATCCTTTCTTTCAAAAAGCGCCAAAGAAGCGCCTCCGCCAGTGGACACATACGTCATGCTATTTGCGAAGTTCCCCATCTGAACAGCCGCGGCAGTGTCCCCACCGCCAACAATAGACATAGTACCGCGGTTTGCAGCGATTGCTGCACCAACACTAAAGGTCCCATGCCGAAAGTGGGCCCACTCAAACACGCCAACTGGCCCATTCCAAAAGATAGTCCTCGCGCCCGCGATTATATCGCGAAAAACTTGTTCCGTTTTGGGCCCAATGTCCAGCCCAAAGCAGCCGTCCGGGATGCTGTCCGAACCAACGACCTCAAAATCCGTGTCAGCAGTGAATTCTCGCCCAACCACATTGTCAACAGGCAGAACAATTCGAACATCTAAGTCCTTCGCCTTGGCCATAATGTCCGTCGCGACGCCAATTTTATCTGCCTCAAAAATGGACTGCCCAATAGAATAGCCCAAAGCGTTCAAAAAGGTGTAAGCCATACCGCCCGCGATTACCAGCACATCGAGCTTTTCAAGCAGATTATTTATAACGTCGATCTTGTCCGAAATCTTAGCCCCGCCAAATATCCCGACGAAAGGCCGTTCTGGCGCGGTTAAAGCGCGGCACAAAATTTCAAGCTCTCTCTTCATCAAAAAGCCGCAGACCGCCGGCAAAATCGCAGCCACGCCCACAATAGAAGCATGCGCTCGGTGGGACGTCCCAAAAGCGTCGTTAACGTAAATTTGAGCCAAAGATGCCAGCTTTTTTGCGAATTCACGGTCGTTTTGCTCTTCCTCCTTATAAAAGCGAATATTCTCAAGCAGCGCAATGTCGCCATTCTTCAGCTGATTTAAACTCTCCGGCGCACCATCGCGAATATCTCCACGCACAAACTTAATGTCCAGATTCAAAGCGCGAGAAAGATAAGCAGCAACGGGCTCCAAAGAAAGCTCAGGCCGGCAAACGCCTTTCGGACGGCCTCGGTGAGAAACAATGATAACAGTAGCACGATTTTTAATCAGATAGCGAATAGTCCTAAGCGAAGTGTCAATCCGCGTGGTATCGGCGATCTTCCCGTCAGCGCCAAAAGGCACGTTAAAATCGCATCTCAAAAGGACTCGCTTGCCGCAAACGTCGATGTCCTCAACAGACTTTTTGCCAGAATAATCCATAAGTTTCATCCTTTCAAGTCTCGTGTTGCAACGGTAACTTTTAGGTCGGTTCGTTGTAGCAATAATGGGCGATAACTTATTTTATTTTTCCATATCAGAAAATATTATAATCTATTTTATGCATGTTATAGGAGTTTAGTCGTCATAATTCCTCAGTTTTCCCTGGCGCAAAAGGCCCGGATAGCCCCACTGGCGCAGAACTTCGTATGCACCAATAGCAACGGAGTTCGATAAATTCAAGCTCCGAGCCTTTTCCTGCATAGGAATCCGCACCGTACGGTCCATATTGTCGTGCAAAAGAGCTTCATCCAGCCCCGCATCCTCCCGGCCAAACACCAAGTAGCAGTCACGAGGGTACGAAACCTCAGTGTGCACGCGCTTTGCCTTGGTAGAAAAATAAAAAAACGAGCCATTGTTTTGGCTAAAAAATTCGCGAATTCCCGCGTAAATATGTACATCCAAAAGGCTCCAATAGTCAAGACCGGCGCGCTTTAGCTTTTTATCGTCAATCTCAAAGCCCAAAGGCCCTACCAAATGCAGACGAGCAGAGGTTGCAGCGCAAGTGCGAGCGATGTTACCGGTATTTTGAGGAATTTGTGGTTCAATTAGCACAATGTTCAACTCATTCAAAACAGCTCACCGCCCTCTAGTATACCATTTTTTTTCGCAATTAACAAGCGGCATTTTGCAAAAACAGGAATTTAAATTTACAGCAAAAATTTTGCTAAAAGGGATCGTGGCGGGCAAAATACTATTAAAATAAATGAGAATGGAGGTACAATGGCGATGAATATGAATGAAAGTAAGAAGAATTGCGCAATGAAGAGCTTTTTGTGTGGAGTTTTTTGGGGGATGGCTACAGGATGGCTTTTGTTCAGCTATATGCAAAACCCGAAGAAGATGAAACGTAAGGCCATGAAGTGTACGAATGCCGTGGAGGACCTACTGGACAACGTTCATTACATTTTTAGGTGACGAGCGAAGGCCAATAAGTTTATGCATACTGAGTAGATTATCGTAAAAAATTTGCTCGGTATGCATCATAATGCCGAATTAAGAATTTTTTGTAAAATTTTTTGACGTTTTGTGCAATAAAATCGAAATATATGATAAACTAAAACATTATACAACAAAAAACGGGGCTAACTGCCGCTGGTTTTACATAAATTGTAAAGGTGATTATCGCATGGCAAAAAGGATTTTTTTAATTTTTTTCTGCGCAACGCTGATTATGACGAGCTTTTCGGGGTGCAAAAAGAATAAAAATTCGCCCGAAAATCAGGTGATAAAATATAACCTGGAGAGCGAGCCGCGCACGCTTGACCCGCAGGTCTGCAACGATTACGCCGCCAACATCGTCATTATGAATATCTTTGAAGGCCTGGTCAGGCTCGATGAATCGGGCAACGTAACGCCAGGAGTTGCGACGTCGTGGGATGTCTCGGACGATGGTATGACGTATACGTTCCACTTGCGTGAGGATGCGGCTTGGTCGGACAAAGCCAAAACGCCCGTAACAGCGCAGGATTTCGTGTTTGGACTTCAGCGCGCACTCGATAAATACACGAATTCGCCAAAGGCATACACGCTTTACTGCATAAAAAATGCGCGCAAAGTCAACATAGACGTCGCCCCAGCGGATTCTCTGGGCGTATCAGCCCCAGATGAGCATACGGTGGCCATCGAGCTTGAATACCCCATGGAAAACTTCCTTTCGCTGCTCGCCACAGCGCCAACTATGCCATGCAATAAGGCCTTTTTTGAAGGCACCAACGGGCAATACGGTCTGGAGGCAGCCACAATTATCAGTAATGGCGCCTTTAAGGTCAAGACGCGGTACGGCTGGAGCCACTATAACAGCCTGAGTCTGGTCAAAAACGAAAATTATATCGGTGCGAATGTCTCTGTGCCGGCCGGGGTGGACTTTACTATCGGCAAAGACCTCACTGATGCGGTAAGTTTGATTACTACCTCTGCGATAGATGCTGCGCTTTTGCCATCATATGAGCAGGTAACAGAGGCCAAGCGCAAGAATCTGGGAACGGTCGACTTTAAGGACACCTTGTGGGGCCTTGCTTTCAACACGCAGGACGCTCTGTTTGCGAATTTAAACGTCCGGATGGGCTTTTTGGAGGCTCTAAATCGCGACCATATCTTATCGACGATCCCGGAAAACTGCGAAGTTACCGAGAGTCTGGTGCCAGATGGACTCATTGTTAATGGGCAAAACTTTCGAAGTGTCGCAGGTAAATGCCCATGCTTGACAGCAGACCCTAAGGCCAAGAACCATTTTTACGCCGGTTTGCAACAGTTAAAGCTGAAGACTCTGCCAAAAGTTACGATTTTATGCCCCGAAAATCCTAGTATAAAGGCGATTATAAGCAATGCGATAGAGAATTTAAACGATAATCTGGGTTTTTATTTTAACATGGAGCCTATTCCGGAAGGCGTTTTGAAGTCCAGGGTGGCTTCGATGAACTATCAGGTGGCGTTGGTGCCGATTTCGGCCGAAAGTCCGTTTGCGCTCGACTTTTTGAATGCATTTAAGTCTGGAAACAGCAAGAATATCGCCAATCTGAACAGCCCAGAGTACGATAAACTCATTAATAGTGCGGCCTCAGCTAATGCTAAAGATGCTTACCAGCCGATTGTGGCGGCAGAAAAATACCTCATCGACAACGCCGTTTTTTACCCGATGTACACGCAGAGCAGGTTTTTCGCCTGGTCGAATAAGGTAAAAGGGCTGATATTCCACAACTACGGCCAGGGTGTCGACTTCTTCTTTGCGACGAAAACGAAATAGTCGGGCTTTTTGACAAAAATAAAGCGGTGCACTATACCGCGCACCGCCGCTACCAGTAGATTATGTCTCGCCGCTGTTTTCGTGAATCTCGTCAGATTCGGATGTGCCGCGAACTAAGTCAACGATATACGCCGATTCTTCGTCGTTCTCGCGGGCCAGATTGTACGGAACCTTAGCGTAAACCTCAACAACCTTCTGCCGCATCCACAAACTGGGCATAATCCGCACCGAATAGCCGCATCCGTTGTTGACGACCCAGTCAAAAAACTTAGCGCGCGGCACGCCAAAGGCCGCAAGGATAGTCATAATCACGCCGCCATGCGTCACAATGGCCGTATCTTTGATGTCACCTTTAACGACGGTCTCAACAAGACTTTCAAAAGCCGATGTAACGCGCAAGTTAAAAGCTTTTAAGCTTTCGCCGCCGTTAGGGCAAGCTTTTTCGGAGTTTTTCAACCAAAGCAAAAAGTCCTTGTTGTTTTTGAGCTCATCGGCGGTTTTTCCCTCCCAGTCGCCAAAGTTGCACTCGGCAAAGTCGTTTTCGATAGTAAAATCGGTGTGCGCCGGGTACAAAATTTCCGCGGTGTGGCGACAACGCAGAAGGGGACTGCAAAAAATCTTGTCAACATAGGGGTAAGTAGCCTCGCTTTTTAGCTTGTTCAGCCTTGCAACGCCCTCCGCAGACAAATCTACGTCGGTAGCGCCGATGTATTGGCCGTTAAGGTTCGCGTCGGTTAGCCCGTGCCGAATCAAATGCACCTGATAACTCTTCATATAAATTCTCCTTTTGAAGCGAAAAAATTATGAAAATGGTCTTTACAAAATGTTTTTTATGGGATATAATTTACCAGTCGTAAAAAGTTTTGCTGCAGGAGGGCTTGAAGGCATGAATAAGGACTTCTCTAGAATCATCACGCTTTTGAGGAAGGAAAAAGGATTGAGCCAAAAGCAAGTGGCCACCGACCTTAACATCTCGCAAGCCTTGCTGTCGCATTACGAAAAGGGCGTTCGGGAGTGCGGACTGGATTTTGTGATAAAACTTTCGGATTATTATAACGTGTCGTGCGACTATCTGCTGGGCAAAACGCCAAATAAAAGTGGCAAGACGCTGAATCTGGAGGACATTCCGGACTCATCGGAGAATAAAGATAATAAGTTTAGCGGCAGTGTGCTGCCAACTTTGAATAAAAAACTGATAGTAAATTCCATAAGCATTATATTCGATCTGCTTGGCAAAAGCAAGAACAAGAGCTTAACTGGCGAGGTTTCGGGCTATTTGATGATCTGCGTTTACAATGTTTTTAGGAATTTGTACTCGGCCAACGCCAAAAATCCGCAGGGCCTGTTTAAGATTCCGAACACGTCGTACGAGGCGCTGTGTAGCGCGTCTTTGAGCCTTTTGGAGCTGAGCATCAAACGGACGATAAAAAGCTCGGGCAAGAGCAAGGAAGACGCCGCGAGCCTAGCAAAATTGCCGCTTTCGCCGGACATCATATCAAAAGAGTACCCATTGTATGCGGCTTCGCTGTATAATCTGCTGCAAACGGGCGAGAACGCAATAAGCGCAAAGATAAAGTGAGAGCGGAGTAGCCCTAGGCGTTGTCTGTGGCGGGAGGAGACGCATCCGTGTTGCTTATAAAGACAGATTTTATGAGCTTTGCGTTGATGAGTGTTAAAAAGAGTTGCAGCTGTTTTAGGATGATTTCTTCGCAGTCTGGGTCGCGGGCGCCGCATGTGGCTACTAAAATCGCGGCCTTTTGCTGTTTAAAGGGATTTTTTTTGAGGTGCACTTTCATGTTGTAGTAAAGCTGAGTCCTGTCGAAGATGGCTTTTAGCGGGGCAGGAAAGCTCAGGTTATAGATGGGCGTTGCGATGATTATAAGCTCGCTTATGCGGATAGCGGCATCGATGTTGGCAAAGTCTGCAGATACACAGGATTCTCGCGTTTTGCAAGAGCCACAATCTACGCACGGTGCGACTTTTGCCTTAAAAGCATCAATAAATGTAAACTCGAACTCGTTTTGCAGCGTGACAATAATTTCGTCCAAAGCCTTTTTTGTGTGGCCGCTTTTGTGCGGGGAGCCATATAAAATGAGCGCTTTTTTTTTGTCCAAATCCATCCATCCAAACTCAAATTTTGATTTAATTTTATTGCATTTTGGCGCGTT
Organism: uncultured Eubacteriales bacterium; assembly: GCA_948537335.1. Lineage (GTDB taxonomy): Bacteria > Bacillota > Clostridia > Oscillospirales > Acutalibacteraceae > CAG-557. The sequence goes on from CAOUJG010000002.1 coordinate 64,529, forward strand.
TGGCAACATCTTCAAAAATTGCTCGCAAAATTGGGCAAAGTTAAAAAATTTTCAAAAATTTTATTCATTTGCACCAATACGCTCTTGACAAATAGTAAAAATAGGCTCATAATCAAACTAGTTATTGAAAATTGAGGTTTTTTGTTTTTAAATTTTAGGGTTGTTGAAACTTCTGCTTTTTGGGAATATAATATTGGTGGATGTTCTTTCGTGTTTCTTAGTTTAGCTGAGCTTAGGAGGTGCGGCCAGGTCATGAGAGATATGATCGCAAAGATAATCGAAATGGATAAAACCGCAAGGGACTTAACACAGCGAGCGCAGAAAGACAAAATTAATCTTGAAAACGAGATTAAAACGAAGAAGAATGAGATCCGAACCGAGTATCTGGAAAGGGCCAGAAAAAGATTAGCGATAAACGAAACAACCGAACGAAGATTGGCAGAAGAACAGAAGACGAAGATAATATCGAATTGCAAGAATATATCTGAAGCAATGGACAAAGCTTACGAACAAAACTGCGGAATATGGGTAAATAACATAGTCAAAAATGTTTTGGGAGATTGATTTTTATGCTTTCTAAGTATGCTTCAAATGTTATTTCGGCGAAGGTTCGGGCTATGTATGGCGGCCGGATCAGCTCGCGGGACTATAATAATCTTATTGCGTGCAGAATGGTGAGCGATGTGGCGGTTTATTTAAAGAATCATACGCATTATCACGACGAGCTTGCGAATGTGAACGAATTGGGAATAAACCGAAATCAGCTTGAGAACTTGATTCGTAAAAAATTGTTTCATGACTTAGAATCGCTGTGCAGATATGAGATTTCTACCGGTAGCAGCTTAACAGAGTATACCATTGCGCGCACGGAGATTGAGCAGATTATCCATAGCTTGATGTACTTGGCGGGCGGTAACGCGTACGGGTATATTTACTCTTTACCGATGTTTTTTAATAAGAGGACGAAAATTAACTTGATGGGCTTGGTTTCGGTAAAAAACTATGACGAATTTTTGGGCGTTTTAAAGGGCTCGGCGTACGAACCGATGTTGGCTAAGCACCGGCCGGAGGATGGGCAAGATTTAGATTTATCTGCGATAGAAAAAACGCTTTATGACTATCTTTATGGCAAATTCTTTGACGCTATAAAAAAGAATACACCCTCAAAGGTACGGGCGGAGCTTTCGGAAACCTTGAGCGCTTATATTGACTACAGCAATTTTGTGCGGATAGTTCGGCTGAAGCGCAACGGAAGCAAGGTTAAGTCGGCGGTTTTAAATTACGGGACTATAAAAGACCGGTACATTTCGCAGATGTGCAAGGCCGAGAACGAAGAGCAGGTCTTTTCTATAATGGAGCACACTAACCGAGGGAAAAAAATAAAAAATTATAAGTATAATTATGTGGATGAATTGCCGGATCGGGTGCTTTACAATAAATGCAGAAGCAATATCCGATTTTCTGTGCATCCGGCTGTAATAATGTTCTCTTACATCTTTCTTTTACAGATAGAAATTCAGAATCTGACGACGATAATCGAGGGAGTTAGATATGATGTTAATAAGAGCGAGTTAGAAAATTTGTTGATTTTAAAGGCTCAAAAGAGAGAGGATGTGGTGTAACGTGGCGGTTTCATCGGTAAAGGTAGCGAGCATTATAGGTGTTTTGCCGGCGCTTGATGAAGTTATTAAGGTATGTGGCAAGTCTGGGATTTTTCATCCGGACGACGCACTTTCCTTTTATTCTAAGAATAACAATTTTGTCCCGCTTTCGGAGGGGAACCCGTATAGCGAGCCTTTGCGAAAGCTTAAGGACATGGTAAAAAGAGCAGGAATGAAGCTGCAGCTGGTGGATATTGCCGACTTTGAAGTGAGCTTGAAAGAAATTAACGATTACGTTAATTATATAAATTATAAAATGGGATTATTACTCGAAAAAAAGCAGGATATTTTAAATCGGATAACGAAACATCAGAAGGCGCAAGAAAATATAGGCCATTTTATAGGGTTAGACTTGAATTTGGCAGAGATTTTTGCCTGTAAATATATAAAGGTGCGGTTTGGCAAGTTGCCCAAAGAGAGCTTTGAAAAGTTGAATGCAAGCGGAGAAGACCCGTATATGCTGTTTTTCCCTTGCACGGTGGACGAAAAAGCGTGCTGGGGAGTGTATTTTGCGCCTTTGGAGAATATTGCAGAGGTGGACAGAAAGTTTGCGGGGCTCTATTTTGAACGGCTTTGGCTTAATCAAATTAACGGAACGCCCGAAACAGAGCTAGAGATCATAAAAGGGCTGATTGCAGACACAAACGCGGAGCTCGAGAGTATCAATAGGAAGATAGAGAGCTTTTGGAAGACGCAAAAGGACCAGTGTTTGAGGTTTTATACCAAGCTTGAGGAGATGAATACTTACTTTACGATCAAAAATTATGTGTCGAAGTACAACGAAAGCTTCATTCTGGTGGGCTGGATCCCGCAGGAGGAAGAGGATAACTTTGCGCATCAGCTGAGCGACGTTTATGGCATAGAGTTCTCGATTGAGCGGGCCGACAACGAAGAAAAGCACTCGCCGCCGGTAAAGCTAAAGAATAATCGATTTTCGCGGCCGTTTGAGTCGTTTGTTGAGATGTATGGGCTGCCAAGCTATAACGAAATTGACCCGACGGTGATTGTGTCGGTGCTGTATACGCTGCTGTTTGGCATCATGTTTGGCGACTTTGGGCAGGGAATCGTCCTTTCGATTGCGGGCGCCGTTATGTGGCGGCTTAAGAAGATGATGCTTGGACGGATCTTGATACGGTGCGGATTCGCGGCATCGGTGTTTGGGCTGATATACGGAGCGGTGTTTGGGCTAGAACACGTGCTGGACCCGATGTACAAGGTGTTGTTTAACCTGGACGAAAAGCCGGTTGACGTGCTGGAGCCCAAAACGGTCATGACGATCATCGTGCTGGCAGTAATTTTGGGCGCCGGAATAATAATTTTGTCCATGATTTTGAACATATACTCATCGCTGCGACGAAGAAATTACGAGAATGCACTGTTTGGCCAGAATGGCGTCGCGGGGCTGATTTTTTATGGATCGCTAGTGACGGCCGGCGGCACAATGGCGCTTGGAGTAAATGTGGTGTCGCTACCGTACGTTTTGGGGCTGATGGTACTGCCGGTCGTGCTGATATTTTTTAAAGAGCCTTTGGGGAAATTGCTGAGCAGGGCGCCGGACTGGAAGCCAAAAAAATGGGGCGAATACATGGTGCAGAACGGATTCGAGCTGTTTGAGATCATGTTGAGCTACATCACGAACACGATGTCGTTTTTGCGGGTTGGCGCGTATGTTTTGGTGCACGCGGGGATGATGATGGTCGTCTTCACCATCGCGCAGATAATGCCGGGCGGCGTTGTGGGATACACGCTCATGGCGGTGTTTGGAAACGTGTTTGTCATCGCGCTGGAGGGCCTTTTGGTCGGCATCCAGGTGCTAAGACTCAACTTTTATGAATTATTTAGCCGATTTTTTGAAGGACAGGGTCGACCGTTCGCGCCGATTCGAGTGTCCGAAGAAAATTTATAAATCAAAATATTTAGGATTGCGGAGGAAATTGTAATGAGTGCAGTGTCGATTTTTGTAACGTTTGTGGGCTTGCTGGTGGTTTCGTTGGGAATGTGTACGTACGCCGTAAAAAGAGGCATGAAGCCGGCCAAGGCGGTGGTTGTGCAGATATGCTCTTTTGTGATGCTGTTTATGTTATCATTGTGCGCGGCTGTTGTTGTGGCGGACGATGGGGCGACTGCCGGTGCTGTGGAAGCAAGCACGGTGGCGACTCAGGCGGAGCAGGGCAAGACGGACAAAGAGTGGGACTCGATGGCAATGGCGTTGGTAATGGGCCTTGCATGTATCGGCAGCGGAATCGCGGTTGCGGCGGCAGCTCCTGCGGCTATTGGCGCGGTTTCGGAGGACCCAAAAGCATTCGGAAAGGCCATTGTGTTTGTGGGCTTGGCTGAAGGTGTTTCCATATTTGGCTTGCTCATTGCGATATTCATTAAGTTCGTTTAAACTGAGGGCCTAGACTTGGCTTGTGATGGGGAGAGTGCTTGTTGTGAAGTTTCATCTTATCAGCGACAATAAGGATACCTTTGTTGGGATGCGCCTGGTCGGGATCCCGGGGGTCGTGGTGCACAAAGAGGACGAGATAAAAACCGCAATAAACGAGGCGCTAAAGGATGAGGACATCGCGGTGGTGCTGATTACGGAGAACTTGGTGAAAATTTGCAGGGAGTTCATTTATGACATTAAGCTGAACCATTCGCGGCCGCTGATTGTGGAGATCCCGGATCGGCATGGCAACGGCAGAGCTAAGGATTCTATAACGAAATATGTGCGGGACGCAATAGGAATTAAAATCTGATTTTGGGGAAATTCCCTATCCGGAGGGGTGACGAAGAGTGCGAGACATAAGTAAAACCAGCAACTTTTTGAAGGCGATAAACAAGTACGCGGCCGAGCAGCGCAAAAAGATAAAGACGAGCGCCGAAGAGTTCCGAAAATATGAGCTGCAGAAGGCAGAGGCAGAGGTTTTGCGGGATGCATATTTTTTGATTCAGAACGAGATGGCGCAGATGAAGCGGAATGTCGCGAGCGAAGTCTCTAAGCTGGAGTTTGAGGAGCGCAAAAAGCTCTTTGCCAAGCGGCAGGCCATCGTGGAGGATGTGTTTAAAAAGGCGAGGGAACGGCTTTTGGAGTTTGTGAGTTCGCCCGATTATGTCGATGTTTTGAAGAGGTACGCGGTTTCTATTTCTAAGGTGCTAAAAAAATCCGGAACAACCTTGTATATCAGCCGTCATGACGAGGGATATGCCGATGATATTCGGGAGGCTTACGGCAAAATCTGCAAGGTGGAAGTGAGCGATAAGATAAAGATTGGCGGCATACTGGCGGTTAACAAGGCCATGTCGCTGGTTGTGGACGAGACGATTGACGCAAAGCTGGAGGACCAGAAAAAGTGGTTTGCAGAGAACTCAAAGCTGAACATATTTTAGCGCTGAGCGTGGTGGAGATGTGTTTTTATGATGAATCAAAATGTTATTTTCGGAATAAACGGGCCGGTCGTAACGGTGCGGGATACGGACGCTTTTTCTATGATGGAAATGGTCTTCGTGGGCGAGGATAAGCTCATTGGAGAGGTCATCGGTATCACAGAGGCGCTCACGACCATTCAGGTTTACGAGGAGACAACGGGACTGCGGCCTGGAGAACCCGTGGAGGGCACCGGACAGCCAATGACGGTGACATTGGGGCCGGGGATAATCAATAATATTTTTGACGGAATCCAACGGCCATTGCGAGCAATTGAGCTGCAGGCTGGGGCGTTCATCGCGAGAGGGGCGGAGGTCTCGTCGCTTGACGAAAATAAAAAGTGGGACGTAACGGTCGTGACAAAGGTAGGCGAAAAGCTCAACGCTGGAGACATCTATGCAGAGTGCCCAGAGACAAGCATAATCACGCACAGATGCATGTTGCCGCCGGGAGTTTCGGGCGAGGTCACGTCTGTGCAAAAGGACGGAAAGTACCGCGTTAACGATGTAGTTGTAACGATAAAAACCGAAAACGGCGAGGAGGCCGGCTTGACGCTGTGCCAAAAATGGCCAATACGGACTCCGCGCCCGGTTGCAGAGAGATTGCCAATGACGATTCCGCTAATCACGGGGCAGAGAGTCATCGATACGCTGTTTCCAATTGCAAAAGGTGGCGCAGCGGCGGTGCCCGGAGGCTTTGGAGCGGGCAAAACCATGACGCAGCATCAGTTGGCAAAGTGGTGCGACGCGGACATCATAGTGTATGTGGGCTGCGGCGAGCGAGGCAACGAAATGAGCCAGGTGTTGAGCGAATTCTCGGAGTTGGTGGATCCAAAGTCCGGCAAACCCATGACGGAACGAACTGTACTTATTGCAAACACCTCTAACATGCCGGTTGCGGCGCGGGAGGCTTCGATTTATACCGGAATAACGCTGGCGGAGTACTATCGCGATATGGGATATCACGTGGCGATTATGGCGGACTCAACTTCTCGGTGGGCGGAAGCTTTGCGCGAGATTTCTGGCCGACTGGAGGAAATGCCGGCAGAAGAGGGCTTCCCAGCGTATTTGCCGTCGAGGTTGTCGGAATTTTACGAGCGGGCGGGGCTCACTAAAAATTTGAATGGCTCGGATGGCTCGGTGACGATAATTGGAGCGGTTTCGCCACAGGGGGCGGACTTCTCGGAGCCAGTTACGCAGAACACCAAGCGGTTTGTGCGTGCTTTTTGGGCTCTCGACAAATCCCTAGCCTACGCGCGGCATTACCCCGCGATCAACTGGATGCAGAGCTATAGCGAGTATTTCATAGACTTGGACCCTTGGTTTGCCGAGAATGTCGGGCAAAAGTTCATAAAATATCGAGCAAAAATAAGCGCGATCCTTCACGAGGAAAACAAGCTTATGGAGATCGTAAAGCTGATTGGGTCGGACGTTTTGCCAGATGACCAGAAGTTGGTTATCGAAATTGCAAGGGTCATCCGGGTCGGCTTTTTGCAGCAGAACGCGTTTCATAAGGACGACACCTTCGTGCCGCTGCGCAAGCAAAAGCTGATGATGAAGGTCATCTTGCACCTGGAGGACAAGGCCCGGCAGCTGATTTTGGCGTCGATCCCGATCTCGCGGATATCGGAGATGGGGCTGTTCGACAAGCTGACGAAGATGAAGTACGACGTGCCAAACGACAATCTGGCGCTGTTCGACGATTATATCGCGGAGATTGACAAGGTGTTTGATGGAATACTGAAATCCTAGGTGTGGCGAGGGCTGACGGGCAACGAGTAAAACGAAGTGGGGGCGTGGTAACGTGATAATCGATTATATTGGCGTGAAGGAGATAAGCGGCTCGCTGATCGTCATTGACGGCGTTTCGGAGGTTTCTTTTGAAGAAATTGTAGAGATCCGGCTGGAAGATGGCTCAATGCGGCAGGGCAGGGTCGTGCAGATAGATGGCGAGCGCATCGTTGTGCAGGTTTTTGAGGGCACAAAGAGCATATCGCTGGGAAATACGAAGACTCGGTTAAAGGGCCACCCGATGGAACTGGCGCTGTCTCCGGAGATTCTGGGCAGGGTCTTTGATGGAGCAGGCAGACCTGTTGACGGGCTGGGCGATATTTTTCCAGAAAAGAAAATGAACATCAACGGAACACCAATAAATCCGGTATCGCGGCTGTACCCCCAAAACTATATAAACACGGGCATCTCAACAATCGACACGCTGGCAACGCTGATTCGTGGGCAGAAGTTGCCGATATTTTCGGGCTCCGGCATGAAGCATAACGAGCTGGCCGTCCAAATTGCGCGGCAGGCCAAGATTGCATCGGATGAGAACGAGAATTTCGCAATAGTTTTTGCAGCGATGGGCGTAAAGAACGATGTTGCGGAGTATTTTCGGCGGAGCTTTGAGGAATCCGGCGTACTGCAGCGCGTCGTGATGTTCTTGAATTTGTCGAACGACCCGGTCATCGAAAGAACGCTAACACCACGGTGCGCCCTAACGGCGTCGGAGTACCTGGCGTTTGAGCAGAACATGCATATACTGGTGATAATGACGGATATGACGTCTTACGCCGAAGCATTGCGGGAATTCAGCTCATCCAAGGGGGAAATCCCCGGCAGAAAGGGATATCCAGGCTATTTGTACTCAGACTTGGCTTCACTTTACGAAAGAGCCGGCATGATAAAGGGCAAGAGCGGTTCGGTTACGCAGATTCCCATTTTGACGATGCCGAACGACGATATAACGCATCCGGTGCCAGATTTGACAGGGTATATCACCGAGGGGCAGATAGTACTAGAGCGCGCGCTGGAGGGTGAGGGAATTTATCCACCGGTTGCGGTTTTGCCATCGCTTTCTCGTCTGATGAAGGATGGAATCGGGGACGGCTACACTCGGGAAGACCATTCTGCGCTTGCGAATCAGCTTTTTGCGTCTTATGCAAAGGTTAAGGACGCGCGCTCACTGGCTTCGGTCATTGGCGAGGAGGAGCTTTCGCCCGACGACAAGAAGATTCTGGCGTTTGGCAAAGAGTTCGAGGCGAAGTTTATCAACCAGGCGGCAAACGAGGATAGGAGCATCAAAAAGAGCTTGGACTTGGGCTGGAAGCTGCTTTCTATGTTGCCCAAAAAGGAGCTAGACCGCGTGGATGACGCGATTTTGGAGAAATATTACCACGAAGAGAAGGCCGAGCAGAAGGAGCAAACGGGCGCTGAAGAGCCACAAAAAGAGGTACCGGAGAGTAAGCAGGACAATTCTGAAAAAGAAAATAGCGAAGCAGAATAGCGAAATTTGGGCGTTTGACGCGACAAAAATGAGGTGAATTCGAGTGAACATGTCGGTAGTGCCAACAAAGGGCAACCTGATCGCGATGAAGAAGTCTTATGAGCTGGCAAAGGGCGGATTTGAGCTGATGGACAAGAAGAGAAACATCTTAATCCGCGAAATGATGCTGCTTATCAAGCATGCGTCGAAGATTCAGAAGCGAATCGACACAACGTACGCAAAAGCATATGCGGCCTTGCAGAAGGCCAATATTACGCTGGGAATGATTGAGGAGATCGCCGGCACTGTGCCGATTGATGATAGCCTCAAGGTTTCGTACCGGAGCGTCATGGGGGTCGAGATCCCCATCGTGTCGTTTAGCGAGGATCAGAGCCGCAAGCTGCCGTTTGGCCTTTACAATTCGAATTCCATGCTGGACGAGGCGTATCGGAGCTTCTTGAAGGTAAAAAAGCTGAGCGCGGATTTGTCCGAAATCGAAAATAGCGTGTATCGGCTAGCGGACGCCATTGGTAAGACGCAAAAAAGAGCAAATGCGCTCAAAAATATAGTTATACCGCGGTTTGAGAGGTCCATCAAGTTCATAACCGACGCACTGGAGGAGAAGGACCGCGAGGAGTTCTCGAGGCTCAAGGTGATAAAAAAGAAAAAAGCTTGATTTTAGTGGATTTAAAGTGAGACAACTTGCTATGCGCACCGGGTTTTAGCCAGATTTTTAGGGGTGCGTGTGCAAGTTTTTTTGTAGCGTCGCGCGCAAAGATGCCTTTACGAGGGGCGATAAATGTATTATAATTAATATTAGTGGGTTGAAAAACAACGCGAAATGGGGGCGCGAGCATGACGTCGAAGTTTGATTTCTCGGTATTTAGGCAGCCGAGGCCAGTTTTGATAAAAAAAATGATACTAGCCTTTTTGGGAGACGTGCTAATCGGCATGGGTATTGGGTTGAACTCTTGCGCCGGGCTTGGAAATGACCCTATATCGGTGCTTTCGGATGGTCTACATAAATTTTTCGGCATCAGCATGGGCGCGGCGGTCAATGCCACGGCCTATACGCTGCTCGTTGTCGTCCTGATTTTCGGAAGAAAGTACATAAACATCGGCACGCTCATCAATGTGTTGCCGCTGGGATTTTTCGTTAACCTAGGAGTCACCACGTATTCTGCGCTAAATGTCGCGGCGGGCAGACTACCCTTTAGAAGCGTCGCGGTTTTGGTGGCGTGCGCGTTTTTATTCTTCGGGACAGCGCTATTCATCACAGTGGACATCGGGCAGGACACGTGGACGGGCTTTGCGATGCTGCTGCGGGACAAAACCGGCAAGGAGTATAGATTCATACGGGCGGCGCTGGACATAGCCGCACTGGTGATAGGCTTTTTGTTGGGCGGCGCGGTGGGCGCGGCGACGATATTCTCAGCAATGTTGGGCGGGCCGACCATCCAGATGTTTTGTAAGCTTATAAATAAGTTTGTCAAGTTCGATAACGGCACGGCGTGAAGCCGATTGCAGGCAAAAGAGGAGTTAAAGATGACGCAGGGCGAGACGAAAACGTTGTACGAAGTGATGGGCGCGGTGGAGCGAATCGTGTTCCGAAACGAGCAGAACGGCTATAGCGTGATAGAACTGAGCGTGGAGGGCGAGCAGCTGACCGCCGTGGGGACGTTGCCTTATGTTGGGGTTGGAGAAAACGTGAGACTGCTGGGCAATTTCAAGAGTCACCCAACGTTTGGAGAGCAATTTGTGGTGGAATTATGCGAGCGCTCGATGCCGACAACAACCGCCGCAATCTTGAAGTATCTGTCTTCTGGTGTGATAAAGGGCGTAGGACCGGGGATCGCGAGCAAGTTGGTGGAGAAATTTGGCGAAAAAACGCTAGAAGTAATCGAAAAAACGCCGCAAGAGATGACCAAAATACGCGGAATCACGCAAGAGAAGGCGCAAAAAATCTCGGACGAATTCAACAAGCTGTTTTGCGTAAGAGAGCTGATGATATACCTCGGGAAGTACGGCATAACGCCGGAGGAGGCCATAAAAATATACAAGCAGTACGGCCAGGAGGCCGCCGAGCGCATCAACGAGAATCCGTACCTGCTGTGCGAGGAGCCGCTGGGGGTAAGCTTTGAAAGGGCCGACAAACTGGCGTACGCGCTGCAACTGCCGCAGGAGGACGACTGCCGAATCCGCGCAGGGACGGTTTACATCCTGCAGCATAATATGAATAACGGACACACATGCCTGCCAAAGGACAAATTGCTCGAAGCGGCGGCGAATTTTTTGAACATAGAGCTAGAAAAGGCCGATAGAGTGCTGGAAGAGCTGTTGCAAGAGGGCGCACTGCAGCGGGATATCATGGACGAAAGAGAATTCATATTTACAAGCAAAATGCACCAAATCGAGGTGTACTCGGCGGGGCGGCTGCTGATGATGCTGAAATTTCCACCAAAGAAAATCCTGGGAGCGGACGAATTCATAGAAGCCATCGAACGGGAGCACAAAATAAGTTATGCAAAGCTCCAAATAACGGCGATAAAGCAAGCGCTAGAAGAGGGATTGCTGATTTTGACGGGAGGCCCGGGCACGGGCAAAACCACAACTCTTAATGCGATCATAAATATCCTCGAAAAGAACGGAGAAAAAGTCAGTCTGGCGGCGCCCACCGGCAGAGCGGCACAAAGGATGGCAGCGGTGACGGGCAAGGAGGCCAAGACTATCCACAGGCTGCTAGAGGTGCAGTGGGATGCAGACGATAAGCAAGTGTTCAAGCGAAATGAGAAGAACTTGCTAGATTGCGATGCACTGATTTTAGATGAGCTGTCGATGGTGGATGCCGCGCTATTTGAAGGCGTGCTGAGGGCGTTGCCACTGGGGTGCCGGCTTATCATGGTTGGAGATTGCGACCAGTTGCCTTCGGTTGGGGCTGGAAACGTGCTCTCGGACCTGATAAAATCGGGGGTAATCGCCACTGTAGAGCTAAAGGAAATTTTTCGTCAGTCGCAGAAAAGCCTGATCGTAACGAACGCCCACAGAATTGTAAACGGGGAGATGCCCGAGCTGTCAGTAAGAGATAATGATTTTTTTTTCATGAGGGTGAATGATCAACAGGCAATCAGCGACACGATTAGGGATTTGTGTACCAGGCGGCTGCCGGAGACATACGGGTACTCATCGCTGTTCGACATACAGGTGATCGCGCCGGGCAAAAAGGGTCTGCTTGGCACTGTACAGATAAACAAGGTCATGCAAGAGGCTCTAAATGGCTCCAGCACGGCGAAGAAAGAGATCAACATAAACGGGACGGTCTTTCGCGAGGGCGACAAGGTGATGCAGATAAAAAATAATTACGATATACTGTTCGCGCGCGAGGATAGCACCGGTGGCGAGGGCGTCTTTAACGGAGATATTGGGATTCTTTTGAACATAGACAAGGAAGAAGGCGCGCTAATCGTGCAGTTTGACGATAAGTATGCGAAATATGACCTAGAAAGCGCAAAGGACCTGGATTTAGCCTATGCCATAACCGTGCACAAGAGCCAGGGCAGCGAGTTTGAGGCGGTCGTGATGCCGATGTACTTCGGCGCGCCGCAGTTGTATTACAGGAATTTGCTGTACACGGCAGTAACGCGGGCCAGGTCGATGATAGTCTTGGTGGGAAACGACTGGACAGTGAGAAAGATGGTCGAAAACAACAAGAAAACCAGGCGATTTTCGGGGCTGAAGAATTTTCTGATAAAAGGCTGTGAGGTGGCGACGGAATGAACTTTAGAAAAATTTTGTCCGTATTTTTCCCATCACGGTGCCCGTTTTGCAAAGGAATAATCTCTGCAGATGAGGTCGTTTGCCGAAACTGCGAGAAAAAGATAAATCGAAAGTCGATAAAAATTACGTTAACAACGCGGACCGGGCGTAGATTCGAATGTGTGGCGCCGTTTGCCTATGTGGAGCCAATCCGCGGGGCGATACACGATTATAAGTTCAACGGAGCTAGGAATTTTGCGGTTCCGTTTGGTAAATATGTGGCCGACGTTTTGGCCGAGAGCGTTGACATCGCGAAAGTGGACCTTATAACGAGCGTCCCGCTGCACAAGGCCAGAAAACGAGAGCGCGGGTTTAATCAGGCGGAGATTTTCGCCAAAGAGGTAGGCCGGTTGACGGGTATCCCTTACGCGGAAACGCTGAAAAAAGTCAAACGGAATAAAACTCAGCACGAACTAAGCCAGCAAGAGCGCATTGAGAACGTGAAGGATGTTTACGCGATAATAGAAAGCGCGGCCGTAACGGGCAAAGTCATCGTGATTTGCGACGACATTTTGACAACGGGCAACACAATGGCAGAATGCGCGGATATGATCTTGAAATCCGGCGCCAAAACTGTGATAGGAGCGACAATTGCAAACGTAGAGAACAGGCCTAAAATAATCGACAAAAAATAGAAAAATATACGAACATAATATACAAATTATACAAAATTTGATAAATTAATTTTAACCTATTTACAAAATAATTTTGGTGTGGTATAATGTAAAACAATTGAAAGAAAGGAGAGGTCTGTTTATCAAAAGGTAGTTTTTTGATGTGTAAATGCGCATTAAAAATGATTGCAGAATTTATTAAAAGGAGTTTTTATTTTATGAAAAAATTTTTGTCTATGGCCCTTGCCATGGTAATGGCGTGCAATTTTACACTTTCTATTAGCAGAAACATAGCAGCTGCTGAAGGTTATTACGATGAATATGTAAATTTTGATGATAATTACGTAGAGTGGGTTTACAAAGGTTATGATGATGAGTATGTTTATTACAAAATACCTGAAGAATATTTAAAAGAATTAATTAATGATAATAGGATTAATGTAGTAAAATTTGATGACAAATATGTTGTTATCAAACTCCACAAAAAAGACGTAAAAGAAATAATTGAAGAGAAACCATCAAAACTAAGGAAGTTTCTAAAGGCTGTTTTGAGGGTTGCTTATACAGGCATAGTTGCTATTACTAGCTGCGGATTATATCGTATCTATAATCAGCATATAGGCAAGATGGATAAAGAGGGTAAGTTTACCATTAATGAAAATTCAACTTTACTTGAAAAAATAGATGCAAATGTTGCGAACTATATTAAAATATTCAATTCGTATGTTGATGGAACAATTAGTTCTAATTTGTTTGGTAACAACAGTATATTTAACAGAGGAATTAATGGAACAAAAAGCTTTTTTATAAATAACCTTAATGCAACACAAACATTTTTAAGTAAGCTTTGGCCTTTTGGTAGAAAAATAAACAGCTCAAATACACAGCAGCAAACAAGTAGTAGCTCGAACACAAATATTCAGCAGCAAACAAATAGTTCAGTCTCAATAGTAATAACGGCAACAAATAGCTCAAATACCCAGCAGCCAACACAAACATCTAAGCCAGTAAAGACTCCACAACCCTCGCCAAGCCCAACATCTAATCTAGAAACAGAAACAAATGGTTCAACCTCAATAATACCAGGAGGGCAACAACAGGTGGAAACTAACGAGCAACAAGGTAATAATTGTGGAGAAGGATTCATTTATAAGAATGGTAGCTGTGTTCCTGATAATGAACAAAAAAATAATGATTAATAAAACTTAAATAATTAAGACCGGTATCCAGAATAATTGGATACCGGCTATTTTTATCTTAATTTATATTATCTTGCGTACTCAACGACGCGGCTTTCACGGATAATATTAACCTTAACTTGGCCGGGGTAATCGAGCTCGTTTTCAATTTTCTTGCAAACCTCTCGAGCCAAAATAGCAGCCTGATCGTCATTGATGACATCGGGCTTAACCATTATCCGAATCTCGCGGCCAGCCTGAATCGCAAAGCACCGTTCCACACCCTTAAAGGAAGAAGCGATTTCCTCCAGCTTCTCAAGACGTTTAATGTAATTCTCCAGATTTTCACGCCGTGCACCAGGTCGAGCAGCAGAAATAGCGTCCGCAGCTTGAACAAGGCAAGCAATAACGGTTTTGGCCTCAATGTCGCCGTGGTGGGCCTGAATTGCATGAACAACGGCATCACTTTCGCGGTATTTCTTAGCAAGATCAACGCCGATCTCAATATGAGACCCCTCAACCTGGTGGTCAAGAGCCTTACCGATGTCGTGCAAAAGACCAGCACGCCGAGCAATGGTAGGATCAAGTCCGAGCTCAGAGGCCATAGATCCGGCCAGGTGAGCGACTTCCAAGGAATGCTCTAAAACATTTTGGCCATAGCTGGTGCGATAGCGGAGCCGACCAAGCAACTTGATAAGCTCAGGGTGAATCGAATTAACGCCAGCTTCAATGATCGCACGCTCGCCCTCGGCCTTGATGCTCCGGTCGACCTCTTTTTTGGCGCGATCGATAGTCTCCTCAATCCTAGCAGGGTGAATCCGGCCGTCAGTAATGAGATTTTCAAGCGCGACCCGCGCAATCTCGCGGCGGATTGGGTCAAAACTAGAAATAGTGATAGCCTCGGGGGTGTCGTCAATAATCAAATCGACGCCGGTCAAAGTCTCGATAGCACGGATGTTCCGCCCCTCTCGACCAATGATGCGACCCTTCATTTCGTCGTTTGGCAAAGGCACAACACTAACAGTGGCCTCTGCAACGTGGTCGGACGCACATCTCTGAATCGCAAGGGAGATGATTTCTCGTGCCCTTTTTTCAGATTCATCTTTGGCCTTTTGCTCGAATTCCAAGATTTTAACGGACTTTTCGTGCGTCAGCTCTTCGTCCAAACTCTTGAGCAAATATTCCTTCGCCTGCTGCAAAGTAAACCCCGAGATCTTCTCCAAAGCCTCGAACTGCTGCTGTTTAAGCTCCTGCACCAGCTGCGACTGTTTATTCAGCTCTTCACTTTTCGCGTCCAAATTGTCCATTTTCTTGTCCAAAGACTCCTCGCGCTGCAAAACCCGCCGCTCCTGCCGCTGAATATCCTTGCGCTTCTCGGCAATCTCCTTCTCGGCATCGGTGCGCAGCTTATGTACCTCGTCCTTGCCCTCAATAATGATCGCGTTTTTCTTGACCTGAGCCTCACTAATAGCCTCACTCAAAATTTTCTTAGCCTCGAGCTCAGCCGAGCTAATGGCAGATTCGGCGACTTTTTTACGATGCGAAATGCCGAGTTTGAAGGCAACAAAAGCAGTAATAAAAGCGACAATTATAACAGAGAGTATAATTAGCCCAAAATTTAACAAATGGGGCACCTCCTTAAAAATTTTTAAAATATTTAGAATCAATTTGTTTTTCGGTTATAGGATAAATTCAGATTTAAAGCCGTTCGTTTATATTTTTAAATTTTCAAAACAAAAAATAACCTTAAAAAGAAAAGGCTTTAAAGTTTATTTCAAAATAAAAAAATATATAAAAGCGATAAAAAATCGAAAATATACCTATAATTTTTGAGAATTAATAAGATTCACAAATAAAATCCTCAACTAATATTGTATTACTTCGCACGGGGCACTGTCAAGCAAATTATAAACTGTTGAAATCGCGGGCAAATCGTGGTATCATAGAAAAAGAGAAGGCTCAAAATGGGAGCCGAGCAAATTTAGTTAAAAGAAAAAAGGTGTGAGTTTTATGATAAACATTAAGCTAAAGGATGGCGCAGTAAAGCAGTATGAGGAGAATGTGACCCCAGCGCAGGTTGCGAAGTCGCTTGGTGCCGGGATTTATAAAGCAGCGTGTGCCGCGAAGTTGAACGGGGAGCTCATGGACTTGCGGACGCCGATAAAAGAGGATTCTACACTAGAAATTTTGAGGTTCGAGGACGACGATTTCTGCAAGAAAGTCTATTGGCATACGTCGGCGCACGTGCTGGCGCAGGCGGTGCTGCGGCTTTTTCCGGACGCAAAGCTGGCAATTGGCCCGGCCATCGACAATGGATTTTACTATGACTTTGATTTGCCAAGAACGCTCAACGTGCAGGACTTGGAGCAGATCGAGGTGGAGATGAAGAGGATCATAAAGGAAGATCTGCCGGTGGAGCGCTTCGAGTTGCCGCATGATGACGCCGTCGAGCTGATGAAAAATAAGGACCAAAAATACAAGCTAGAGCTAATCGAGGAACACGCTGGCAAGGGCGAGAATTTGGTGTTTCGCAAGCAGGGGGACTTCACGGACCTATGCGCGGGGCCGCATTTAATCTCAACCGGTCAGCTAAAAGCGATAAAACTGCTAAGCTGCACGGGTGCGTATTGGCGCGGAGATGCAAAAGGTCCGATGCTGCAGCGGGTTTATGGTATATCGTTCCCCAAAACAGCTGAGCTAGAGGCTTATTTGACAAAAATGGAGGAGGCCAAAAAGCGCGATCACAGAAAGCTCGGCAGAGAGCTAGAACTCTTCGGTCTGTTTGAGGAAGGACCGGGGTTTCCGTTCTTCTTCCCAAATGGAATGCGGCTTCGCAACGCGCTGCTGGACTTTTGGCACGAGGAGCACGACAAGGCCGGCTACGTCGAGATAAAAACGCCGATGATGCTGAACAAAGAGCTGTGGTTGCGGTCGGGGCACTGGGAGCACTACAAGAGCAACATGTACACGACGGTCATCGACGAGCAGGAGTTTGCCATCAAGCCGATGAACTGTCCCGGTGGGATGTTGGTGTACAAAAGCAGACCGCATTCGTATCGCGATCTGCCTATGCGAGTGGCCGAGCTAGGATTGGTGCATCGGCATGAGCTTTCTGGCGCGCTGCACGGTTTGATGAGAGTTCGCTGTTTTACGCAAGACGACGCGCATATCTTCATGACGCCGAACCAAATCGAGCCCGAAATAGTGGGTGTCATCCGGCTAATCGACAAATTTTATTCGACATTCGGATTCAAGTACCACATAGAGCTGTCCACGCGGCCGGAGGACTCGCTGGGCACGGACGAGCAGTGGAACAGGGCCACAGAGGGCCTAAAGAATGCGCTCGATAGCATCGGCAAAAAGTATAAGATAAACGAGGGAGACGGGGCATTCTATGGGCCAAAGATCGATTTTCACCTGGAGGATTGCTTAGGCAGAACGTGGCAGTGCGGCACAATCCAGCTTGACTTCCAAATGCCAGAGCGGTTTGACCTCACTTATGTGGGCGAAGATGGCGAAAAACACCGTCCCGTCATGATACATAGAGTAATCTTAGGCAGCATAGAGCGATTTATCGGCATTTTGATAGAGCACTTC
The DNA here is from genome assembly GCA_948537335.1 of uncultured Eubacteriales bacterium. Lineage (GTDB taxonomy): Bacteria > Bacillota > Clostridia > Oscillospirales > Acutalibacteraceae > CAG-557. The sequence goes on from CAOUJG010000002.1 coordinate 82,059, forward strand.
GCAGGAACATTCCCATTGTGGCTGGCACCGGAGCAAGTCAGAATTTTGCCGTTGAGCGAGAGATTCCACAAAGAAGCGCTAGAAATTGAAGAGCAGCTGAAACAGATAAAAATCAAAGCGGCGACGGACACAAAGAGCGAAAAAATAGGCTACAAAATAAGGGAAGCGCAGCTGAAAAAGGTCCCATACATGCTGGTAGTGGGCGATAAGGAAGTCGAAACAAACACCGTCTCGGTGAGGTCTAGAAGCGAGGGAGACCTTGGTGCAATGCAACTGGCCGAGTTTATAAAAATGATAGAAAAAGAAATCGCAGAAAAAAGAATATAAAAAGAAAGCCCGTAACGAATGTGGTTGCGGGCCTTTTGGTTGTTTAATGTGTATACCAAATTAATGATTCACGAAAAGAACAGCCGTACTATGAGGACGGAGAGAATAAAGCTGGCGAAATCTGCGGTGAGGGCTACGGGAAGGGTGTGGCGGGTATTTTTGATGCTCACGGCGCCAAAGTAAACGGCAAGGACGTAGAACGTAGTCTCGGTTGAGCCCATCATGACGGAGGCGACGCGGCCCGGAAAGCTGTCTGGCCCGCAGGATTTAAAAATTGAGTCAACAAGCGCTAAAGCACCGCTGCCAGAGATCGGCCTTAGCAGCATTAGGGGGATCGTCTCTTTGGGAATGGCGATCAGGTTGCCGACGGGAGCTAGCAAAGAGGTTATAATGTCCAGAGCGCCCGAGGCTTTTAGCATGGAGACCGCAACGATCAAGCCGATCAGCGAGGGAGCAATGGAAAAGGCCGAAGAAAGGCCATCTTTGGCACCTAGGATGAACGTGTCAAACAGTGGAACGTTTTTTAAAAGTCCAAATATGATGATAAACCCGATGACGCCGGGCAATATGTAGAAGCTGAACGTGTTCAATAAAGACCCTCACTTTGTTTTTCTTTATTTTTCGAAGAGTTTTGCCAAAATGACGCCGATTGCAAGTGCAACGAAGGAAGACACCCAGATGGCGGGCAGCACGTCGAACGGAGAGGCAGAGTTATACTTTTGGCGCAAAATGGACATCATGGTGGGCACGAGCTGGATGGAGGCAGTATTCATGACGGTGAAGATAACCATGCTGTTGTTGGCGACAGTTGGGGTTTTGTTCGTTTTGTTCATCTCCTTCATGGCAGAGATCCCGAGCGGGGTGGCGGCGTTGTCGAGCCCCAAGAGGTTTGCCGTGATGTTCATGCAAATGGCGTGGATGGCGGGGCTGTCCTCGGGATACTCCTTAAACAGGTGCTTGATAACGGGCTTAAAGAGCCGAGTTAGCACCGTGGTGAGGCCACCTCTGTTGGCGATCTCTAGAAGTCCGGTCCAAAGGCTCATCATGCCGGCCATAGAGATGACCAGACCGATGGCGTCGGAAGCTCCGGTTAAAATGGCGTCGGAAAGCGGTTTTACGTTTCCGGTAAAAACGGCGCAGACTATGCTTATTAGGATTAGCGCGCCCCAGATATAGTTTAACATTGCGAATAGCAGTCTCCTTCGAGTTTAAATTATGAACATTATATAACGCAAAACTACGACTTACAAGTGGCTGCGGGCAGATTTCACAAGTATTGGTGGAAAAAATCCGCCAGAATGGGATTAGTGCTCTTAAAGGATAGCACACAAAGATTACGCCAAGGTGATTCATGTGCCATATATTAAGCCTATTTGTGCAGCGAACTAATGCAAACATTCATTGTATTTTTAAGACGTTAAAATTTTACAACTGGCCTTTGTGCGGCGGTTATCGTGGCAAAAACAGCGCAGGCACTCCAGACAACGCTTATTAATTACCCCGCCAGATGTGTAGCTTAGGGCTCATCCCCGGCAGATTCATCGTTATTGTACAAAAAAAGTATATTCCGGGCTTGGATTATTTTATGATAATTTCCATTATTTACATCTAAAAATATGTTTGACAATTTTGTAAGAAAATAGTATTATTAGTTTAATAAAGAAATAAAACTGATTAAAATCGACAGTATTAGTTGTAGAAAGGACAGTGCTAAATGAAATCAACAGGTATAGTGCGCTCAATCGATGAGTTGGGAAGAATCGTTTTGCCTATGGAACTCCGCAAAACTATGAATATTAATAGTAGAGACAAGCTTGAAATATATGTGGATGGCGAGAATATCGTGCTGACTAAGCATCAGTTTGCGTGCAGTTTTTGTGGCTCTTGCGAGGACGTTGTAGACTTTAAGGGGCATTGTGTTTGTAAGAATTGTATTTCAGAATTGAAGTCCAAATAGAGAATTTGACGTTGAGCTTTAAAATCAGGCTTGGCCGGGGGCCGATGTACAAGGACTGAGGTCGCGGAACAAAGGGCTAAGAGCCAAAAGCTGAGGGCCTATGGATACGGGTCGAAGTTCGATGGCTGTGGTACTAGGTACAGAGAGAATTTAATTAGGTTTTATAATTTATAAATTTATATCTATAACTTTTTGATTGAGAGGGATCGCGATGATCCCTTGATTTTGGTTATAGATAATTTTTTTTGTAAAAATGCCAAGCCTGAACAGAAAGTAGGCGCGCGCAAGCGGAATAGTTACGATGAAAAAGCTGAGGATCACGTATGGCCAGAAGGAGAGGATAAATTTTATGAGGCTTTTGCTGTTGTTTCGAGTTAGGAACGCCGAACTTTTGAGGGTTTTGAAGACGTTTTGAGAGTCATTGAGAACGAAGATGAATTTGGTGAAGGCGCGGAGAATCTGGGATCGGATGAAGAGGAGGGCTCCGACTAAGGCCGCGAACGCCGTAATTAGGATGAAAATTCTGAAAAGAAGTTGGGATTCTGGCGAAAAGGTGCGGATGTTTAGGCATAGAAATATGAAAGTGCCCGCTGCAGGGCCGATATAAAGGATAAATTTTAGTACGGACCTAAGTAAAATGGCGAACTGGAAGGATATTGCTTTGATGACGAGGCTTAAATTTTTGTAATAGAAAAATATGAGTAGCAGCGGGGGCGGCGTGATGCCGGGCTCTATTTGAGAGAACCACAGGTAAAAGCCCAGGTCTAGCGGGAGGAGCATGACGAACGTGTACGCCCAAAGTGCCAGCAGAATGGCGCTTAGAGGGACTGAGTCTAAATTTTTGGCCGCAGAGATGGGCTTTAGAAACGAAGTGAAGAAGCCGTTTGCGGTGAAAGTATAGTCGAAGAGGGAGTAGACCGCCAGGAAGGCCAGGAGGGTTAGCAGCAGTTTTGAGAAAAATTTTATTGCAAAGACCGCCAGCAAGGCCTTAAAGTTACTTTTTGAAAACGCGATTAAGCCTTCTTTTTTTAGGTTTTTCAAAACGAACCCCCCAAGTCGTTCTAGGATTTGCGGTGAGCAGAAAGATAACGCACAGCGCAATGAGCGCGACGCTGCCCCTGGATACGTAACCCTCGGCAACGCTAGAAGAGGAAATCCGCGTAATGGTGGTAAAGACAGAGTGCGCGCTGAAGGCAGAGAACATAAAGTGCGATATAACGGCGGCCAAGAGCCCATGTGTGGCGCGAAAGAAGATGAATTTTAGCTTAGAGAAATTAATGGACTCGGCTATGGAAAAAATCTGAAAATGCACGCAAACTCCAGCCCAACTGAGAGCAAAGGCAAGAAGCTCGGTGGGAGCGCGGTTTTTTAATATGGCCGAGCAGCCGTTGGTTACTTCGAACGCCGCTGGGAGTATAATATTTATTATTGCCGGTGGGACGCCGAAAAAATCAAGAATTTTGAAAATCGAGCTGAAAATGTGCGACTGATTGAGGATGCTCAAAAGAGCCGAAAAGAGAATCACAAAAGAGCACATATTAAAAGTCGCGTGGGCGGCGTCCAGACAGGCCCCAACCATAGCATAAGAAAAATTTTGGCGGGAAGGCGCCGGCACAGAGCCAAGAGCTTTCGAAGGAGAGTAAAGGAACCCAGCAACGATGCCCAAAATCAAGGCGGAGATAATGTGAGAAGCAAGCATAATCGGACCAATGATGGCGTTGTTGGCAAAGCCGGAGCAGACCGCGTTTAGGATGAAGGCGGGCCCAGCGCAGACGGTGAATAGAAGCATCTGCTCGGCCTGGGCGCGAGAGATTTTGCCCTGGCGGTAAAGCTCGTTTATACCGATGGCGCCAGCAGGGTAGCCACCAACAAAGCTCAGCAGAATGGTAGCGGCGGTGCAGGGTGGGAGCCGAAACAAAACCTTAACGGCGGGAGCCAGCACTTTGCCGATTTTTTCGGACATTCCGGTTTTAACGACCAAAGACGAAAGCACCATAAACGGGAAAAGGGCGGGCACCAGCGTGTTTGTGCAGAATCGCAACCCCAGTTTAACGCCAGCGGCCGAGGCTTGCGGCATACAGAGGATTATTGCGCACAAAAATATTATAAACGAGAACAAGAGTGCGTCCTTGATGAGGCCGGCGTTTATGCGGACTCGGCGAAATTTCTTTAAAAGAAAATTGGGCATAGCAAAAGCACCTCCAACTAATATATATGTGGCTTGTGATTTTTATTGAACTGCGAGCATAATTTATGGTAGTGGCAGTAAAAACGAGAATAGGGCCAAGAGCTATGTGGAGGGGACCAGCGTGCGAAAAAAGGGCAAAAATATAGAAAGGCTGCAAACCGTGGCCAGCAAGATGCAAATGCCGGCAGGAGCCATGCCGAATTGCACTCATTTTGAGATGAACTCAAACCGCGAAGTCTCGATAGAAGGCTGCAAGGGGATCCTGCAGTACGACGAAAATATAATAAGGATTAATACCGGCAACATGGTGACGTCGTTTTTGGGCCGGAATTTGGCCATAAAATGCCTCACGGCGGACTCGTTAATAGTGGAGGGCTTCATAAAATCGATAGAGTTTATAACGTAGAGAGGTGGAGCAATTGCTCAAAATAATAAGATTTTTTTGGGGCTACGTTACCTTTATAGCGGCGGGCAAGGGGCCAGAAAGATTCATAAACCTAGCTGCAAAGGCCGGAGTCGGGCTCTTTAACATAAAAAAGTGCAGAGACAAAGAAGAACTGCGGTGCTCGGTGGCGGCGTCCGAATATAAAGCGCTCAGAAGAATCGCGAAAAAATCGTGCATAAAAATAAGAATCCAGCAAAAACGGGGCCTGCCGTTTATTTTGAAGCGGTACAAAAAGAGAAAAGGCCTATTTGTGGGGCTCGTCTGCTTTGCGCTGAGCCTGCATTTTTTGTCGCTCTACATATGGTCCATAGATATAAAGGGCGCCGAGGCCATAGACAAGGCCGAACTCACTAGTCTGATAAGCGAACTTGGCGTCTGCGCGGGAACGTTAAAGAGCGAGCTGGACACACCGATGCTCGAGAAGACCATAATGAAGAATTTTAGCAGTATAGCGTGGGCGTCGGTCAACGTGAAGGGCAGCACGCTCAGCTTTGAGCTAAAAGAGCGAGTAGAACCGCCGTCGCTAATTCCAAAAACGGCTCCATGTAACATAAAAGCAAGCAAGGACGGGCAAATCACAAGGATGGAGGTTTACGAAGGCACACCAGAAGTGAAATTAGGGGACGCCGCAACAACCGGACAGCTGCTGGTAAGCGGAATAGTGGAGGACGACTTTGGTGCATGCACCATAAAACATGCCGAGGCGAAGGTTTATGCCCTAACAAAGCGCGAACTAAAGGCCGAAGTGGAGCTTTGCCAAAGGGAAAAACAAAGCACCGGCAAGAAGGTGACTCGCAAAAGGCTAAAACTGTTTGGAGTCGAGCTGCCGCTGACGCTAACATCGCCGCCAGGTGGGGACTTTGAAAAGACTGTGCAGGTGAGCGACGTCAGTTTTTGGGGAGTCTCGCTGCCTGCAAGCTATTACAAGGAAGTCTGGACGCAGATGGCAGAGAAAGAGGTGAAGCTCTCGAAAGAGGAGGCGCTGCAGAAGGCCAACGAAGAGCTAGAAAAGCAGGAGCAATCGGAGCTGGGCGAGGCAAAAATAATAAGCAAGCACAAGGTGGAGAGGCTGATAAACGGCAGGGCGGTGGTGACGGCCGACTACACCTGTGAGGAAAACATCGCGCAAAAAGAGGAAATCAAAATAGAGGAGTAAAAAATAGTAAAAACGAGGGGGCGATTATAGCAAAATATTGTGACTTGTTACAAAAATAAAAAAATTTCCTTTTTTTAATGACATCTACTATTTTTTGTGATATAATAAACTAAATTTGATTTATAAATTTGTAAAAAATATAAGTTTATAGCCTATTTAAAATGAGAAATTTGTCTTTTAGCACTAAGTTTAACTGTTTGACAGGGTTTGGCATAGCTGCCGAAGTGTAGGGCGGCAGGAGCATAGAGCTTTGAACTTTTATGTATGCTAAACCTTTTTGACGTACAACAAAATGTGTGGGAAATAAATTTTAAGTTTTATATATAAGTGAAGATGCTTGAAGAAATGCTGTTTTTAAGCTTTTGGCAACTTGTGACTTTATATTTTTTATAGTAATTGTAGGGAGGTTAAGTTTGCCTTAGCTTTATGTTACTTATTTTTTGATACGTAACGTGGCGTTTATGCAGAAGGGTAAGCGAGTTTTTGTATGGATAAGATCAAAGTAATTATTAACAACAAGCAAAAAGAAGTTAAAGTTCCAACAGGTTTGCGTATGATTGTTCGCCGGTGTTGCAATGCGGTTTTGCGCACGGAAGAGTTTGAAGGTTCGGCAGAAGTGAGCGTGTCTTTTGTAAACAACGAGCAGATTAAAGAATTAAACAATAAATATCGGCAAAAAAATATCCCGACAGACGTTTTGTCCTTTCCTATGGGCAAGGACGGCAAATACGATACGGATCCGGCTACTGGCGCAAAGCTTTTGGGAGACGTTGTAATTTCGTTAGAAAAGGCCGAGGAGCAAGCTCAGAAATATGGGCATAATTTGCAAAAAGAGGTTGCACATCTTACTGTTCATGGCATTTTGCACTTGCTTGGATATGTCCATGAAAAAGGCGGAATCGAAAAAGTGAAAATGCGCGACAAAGAAGAGTTAATCATGGCAAAAATGGGGTTTGTTGGCGGAGTTTCGTATTATTATAGTAAATAGTTTACATATAAATTGACGAGGAAGGAACTCTTTTGATGGGGAAAAAATCGGCGTTTGTTGCAATTATTGGAGTTCCGAATGTTGGTAAGTCTTCTATATTGAATGCGTTGATTGGGCAAAAGGTCTCGATTGTTTCGTCAAAACCGCAGACCACCCGGACGCGGATAATGGGCGTTTTGACAAAGGGCGAGACTCAGCTTATTTTTATAGATACACCGGGTGCGCACGAGCCTAAGACCAGGTTGGGCCAGTATATGGAGAAATCGGTGAGAAGCTCGATAGCATCGGTTGATGCGTGCCTTTTGTTAGTTGCGGCGGGAAAGAATTTAAAGCCTGCTGAAGTAAAATTGATTAAAAATTTAAAAAGCCTGAAAGTACCGGTAATTTTGGCGATAAACAAAATCGATCTTTTGAAAGATAAATCTGTTTTGATGAGGCAAATTTCAGAGGTATCGTCGATGATTGATTGTGTGGCGGTTGTGCCGATATCCGCTAAAACTGGCGATGGGCTTGAGGATTTATTAGATGAGCTTAAGAAAGTTGCCGTTTGTGAGGGGCATTTTTTCCCGGACGATGCCTTGACTGACCAGCCGGAATCGGTGCTGGTTGCCGAGATTATTCGTGAGAAGATCTTGCGCGTTACTAGGGAAGAAGTTCCACACGGTGTGGCAGTCCGTGTAGAAAGAATGTCGGAGCGGGAAGAAGGCCATTTGATGGATATTGACGCGACTATATATTGCGAAAAAGCTACGCATAAGGGCATTTTAATTGGCAAGCATGGCGATATGCTTAAGGAGATTGGCAGTCAGGCTAGGGTTGAGATCGAGAATTTTTTCGATATTAATGTTAATTTGCAGATTTGGGTTAAAGTGAAGGAAGATTGGCGCAACAGAGCCGAACTTTTGAGAAATTTTGGCTTTGACGAAAAGGCGTTGGATATGTAAAAGCGGATGGTTTGGCCATCCGTTTTGTTTGTGATTGTATGAAGGCATTGAGACAAAGGAGCTATTAAGATGCAGATTAATACCGACGGGCTAGTGGTTTTGGAAAAGCCGATGCCAGAGAACGACAAACTGATCACGATCTTGACGAGAAAGTATGGGATTATCCGCGCGTTTGCACGGGGCGTTAAGAATGTGAAAAACAAAAATTTTTCTGCAACGCAACAGTTCTGCTATTCTGACTTTGTGGTTTTTAAGGGCAGGGATAAATGCGTAGTTAATGAGGCGAGTGCGAGAAAGTCGTTTTGGGGCCTGAGGAGTGATATAGAGAAATTGGCGCTGGCGCAGTATTTTTGCGACCTGATTTTGAACTTGGTTGCTGAAGGACAGCGCCATACCGAGGATATTCTGCGGCTTTGTTTGAATTCTTTGCACTATTTGTCGAAGGGGAAGATTTCTGATAAGCTGCTGAAATCTGTTTTTGAGATGAGACTCCTAGCGATGTCCGGATATATGCCGAATTTGGTAACTTGTGCGCACTGCGAAGGGGCTGGAATCAAGGACTTTTATTTTGTGTCCGACGCAAATGGAATTATATGTAGCGAATGCATCAAGAATTATAATTTTGCGAAGTTCAAATTAACAGACAGTGTTCTGCATGCTCTGCGGCACACGGTGTATTCGGAGTTTAACAAGATGTTTGCCTTTGAACTGGCTACGCAAAGCCAAATTGAGCTCTCGGCAATGACAGAGGCTTACCTGCTGCGGTGTTTGGAGAAAACCTTGAAGACGCTGGACTTTTATAATAAACTTGTGGTAAATTAAAATAATATCGAGGAGGCCGAATTTAATCGCAATTCGAGGGTCGGGAGGAGGGAGACTCCAAATTTTGTAGGGCAAAGTCGATGCATTGACCAATAAATTTGTTTCGGCTCATGTTGTTTTTGTTCGCGATGGTGTCGATAAACTTGAGCTTTTCGGAGTTGATCCGGATGCAAATGACCTCATTTTTTTCTGGCTTAGGAATAAATTTTAGCATAAAAATAAAACCCCTTTACATTCGATTTTGTGGTAAAACACGGAAATGATTAAGCTTAAAAATAAAATTATTTTCGATATTTTTTGACAAAATATTCACAATCCTCTATTATAAAATTATATTACACATCGACTTCTTAACAATATTCATTATTGATATCAAAAAGTTAATAAGAGGGTGATATTATAAAAGAATACAGAATTGTTTTGAATGATGAGGCTTCTGAATTTTATGAGAATTTGTCGCAGTTTTTGAAAAGGCCGGTAGAAGAAGTTTTAAACGAAAATTTGTCCAAGAACATAGACTTGTTGAGAACGGTGCTATCGCAGCCGAAGTAACTTTTGACTGTAAAAGGGCCGCGGATTGATGGATTCAATTTTTGCAAGCTATTTTTATGTTTTATTTGATATTCTTTTTTAAAACAGAATTAATTTTTGAGTGTAATTTAATGCCACATCTAACGTTTGCAGGTGTGGTATTTTTTTGATTTTGGGCTTGACAAATTGAACGGGGTGGGTTAAAATAGTTGTAAAGTGAAATAGCTTTACAGATGCTTTGGCTTGAGGTGACTTTTGTGGATAAAAACCTGGAAGTTTCGACTCTGCTGGACTTTTATGCGGACCTTTTAACCGAAAATCAAAAGAAGGTTTTGGGCTGGTACTATGACGAGGATCTTTCTTTGTCGGAGATTGGCGAAAATTTGGGGATAACCCGCCAGGGTGTTCGAGATACTATAAAAAAGGCCGAAGCACAGCTGTTTGAGCTGGAAGAGAAATTGCACCTTGCGCTGAAATTTTCTAAAATCGAAAAAAACTTGAGGCTAATAATAGAGAATGCGAGAAAATTGCAGACTCTTTCTGGCGCGCGGATTAACGAGGTTTATGAAATCGCGGAGGTCATTAGGAATGCGGCGGATTCTATATATAAAGAGCAGTAGGGGGGTGGTTTGGTGCCTTTTGAGAGGCTTTCTGAAAAATTGATGTCTACTTTTAAGAGGCTTCGCGGCAAGGGCAAGCTCTCTGAAAAGGACGTCAAAGACTCCATGCGAGAAGTCCGGCTGGCGCTTTTGGAGGCCGACGTAAACTATAAGGTCGCAAAAGAGTTTACCGACAAAATCACTCAGCGCGCGGTGGGCGGGGAAGTTATGCAGAGCCTGACGCCGGCGCAGATGGTGGTTAAGATCGTTAACGAGGAATTAGTCGAGTTGATGGGATCTGCGCAGAGCCGCTTGGAAACTAGCTCAGTGCCGCCTACGGTAGTCATGATGTGCGGACTGCAGGGGTCTGGAAAAACCACGCATTCGGGGAAGTTGGCGTTGGCTCAAAAAAAGAAAGGACATCGCCCGCTGCTGGTGGCTTGTGACGTATACCGACCGGCTGCGATTAAACAGTTGCAGGTTGTTGCGGGAAAAATTGACGTTCCAGTTTTTGAAATGGGCGAGGAGGATCCAGTTAAAATCGCGAAAGAGGCTGTTAAACACGCTAAAGATCATGGAAATGATATCGTAATCTTAGACACGGCGGGCAGGCTGCACGTGGACGAACAGCTGATGGCAGAGCTTAAGCGGATAAAGCAAGAAGTCGAGCCGGCTGAGATTTTGCTGGTTGTGGACGCGATGACGGGTCAAGATGCCGTTAATGTGGCAAAGTCGTTTGATGATTTATTGGCAATTACGGGCGTGATCTTGACGAAGTTAGACGGAGACACACGCGGAGGTGCGGCACTTTCGGTAAGGAAGGTTACTGGAAAGCCGATAAAATTTGTCGGCACGGGAGAAAAGCTTACGGATTTGGAAGAGTTTTACCCGGAGCGGATGGCTTTGCGGATTCTGGGAATGGGCGACATGCTCTCGTTGATAGAGGAGGCCGAAAGCAAGCTCGACCAGCAAAAGGCCGAGAAGATGGCCGAAAAGCTGGTTAAAAACAAGTTCGACTTGAACGATTTGCTGGAGCAGATGAGCCAGATTAAGAACATGGGCTCTTTAAAGTCGATACTTTTGAAGATTCCGGGGATTTCGCAGAAGGTTAAGGATGCGGATGTCGATGACCGGCAAGTTGACAGGCTTTGTGCAATTATTTTGTCCATGACTAAGAAAGAGCGCAGCAAGCCGGAGCTTATCAATGCTTCGCGGAAAAGGCGCATTGCAACGGGGTGCGGCTTGAAGGTGGAAGATGTGAACTCTTTACTTCGGCGATTTGAGCAAATGCAGAAGATGATGAAGCAATTTTCTGGCAGCAAGGGCAAGAGGCGGTTCCCGGGAATGGCTGGGATGCCTGGTTTTGGTGGACTTGGCAAGTTTAAGTTTTGACTGATGACTGTTTTTTGATTAATGCAAATTGCGCAGGATAGGCGCTATATCAAGCTTGGGAGGTGAGGTTTTAAATGGCAGTAAAAATTAGGTTGCGCCGCATGGGCGCTAAAAAAACTCCTTTTTATCGCATTGTTGTTGCCGATTCGAGATTTCCTAGAGACGGCAGATTCATCGAGGAGCTGGGATATTACGCTCCTTTGAAGGACCCGGTTGATTTTAAGGTTGACGGCGAAAAAGTGCAAAAATGGATAAAAAATGGAGCTCAGCCAACGGACACGGTGAAGTCTTTGCTGAAAAAGTTCGAGATTCTTTAACAAACGGGGGAATTGTCTTTGAAAGAGTTGTTGATTACCATTGCACGGGGATTGGTCGAAAACCCGGAGGATGTTAGCGTGGATGTTGAAGACGCCAATGAAAACGGCGTGACGGTCTATCGGCTGCACGTGGCGCAGAGTGACATGGGCAGAGTCATTGGCAAACAAGGCCGCATTGCTAAGGCTATTCGCATGGTTATGCGCTCGGCGGCTATTCGAAAAAAACACAAAGTTGCGGTTGAGATTGCAGAGTGATTTAATTTTGTGAGGACAAATTTTTTGCTTTAGATTAATTTGGTTTAGAGGTGCTTTTTGTGATTCGGACAGGGACGATGGATGATTGCCGTGCTGTGTACTTATTGATTTGCGAGCTGGAAGACTGCGAGCTTAATTATGCAGATTTTGAGCGAATTTATGGTGAGATGTTGCACCGTGGTGACTTTTATGCGGTGCTTATTGCGCAAAAAGGTGATGAAGTGTTGGGCGAGGCTACTTTGCGTTTTGAAGATCAGCTGCATCATTGTGAGAAGATTGCCGAAATTATGGAGCTTTCTGTCACGGCGAAGCATCGTTCTTGTGGGATTGGCAGTGCTCTTTTTGAGGAAGCTTGCAAATTGGCCAAAAATAGAGGGTGCACTCGTATAGAAGTCAGCTCTAATCGAGTCCGCGAGCGGGCACACAGGTTTTATGAGCGCTTGGGTATGGTAAATTCTCACTTTAAATTTTGCAAACCGCTTTAATTGGGGAAGGGACGTATTTTTGGTACGTCCTTTTGCGTTGTGGATGATGGAGGAATTTTTTTGGAGAAAAATTTTTTGGAGATTGGCAAAATAGTGGCGCCCCACGGGCTGAGGGGCGAAGTGAGGGTTGAGCCTTGGTGCGACGATGGCGATTTTTTGTGCGGATTTAAAGAATTGTACTTTGATGAAAATGGGAAAAAAAAGGCCGAGATTTTATCTGCAAAAGTCCATAAAAATGTGGTTAGAATGAGGATTGCGGGAGTTGAGTCTGTAGAGCAGGCAGAACTGTTGCGGGGTAAGGTTCTTTTTATGAGCAGAGATGACGTAGACTTGCCGGAAGGTCGCTTTTTTATACAGGACGTTTTGGGCTTGGGGGTTTGTGACGCGGACACGAATGCTTGTTACGGCAAGGTTACGGACGTGCTGAAGACCGGCGCGAACGACGTTTACCAGATTACCGATAGCCGCGGGAAGGATTACCTGGTGCCGGCCATTGAGGACGTGATTTGCTCGATTGACATTGAAAATAAAACGATGAAGATCCGGCCGCTGAAGGGGATTTTTGACGATGAGGATTGACATTTTAACGCTTTTTCCAGAAATGTGCAACGCGGTCATAAGTGAGAGTATCATCGGCAGGGCGCAGAAGAAAGGTGCCATCGAGGTTTTTTGCCATCAGATTCGAGATTACGCAAACGATAAGCACAATCGGGTGGACGACACCGTGTATGGGCCGGGGATGGGCATGCTGATGATGGCGGAACCTATCGCGGCGTGCTTTGAAGCCTTATGTGAGGAGTTGGGTGACAGACCTAGGCTTGTCTACATGTCGCCGCAAGGGAAAGTTTTGACGCAGCGAAAGGCAGAGGAGCTCTCTAAATGCAGAAATTTGGCTGTACTTTGCGGACATTATGAGGGCGTGGACGAGCGATTCATCGAGGAGTTTGTGGATGAGGAGATCTCGATTGGGGACTACGTTTTGACTGGCGGAGAGCTGCCGGCGCTGGTCTTGGTGGACGCAGTTAGCCGAATGGTGCCTGGGGTGCTGTCGGGCGACATATGCTTTAAGGAAGAGAGCCACTATGACGGACTTTTGGAGTACCCGCAGTATACAAAACCCGCAGTTTGGCGGGGGAGAGAAGTCCCGGAGATTTTGCTTTCTGGACATCATGAAAATATAGAAAAATGGCGAAAACAGCAGTCACGCCTAAGGACAAAGCTCAAACGGCCAGATTTGTTTGAGAAATTAAATTTGCCGGAAAATCAAGAAAATTAGCTGGTTTATTAGGAATTAAAATTGGGAATTATTAGAAATATATAATTTAAACAGGTTTTAATGTAGTAAAATATACAATAAGTCTATATGAGGGCCCTGCTAGAATCGTTCATAATGCTAAATTTGTCCGATTGTTCTTGACGATATTATCAATTATGCTATAATTAGCATAGGTGGGTTTTTTGAGAATTTTGTCGATTATATTTTTGGTATAGGAGTGGTTTTTCATGTATGTAAAAGAAGTCGTGCTTCAAAATCAAGCAGGTTTACATGCGCGCCCAGCTACATTTTTTATCCAAAAGGCAAATGAGTTTAAATCGCTAATCATGATAGAGAAGGAAGAGCGCAGAGTAAACGCCAAAAGCCTGCTGGGAGTGCTTTCTTTGGGGATAGAGGAGGGCACCAAGATAAAAATATTGGCCGACGGGCCAGACGACGAGGCGGCGGTGACGGCTCTAGCAAAATTGATTGAGTCTGGATTTGCAGATTAATTTTTCTTTTTTAGCATAATAATATTGAAAAAGCAGCTAGCACCGGAGTTCGGTGCTTTTTCTTTACAAAGGCCGTTTTTGCGAGTAGAGGTTGCGAGGTGATTTTTGTGAACGAGAAATTGGGATATTTGAGGCAAAAAGCGCTAAATCTGCCGGAGAGTTCTGGGGTTTATATAATGAAGGACGCTGGCGGGCGGACGATTTACGTTGGCAAGGCGAAGGTGCTGAAGAATCGGGTTAGTCAGTACTTTGGCTCGCAGAAGAATCACCAAGAAAAGGTGCGCAAGATGGTGGAGAAGGTCGACGACTTCGATTATATCTTGACCGACAATGAATTCGAAGCCTTGGTGCTAGAGTGCAGCTTGATCAAGCAGTACTCGCCGAAGTACAACATCCTGCTCAAGGACGACAAGGGCTACAACTACATCAAGATAACCAACGAAAAATGGCCGCGGATACGTGAATCCAAGCAAATTTTGGACGACGGATCGACGTATATTGGGCCGTACACCAGCGTTTCGAACGTATCAAAGGCTATTGATGAGGCCTTAAAAATATTTAAATTGCCACGCTGCAAGAAGGATTTTAAGCCAAACGGCAGGAAGAATGGCTCTAGGGCGTGCTTGAACTATCATATTGACCAGTGCAGCGCGCCGTGCATCGGCAAGATAAGCCACGAGGAGTACTTGGAGAACGTTAACGACGCCATAGAATTCTTGAAGGGCGGCGATACGGGGTCGATAAAAAAGTTGACGCAAAAGATGTACGATTTTTCGGAGCGTCTGGAATACGAAAAGGCTGCCAGAGTGCGGGACAAAATCTTAGCGATAAAAAAGATAACTCAGAAGCAAAAAGTCGTCTCGCCAAATGGCAAAACTCAAGATGTAATCGCGCTGGTGCAGGATGCGAGAGCCTCGAGCTTTGAGGTATTCCGCTTTTTAAACGGCCGGCTGTGCGATACCGACAATTACGTGTTTAACGAGGCTGGCGAGGCCGAGATATCGCGGGCGGAGTTTATTGTGCAGTACTACATGAAGAAGAGTGACATCCCGGCAACGATCTTGGTGGACGGCGCTGTGGACGCCAAAGACAGCGTAGAGGCGTATTTGGGGCAAAAGCAAGGCAGAAGGGTGCGCATCACCGCGCCCAAGAGAGGCCAGGCGCTGGAATTGATAGAGATGTGCCGAAAAAATGCGGCAGAAAGGCTTTCTCAGAGGCTGAGCAGACCGTTTAAAGAGACGGCGGGGGTGGTCGAGCTGGCGAAGCTGCTCTCGCTGCCGGCGGTGCCCGTGTACATCGAGGCTTATGACATCTCCAACATAGCGGGAAGCGCCAACGTAGCGGGAATGGTGGTCTTTAAGAATGGCCGACCGCTGAAGTCGGCGTATAAGCGGTTCGAGATAAAGACGGTGCGCGGACAGGACGACTACGGATCGATGTGCGAGGTGATCTCGCGGCGGCTGGACAGATACGAAACCGCAATCGAAGATACATCGAACGGATTTGAGCGGTTGCCAGACCTTATCTTGCTAGACGGGGGCCGTGGGCATGTTTCGGCAGTGAAGCGCCTCTTGCAAAGCCGCGGGCTGAGTATCCCGGTGTATGGCATGGTCAAGGATTCCAAGCACAAAACCCGAGCCATTGCTAAGGACGGCGGAGAAATCGCGATAAATTCGAACAGAGCGGCGTTTATGCTGATTTCGTCTATACAGGAGGAAGTGCATAGGTTCGCCATCGGATATCATCGCCAAAAAAGGAAGCAGGAGACCTTAACCACAGCGCTGACACAGGTTCCGGGCGTGGGCAAGAAAAAGGCCAAGATGTTGCTGACGTACTTTAAAAGCGTGGAGAGGGTCAAACAGGCGGATATAGCGGACCTGGTGAAAGTTCCAGGAATAAGCCAGGCCCTTGCAGCCAGCATTCAAAGGTATTTTAATGAAGAAAAATCTTAATATGGCAACGTTTTTCGACTTATTTACAAAAATTGGATTAAATAAAATGAATAAAAAAATCAAAATAACTTGACAAAGAGTGGCAAATATTGCATAATATAGTTGACTCTTGCGGTTTTGCGGTGTGAGGGGACTTTTGCATGAGGGTTATTGCGGGCCAAAAAAGAGGGAAAAAGCTGGACCGGCTGAAGGACGAGGCTGTTCGACCGACGACGGATAAGGTGAAGGAGTCCGTTTTTAATGTGATTCAGTTTGACGTGGCAGGCGCGAATTTTTTGGACTTGTTTGCAGGATCCGGCCAGATTGGGATAGAAGCATTGAGTCGGGGAGCACGCCAAGCTACATTTGTCGATGAGAATAGGGCCGCAATAAGTGTGATAAAGAAGAACCTGACTGTAACGGACTTTATGGCAAGGGCGACGGTCGTGAATGCGGATTCGGTCTTGTTTCTAAAAAAGCAGCGGGAGAGATTATTTGACATAGCTTTTTTGGATCCGCCGTATAAATCCGAGGATCTAGACACAGCACTGCTTTTGCTACCCGAAGTTATGGCAAAGGGCGGAATCATAATTTGCGAACACCCTGTGGATTTAGATTTACCGCTTGATTTAGCGAACTTTCGTTTGAATAAAGCATACAAATACGGCAAAATTGCTGTGAGTATTTATCGCGATCAGGGCGATAATTGATTTTGCGAAAAAAGAATATTCTTGATTTTGAGCGCGGTTTGGAGTATTCTTAAAAATAGAAAACAAAACTGTGAAAATCGTAAAGGAGGAGACCAGAGTGCGGGTTGAAGAGATTTTGGAGGAGCTGGAGGAGCTGACGAAGGAAGCGTGGAACTTGCCGCTGACGGGGGGCAAGGGCCTCATAAACATTGAGAGAGTGCGGGATTTAATAAGCGAAATCCGCGACGAGCTGCCAAATGAATTGCGGCAGGCTAAGGCTATCATCGCAGACCGCTCGCAGATTATTAGCGAAGCCAAAGAGGAGGCCGAATCGATTGTAACCGCGGCCGAGAAAAAGGCAAAGTACATGGTGGAACGGGATGAAATCGTGAAGCAGGCGCAAAAGATGGCGGAAGAAGTGGTGCTGGCGGCAAAGATGAAGGCCCGAGAGATGAAGCAGGCGACGAACGAGTATATAGACGACGTAATAAAGCACACGGACGAGACGCTAACCGGCGCCGTGGCGGACTTGAGAAAGACTCGACAAAATTTAAAAAATGGCGCACAATAAAGAAAAATCCCTGAGATAAATCAGGGATTTTTTTATTTTAGAATTAAAACCGGCTTTGTTTAGGCGTTGTTGTTGGCAATAAAATCGAACACCGCTTTATAGTATTCGTCTGGCTGCAAAAATCGACTTTGATTATGGCCGGCGCCGTCTATTATGAGCTTTTCTTTTTTGCAATTAGCCGCATCGTATAGCCGATGGCACATTTCTACCGGGATGAAATCATCGAGCGAACCGTGGATAAACAAGATGGGCACACTCGCTTTTTTAATTTGCTCCAGACTAGAAGCCTCCTCAAAGCTGTAGCCGGCGCGAAGTTTGGCGACAAGACTGGTAGAATTTATAATCGGGAAGGGCGGCAAATTGAACCGAAGCTTTAACTCGGACGAAAAAACCTCATCAACGCGAGTGTATCCGCAGTCTTCAATAATCGCAACCACGTTTTTGGGCAGATCTTCACCGCTGAGCATCATAACAGTGGCAGCGCCCATAGAGACGCCATGCAATACGATTTTAGCCTCAGAGTCTTCGTCCAGAATGGACGAAATCCAAATTAGAATATCGTCTTTGTCCAGCCATCCCATGCCGATGTAGCTGCCCTCGCTCTCGCCGCACGCGCGCAGATCGGGCGTAACAACGTTGTAGCTGTGGGTCTGATAATGTTGCGCGAGATCAAAGACATGGCGGCAGCTGCTAGAGTACCCATGCACGACAATGGCGTAGTTGTGGGAATCGGCGCTGGCACAAAATTTAACCCCGTGCAGCCGGAGATTATCCTTAGACGTCACAAAAATATCCTGCCTGTCGACGGTTTTAAGCCAATCGTTGGTAGCCTCGACTTGGCTTTCGTAATTTTTTAAAATAAGGCTCTGAACCGAAGAAACGGGACCGGACGCAACTTCGCGGTTCGCGCCATCGGTAGCATCGCCCTTTCGCACAAGAGCGTAGTCAAAAAAGTAGTTGCCAACAGCAAGCAAGATAATAAGAACGAGAGCCGCGCAAGCCGAAAGGATAGCCAAAAGCCTTCTTCTTTTTTTGTTCGTCATCATTTTCTCACACCCACTTATTTTCTAAAATCAAAAAATACTTCACGCAAATATCTCAATGGCATGGTTGTAAACGTCAACAATCTTGGCCGCCATGCTATTCTTGGTATTACTGTGGATCACGCTGTTTCGAACGCGAGCCTTTAGTTCACAGCGCCGCTGCAGGGGCATATTGTAAACCAAATCTAACTTCTCAATAAAACTAGCCTCGTCGTTAAAGATGAACCCGTTGATGTTTTCCACGACCTGACCTTTGTTTATCGGGTCGTCACGCTGAATTATCGGCAAGCCCATAGACATCGCCTCGAGCATAGATATCGAGTTTGTATCGGATAACGAAGCGGTCAAGAAGACGTCGCAAGCGGCGTAGTAAGGCAAAAGTTCGGAGTTTGGAACTTTGCCCGTAAATATGATTATATCGGCAATCCCCAGCTTTTTGGTCTGTTTTTCTAAGTCAACCTTAGCAGGGCCGTCACCAATGACTAAAAACCGGAACTTATCGTTAATCTTGGCGTACTTTTCGATATAATCGATCAAAACATCGATGCTTTTCTCCTTGCCAACGCGCGAGACGATGCAGCCGACAAAAGCGTCAGCCGGAATGCTGTATTTTTCCCGAACTCTAGCAATATCCGAAGGCGCGACATTTTCGGGCGAAAAGCGGTCAACGTCAACAGGGTTAGGAATAATCTCAACATTCTGAGAAATCCCCGCGCGCGAGAGGTACTCGTGACTTTTGGGCGAAGGCCCCGTAATAACGGTAGCGCGCCGGTAAAGAGACCGAATATACTTATAAAAAATGCGCTGACCGGTCTTAACAAGTGGCTTTGGAACAACATAGTAAACGTAGTCGTCGTAAATGGTGTGCAGAGTGTAGACAACCGGGCGCTTCAGGAGCTTAGAAACCAAGATGCCAAACAGCCCGATTCCGAACTCGGTGTGAATATGAATCACGTCGGGTGCGAACTTTTTAATAATATGGTATTGCCGCATATTTATGGGCATAGAGAGGCCGTAGCCGTAAATCCGCTTTAATTTTATGCTCGGACAATGCAAAACGCCGTGCTCCTCGAACGTAGTGGTATCTTTAGGGTTAGTGGTAACGACCAAAACCTCGTGACCAAGGCTCTCAAGCCCCTCCTTGAGGGCGGCCACGTGGATAGCCACGCCGTTTATTTCTGGAGCGAAGGTATCTGAAAAAAGCGCGATTTTCATAGCTTAAAAATCCTTTCTTACCGCCCAAAAACCGGGTAATCTAGGACTAAGTATAGCCGAAATTTTGATATTTTGCAAACGCGCATAAAGTTTCATACTTTTGGCGGGGGCGACATACCATGTAAAAGAGGTGATAAGAATGGCAAACGAGAACAACAACGCCAAGAATCCAAGCGCCGAGAGCCTGCTAAAATCCGTGGCAAACAAGCTAGGCAAAAGCCCAAAAGAGCTAGAAAAAGCCACCAAAGAGGGCAGTATAGAAAATTTGTTGGGGAGCCTGAAGCAAGACAACGCGCAAAAAATAAAAAAGATATTGTCCGACAAAGGCATGGCAAATAAAATTTTGGCCACGCCGCAGGCGCAAAAGCTGATACAAAAGCTGCTAGGAGAAAAATAAATGGACGAACTAACAGAAAAGCTGATGGGGCTGCTTGCGAGCAAAGAAAATGTGGAGAAAATAAAGAATCTGAGCAGCCTATTGTCGGAGGCCAAAGAGGGGCAGGAGGATCAGCCAAAAGAGGGTAAATCTTCAGCAGAGTCGGAAGAGTCCCCAACAGCACACGACGCAGCGTCAGTAGAAATGCTCCAAACCATTATGAAGCTGGTGCCACTGCTGTCCACAGCAAGCAGGGAGGACGACAACACACGGCTCCTGCAGGCGCTCCGGCCACACCTGAGCGAACATCGGCAGGCAAAGCTGGATAAATCGATAAAAATGCTGCAGATGCTCAAGCTTTTGCCGGTGCTGAAAAGCCAAGGGCTCTTTTGAGGGCCACAGGTCGGGCGAGATGACGGTAAACGAGGTAACTTATGAAGAGTAATTTTGAAAGCATGGAAGATATGCAAAGAATGCAGCAGGAGGCGGTTCGGCGGGTGCAAGAGATGCAAAAGCGCGCCAAACAAAGCCTTGAAGCGAGTGAAAAACATATCGAATTAAATAAAGCAGAAAATCTTACAAGTCAGAAGAAAGTTAGCGATAATGGCGATATTCCGGAGCAGACGAAAGACCCATGTTTAATACAAAAAGTAAATAATCTAAGTGAAAATACTGACAGTAAACAAAATTTGGCTAAAACAAACGGCAAAATGAACATTTTTTCTGCGCTGTTGAATGATAGGGAAAAGAGCCTTGTTTTGGTTTTGATACTGATTCTGGTGGACGAAAGCAGCGACTTGAGCTTGATTTTGGCGCTTATGTACCTGATGATTTGAGGTCAGCTTTGAGTTTTCACAGGTTCTATCGATGAGATGTAGTATTTTTCGGTGTCTGCGCCGAGCTTCAGCTTGTATACCATTTGCTTGACTGGCGTGGGCTCGGGGGCCTTCTCTTCGCCGGGGCTTAAAAATTTATCTTCTCGCGACAAGTACGATACTGTCAAAATCAGCTCGTCTTTTTTTTCGAGAATCTCTTCAATATGCGGTAAAAATGTCCCCGCGTTGCTGATCGAGCTGATGTGAAAGTTGTCCTCGCCCGCCGTGTGCGAATAAAACGCGCCGAAAATGTCACCAGAACAGTTTATGACGTCCGTGCTGCCGAATAAATCTACCGCGGCACGTTGCACGTCTGCAACCGGCATGAGCGTTAATCCTTGCTCGTCGAACTCCTTGTAGCCCTCCGCGCCGTTCTGAAGGAGATTTCGCCAGATGCAGGAGGAGACAACCATGTCAGAATCAGCCTCCTGCGGGGAGGCAAAGGGAGCGGGATCATGCATAACGACCGGCGCAATGTAATTGTTGTATTTGGCGTAAGTGGAGGAATCGCTAATGACCGAGCTGGTGCGGTTTACAGCCGAGAGCAAGATGATAACACCCACAATAGCGAGGATCATGGTCGCGCCGGCAAAAAGAAACCGATAAATGCTGACTTGACGGCTAGCTTTTTGAGAAATTTTAATAGTGCCGATGTCGGAAGGCCTAGCATAGGCATTTTGACGAGGTTTAGGAGAGCGCACCCGTGTTTGAACTGAATTTTCTTGTAATTTTTCTGCGTGCCGCCGCATTAACTCTGACCTTGCTGGCGTTGAGCTTGTAATGGTGGCGGCCTTAACGACGGTCTTGCCGGCGCCGCGGTAGTCCGCGTGATATTCGTTAACCTTCGATTTTTCCTGCTCCATAAACTTGTTCCTTTCTGGCGGCCGGGCTAGTGTCAGCCTTGAGTTAAGCAAGATTATAGCACAGGCGAGATGTAAAAAATAGCCAAAATTTGTCAACAAAGTTACAAAGCCAAAAGATAAAAGCCGTACGCAGAACATTGCCTGCACACGGCCTTTTAAGCGTATTCACATGTAAAAAAATCTAAGAATTCTTGTCAAGAAGGGCGGCCTTGCGCGACAAATTCACGCGGCCCTTGTCGTCAATCTCGGTAATCTTGACAATAATTTCGTCCCCGATTTTAACGGCGTCCGAGACCTTCTCAGTGTGCTTAGTGTCCAGCTGAGAAATATGGCAAAGGCCTTCCTTTCCGGGAGCAAACTCAACAAAGGCGCCAAAATCCATAATCCGGCTAACGCGCCCGGTGTAAATGTCGCCAACTTGCGGGTCCTTAACAATGGACTCAATAATAGCTAAGGCACGGCGGCAGTTATCAAGGTCCAGCCCAGAAATAAACACGCGACCGTCGTCCTCAATGTCGATTTTAACGTCGCAGTCCAAGCAAATTTTTTGCACGACCTTCCCGCCAGAGCCGATGACATCGCGGATCTTCTCAACATCAATAACGGTAGAAAGCATCTTAGGCGCATAAGGAGAAAGCTCAGCGCGTGGGCGATCAATAACCTTCAGCATGACCTCTTCCAAGATATAATCGCGAGCTCGGTGAGTTTTAAAAAGAGCCTCCTTAATAATAGCCGGCGTCAAGCCATCGATCTTAAGGTCCATCTGAATAGCGGTGATGCCGCGGTGAGTCCCGGCGACCTTGAAGTCCATGTCGCCAAAAAAGTCCTCCAGCCCCTGAATGTCCACCATGGTCATAAAACGGTCGCCCTCGGTAATAAGGCCGCAAGAAATCCCCGCAACAGGGGCGGTTATAGGCACACCAGCGTCCATCAAAGCCAGCGTAGAGCCACAAACGGAGCCCTGAGAGGTCGACCCATTAGAAGAGACGACCTCCGAAACCAAGCGAATAGCATAAGGAAACTCGTCAATAGAGGGAATAACCGGAACCAAAGCGCGCTCGGCCAAGGCGCCATGCCCAATCTCGCGGCGACCAGGGCCACGACTCGGCCTAGTTTCGCCAACAGAAAAGGATGGGAAATTATAATGATGCATATATCGCTTTTCGACCTCGCCATCGATGCCGTCCAGAAGCTGTTCATCGCCGATCGAGCCCAAAGTAGCCACAGTCAAAACCTGAGTCTGCCCGCGAGTAAACAGTCCAGAACCATGCGCGCGCGGTAAAAGAGAAACCTCTGCAGCCAAAGGACGAATCTCGTCCATTCCCCGGCCATCCACACGCTTTTGCTCGTCCAAAAGCCAGCGCCGAACAATACTCTTTTGCGCACGATACATACATTCGTCGATCAAAGCCTCAGCGTCCGGGTAAGTCTGTGCAAAGTGCTCGTGAACCTTCTGATATATCGGGCCAAGACGGTCATCGCGAACCTTTTTATCGTCGGTGTCAAGAGCAACTTTCAAATCCTCACAAGCAAAATTTTTAATCGCCTCAAGCATAGCAGCGTCCGGGTCAGCCGAGGTGTAAGCAAACTTCGCCTTGCCAATCTCCTCGCGAATCCCCTTAATAAAAGCAATAATTTGCTGATTTGCCTCGTGCCCCGCCATGATGCCGTTAAACATAGTCTCGTCGTCAACTTCGTTGGCGCCAGCTTCAATCATAGCAATCCGACTGTCGGTAGAAGCCACCGTAACGGCCATCTGAGATACCTTCCGTTGTTCTGCGTTAGGGTTAATAATAAATTCGCCATTAATCAAACCAACGCTAACGCCCGAAATAGGGCCATTCCAAGGGATATCCGAAATGCTCAAAGCAATGGAAGTGCCGACCATAGCGGCGATTTCAGGAGAGCAATCCGGGTCAACCGACATAACAGTGCACACCACAGAAACATCGTTGCGCATGTCCTTAGGAAAAAGCGGACGAATAGGCCGGTCAATAACGCGCGAAACCAGAATAGCCTTCTCGCTAGGGCGCCCCTCACGACGCAAAAAAGAACCCGGAATCCGCCCCACAGCGTACATCTTCTCTTCAAAATCAACCGACAAAGGGAAAAAATCGATCCCCTCGCGCGGCTCAGCAGTCGCCGTAACCGCCACATTAACAACCGTCTCGCCATACCGCACCAAACAAGCGCCGTTAGCAAGCTGAGCCATCTTACCAGTCTCAATAACAAGCGGCCGGCCGGCAAAATCGGTTTTAAAAACTCTGTAATTTTCGAACATAAAAGACCTCCAAAAAAATTTATCAAACATCCAAACATAAATCCATAAGGAGGGCTTAGCAATAAAACCTATGTTAAATCGAGCAAAACCAGCTTAAACACACGTTTCACTGCTAAAACCGGGATTTATATCAGATGTTACAGGCATAATAAAAACAAAGAAAACGTCAGTAATATCGCCAAAAACGGATAAGCAGATGACGCAAAAGTCACCTGCTTTCTAAATAAAAAATTATTTACGAATACCAAGTTTAGCAATAATAGCGCGGTACCGCTCAATATCGGACTTCATCAAATAGCCAAGCAAACTCCGCCTATGACCAACCATCTTCAAAAGGCCGCGTCTAGAGTGATGATCTTTTTTATGAACCTTCAAATGATCGTTCAAATCGTTAATTCGCTTAGTCAAAAGAGCGATCTGAACCTCCGGCGAACCGGTGTCGCCCTCGTGCATAGCATAAGTCTCAATAATAGAAGTTTTTTCCGACTTTAACATGTTGCCTCACCTTTTTCAAAAAATAATCCATAAAACACAGAATAAGGCGGGCAAGCACCCCAGCGGGCGGTATCCTTAATCCGTGAATCAGGTCTCCTTAATTATACTACACCTTACCGATTTTGTAAAGCATATTGTAAAGCAAAATATCAAAATCAAAATTTTGGAGAGGCGATAAAGCGCGTGGCAAAAGGGGTTTAAGGCCGCGGCCATGTTTACAAAAATGTGTAGCAAATTGTGTAGCATCATGATTTACGGTTCAGGAGCATTTTTTCGCACTCAACAACCAGTATTGGTGAGGCAGAGAGCAACGCGACAATCAGCCATTGCACAAAGTTCAAGTTGGCGGTCCTAAATATCACGGCAAGAGCCGGCAGCGAAATGACCGCAACCTGCAAAATGATGCCAAGGAAGAAGGAGTAAACGAGCTTCATGTTAGAGAGAATGTCAATCTTGAGCAAAGACTTCTCGCTGCGAACGTTAAAAGAGTGAAAAAGCTGAGACAAACTCAAAACGGCAAAAGCCATAGTGCGACCGATTATGGGCGTTTTAGAGACGTCAAAAAACACGCGACCAATGCTAAAAGCCAAAAACGAAATTGCACCAATAAAGCAGCCCTCAATGACGATTTTGCGCCAACCATCGCGAGAAAAAAGTGCAGCGTTTTTGCCCTGCGGCTTGTGATTCATAATTTCGTCGTCAACAGGCTCCACACCAAGCGCCAAAGCCGGAAAGGAGTCTGTAACCAAATTTATCCACAAAAGCTGAATAGCCAGCAACGGCGAGGGCAGCTTGAGCAAAAAAGCGGTCAAAACAGTGATGATTTCGCCAATGTTGGTAGAAATCAAAAAATGCACACTCTTTTTGATATTCTCAAAAATCCCGCGCCCCTGCCGCACCGCCTCAACAATGGTAGAAAAATTATCGTCCGTCATAATCATGTCAGAGGCATTCTTGGCAACGTCAGTCCCAGCGATCCCCATAGCGCAGCCAATGTCAGCCGCCTTCAAAGCAGGAGCATCGTTCACACCGTCACCTGTCATGGCAACGGTCTCGCCGTGCTTCTTGAAGGCCTTCACAATGCGAACCTTGTGCTCGGGAGAGACCCGTGCAAAAACCGAATAATCAAAAATATTCTTCTCAAGCGCATCCTGGCTCATTTTCTCGAGCTGAGCTCCGCTAATAGCCTTGTCGCCGTCGGACAAAATCCCCAACTCACTAGCAATAGCCTTGGCGGTGATGATGTGGTCGCCGGTTATCATAACAGGCTTTATGCCGGCACTTTTGCACTCCCTAACCGCCAGCTTAGCGTGAGGACGGGGCGGATCCAGCATACCGATTAACCCGCAAAAATTCAAACCATTTTCAACGTCAACCTGCGAATGCGGGATGCTGTCGACGTCCTTGTAAGCAATGGCCAAGACTCGTAAAGCGGACTTTGCCATGTTTTCGTTTTGAATGCGTACCTTGCGCTTTAAATCGGCAGAAAAGGGCCTCCCGTTGCACAAAGAAGAGCGATCCAAAAGGAAATCCGGCGCGCCCTTAGTAATGACGCGAAACTTGCCGCTAGGCAGCTTGTGAACAGTGGTCATGAGCTTTCTGTCGGAGGCAAAAGGAATCTCGTACTTTTTTGGGAATTCCCGATCGAGGTCAGTCTTAACCTTGCCATTCTCGGCGGCCGCCAAAACGATCGCACTCTCGGTGGGCTCGCCAACCGCGCGAAACTCCTTGTTTGTGTATGTAACGGAGGAATTATTGCACAAAGCGCCCAGCGTCAGGATTTTCTGGCCAAGCTCCGAAGAAAAATTTATCTTCCCGTCCTCGGCGCAAATCTGCGTCACCGTCATCTTGTTCTGCGTCAGCGTGCCGGTCTTGTCGGAGCAAATCACGGTCGCGTTGCCAAGCGTCTCCACAGCGGGGAGCTTCCTTATCACGGCGCGATTTTCGGCCATCTTGCGAACGCCCATAGCCAAAACGATGGTAACCACAGCCGGCAGACCCTCCGGAATCGCCGCCACAGCTAGACTTATAGCTATCATGAACATCTCAAAAGGCGGGACTTTCTCGATAACGCCAAGCAAGAAAATAACGGCGCAAATGGCAATAGCGCAGATTCCAAGGACTTTGCTGGTTTTTTCGAGCTTTAACTGAAGAGGAGTCTGAAAAGAATTCTCGTTAATAATCATCCCAGCGATCTTTCCAACCTGAGTATTCATGCCGGTTTCGACAACAATAGCCTTGCCGTGCCCCGCCGTTATGGTGCTAGTAGAAAAAACCATGTTGCGACGCTCGCCCAAAGTGGCACCAGCAGGAAAAGTCCGACCCGCCTCCTTCTCAACAGGCAAAGACTCTCCCGTCAAAGAGGACTCCTCGGCCTTCAAGTTAAAACTCTCAATAAGCCGGGCGTCAGCGGGGACCAAGTCACCAGTGTGTAAAATCAAAATGTCGCCAGGCACGAGTTCCTCCGAAGGCACAATAATCTTCTTGCCCGCCCGAATAACATGCGCCTTAGGCGAAGACAATTTCTTTAAAGCGTCAATAGCCTTCTCGGCCTTAGACTCCTGCGCAACGCCGATGATAGCGTTCATAATGACGATAAAAAGGATGATGATAGAATCGATGTAGTCGCGATTCCCCTTAACAGCCGAGGTCACAAAAGAAATAGCCGCCGCAATCAAAAGAACAATCACCATAAAGTCCGAAAATTGCTCAAAAAACTTCGCCAAAACGCTCTTAGACTTCTTCTCCTTCAAAATATTCTTGCCGCAATTTATCTGCTTTTGCGCAACAGAAATATTGTTTAGACCTATGTTTTCATCGACTTTAAATTTTTTCAAAACGTCGCCCACATTTAAATTGTGCCAGTCCATCAAGTCAACAACCCCTTAAACGCTCAAAAATGTTGTCCATAAAGAAGTATATTCACAAAAAGTAAAAGTTATGATCGCAGCGCGAGCGCATAAACCAATATGGCGAGGCCCGCATATATTAGATAAAAATATATTTGAGGTGAATTGAATGTGGATCTTGTCGGGAATCCTGCTAGCAATATCGCTCAGCATGGACGCACTGGGCATAGGAGTGTCGTACGGCCTAAGAGGCAAAAAAGTCCCGCTACTGCCCAAAGTCATAATCAGCCTGATCTCGCTAGCGTTCACAGCCGCAGCAATAGGCATCGGCAACATAATAGTGCTGTTTTTGCCAGACCAACTGGCCAAGCTGATAGGCTCCGGAATGCTGGGCGTTCTGGGCGTGGCGATAATAATCCAAGCGCTAAGCAAAAAAGAAGGGGAGGTAGAGCCAGAGCTGGAGGTTCAAAGACCGCAAAAAAAGACCTGGAAAATAGCGCTAAAACCTCTGGGCTTCACAATAAAAATAATCCGCAATGAAATTTATGGAAACGGCAGCAAAGCGGACTCCGCAGCAATAATGGGCATAAGAGAATCGCTGTATATGGGCGTTGCGCTCTCCATAGACTCTTTTGGAGCCGGAATAAGTAGCGCAGTCTCGGGCATCAACAATTTTTTCGTCCCCGTGATGGTCGGCCTGTGCCAGTTTATCTTCCTGAGCCTAGGCATATTCTGCGGCCAAAAGCTGACAGCAATAAAAAAAGCAGACCCCCAAATTTTTATGCTCCTCTCTGGTGCCATACTGGTGGTTTTGGCGATTATCAGATGCTTCCTATAGAATAGACGCGCACAAAATTTTTTACTCATAAAACCGCAACGAGCTGAGCAATTTCTCGCGCTGCCGATTTAAATATGCCTCGTCAATGTCAACGTAGATGCAGGAGCAGCACGCCCCGGTTATCGACAAATCAAGCTGCTCCAACCGACACATCCCGTCACAAAAATAAACGCAGAAATAATTTTCGCACTTGATGGTTTTCACAATAATCACTCCAACGGCTATAGGTCTAAAACACCCTAATATTAATAGGTCAATTATACCATAATATTTGTGGTGATGTAAATGAACAAACTGAAAAAATTGAGAAAAGAAAAAGGCTTCACGCAAATAAAAATGCAGCATCTAACGGGCATAGACCAAAGCGATTATTCTAAATTAGAAAATGGACATAGGCACCTAACGTTTGAGCAGTGCAAAAGATTAGCACTGGCGCTGGACACAAGCATGGACTACCTGGCCGACCTAACCGATGACCAAAAGCCATACAAGAGGCGTAAATCACAATAAAAACCAGACTACGCTTAAAAAGTAAAGCTGTAGCCCGGTTCGAAATAAAAATAAATAGCACAGGCCGCACTATACCGCGCGGCCTGATTTTTTAGTCTCTTGGCTTCATGGTCGGAAAGAGCAGAACATCGCGGATAGATGCGCAGTCAGTAAGCAGCATAACCAAGCGATCAATCCCGATCCCGAGCCCGCCAGTAGGCGCCATACCATATTCGAGCGCGTTAATAAAGTCCTCATCAATCAAATTAGCCTCATCGTCGCCAGCCTCACGCAGGGCCATCTGATGCAAAAAGCGTTCGCGCTGATCAATAGGGTCATTGAGCTCCGAGTAGGCATTGGCCATTTCGCGCCGAGTAACAAACAGCTCAAAACGCTCAACCAGCCGAGGATTATCCTTTTTGCGCTTGGTCAAAGGAGAGACCTCAACCGGATAATCGCAAACAAAAGTGGGCAAAACCAAGGTCTCTTCGACCTTTTCCTCAAACATAAGATTCAAAATGTCGCCCCAAGAGTTCTTGCCACAAGTTTCAAAGCCAAATTGCTCAGCAATTTGCATAGCGCGGGCATCATCGCCCATAAAAGAGGCAAAGTCAACGCCAGTAACCTCCTTAACAGCGTCAATCATGGTAACGCGGCGAAACGGCTTGCAAAGATTAATCTCCTCGCCCTGATAGCTAATGACATCCGAACCGCAAACAGCCTGGGCGCAAGCGTTAATAATATTCTCGGTGTGCTCCATCATCGCGTTGTAATCCACATAAGCCTCGTAAAGCTCAATAGAAGTGAACTCAGGATTGTGCTTAACATCCATGCCCTCGTTGCGGAACAAGCGGCCAATCTCATAAACTTTTTCCATGCCGCCAACAATCAAGCGCTTTAAGTATAACTCCGGCGCAATGCGCAAAAACAAGTCCAAATCGAGCGTGTTGTGATGTGTAATAAAAGGACGAGCCGCCGCGCCGCCAGCAATAGTGTTAAGAATAGGCGTCTCGACCTCAATAAAGCCAAGCTCGTCAAGGTACTTGCGAATAGTGCGAATAATGGTGCTGCGCTTAACAAAGGTGTCCTTAACCTCCGGATTAACAATCAAATCGACGTACCGCTGGCGATAGCGCAAGTCAGTATCCTTCAAACCGTGGAATTTATCTGGCAAAGGCAATAAAGACTTAGAAAGCAAAGTCAAAACCTTGGCATGAACAGAGATCTCACCGCGGCGGGTCTTAAAAACAAAGCCCTCAACGCAAATGATATCGCCAATATCCCACCTGTCAAGCCCGCGATAAACGGCCTCGCCAACATCGTCAGTCTTAATATAAACCTGCATCCGCCCGCTGCAATCGTGCACATCCATAAAGCAAGCCTTGCCCATGTCGCGCCAGCTCATAATCCGACCCGCAATGCAAACATCCTTCCCCTCAAAAGTGTCGAAATTCTCAACAATCTCTGCATTATAAGCATTTCGCGAGCAAACGGTAATCTCAAAAGGATCCATATTATCCTGCTGAAGAGAGCGCAGTTTATCGCGCCGAATCTTCAAAAGTTCCTTAACGTCCGGTTCAGCAGCACCAGGCAAAGTGCTAGAATTTTCATCATTCATTTTAATAGCTCCTCAAAATTTAAAAAGACGGGCAGAAAGAATAAAAAATTCACCTGCCCAAAAGTTTAAAATAATGTTCGCGCCAATATTCGCGCCTATTTCTATTTAGATATCTCTAAAACCTCAAACGAAGTGACCCCAGCCGGGGTCTCGACCTCAACAACGTCGCCAACTCGATGCCCAACAAGAGCCTTCCCAACAGGCGACTCATCCGAAATACGACCGTTAACAGGATCCGCCTCGCTAGAACCGACGATCTTGTAATCGCAAACGTCATCAAAGCCGGCATCACGGACCTTAACCTTAGAACCAACGTGAATAATTTCAGTAGAAAGCTCATCCTCGTTAATAACTTTAACATTTTTAAGCGTATTTTCGATAGAAGCGATGCGAGCCTCAACAATAGCCTGTTCATTCTTGGCCTCGTCGTATTCGCTATTTTCCGATAAATCGCCAAAAGACAAAGCGACCTTTATTTTTTCGGCAATTTCCTTACGTTTAACAGTCTTCAATTCGTCGAGTTCAGCTTCCAACTTTTTAAGTCCTTCATCAGTAAGTAAAACTTGTTTGGTCATTTTCACACAAACCACCTTTTTAATTAAAATTATTTCTGAACAACATACCAATTATAATTTAGTTGCTCAAGTGTGTCAAGATGATTTTGTAAAAACTCTCAAATTTTGGAGAAGCCAGCAAACAAGCGGCAACCAAGCCACAACGATGTAAAAAATGAAGAAATCAACCTAAAAATTTTTTACCAAAACAAATTTAAAATAAAAATATCGAATCAATAATGTAAGTAGTTTTCATTCAGTGGGTTATAGTCAACGCCGTTAAACTTTGTCTGAAAGTGCAAGTGCGGCCCACTAGAGTGGCCAGTAGAGCCAACCTCGCCGATTTTTTGTCCCTTCGCAACAGTCTGCCCAGAAGAAACGCAAACACGCGCCAAATGCCCATAAATCGAAACTTTTATCACAATCTTACCGTTAACCATGTAAGTGTGCCGGATCATAACATAATTGCCATACCCACCGCCACAACCGCAGCTGCGAAGCTTACCATAGTCATGCGGACACCCGCGAAACGCCGCAAAAACAACACCGTCATCAACAGCAACAACAGTAGCGCCATAGATGCTGCGGCCAGCAGACCCAGCAATATCAATACCCTTGTGATACACATGGCCGCGGCGCTCCAAATATTCAGAGGACCGACGAGTAAAGCCAGGCACAGGCCAAAACCAGTTAGAGCGAGAAAAATCGGCCAAGCTAGCTAAAGCAAGAGGGTTGCCTCCGCGACTTCGCTGTAGCCGAGCAACTTCCATATCAATAGCATTTTGAATTTGCCGCATCTCCACGTCAGCATCGTAAATCTCAGACTGAATGCGACTCTTATCGCTTTCAAGCTGTTTCAAAAGAGCCTCATTCTGACTCAAAAGCTCACGTAATTGCGCCTCAACTTCGTTTAAAGAGTTAGTCTCAGCAACCAAAGAAGCCTCCTGACTGGTCAAACCAGCCTTCATGTCTTCCAAAGAGTGAATATCGTCCTTCAAAGCGTTCAAAAGCCGATTATCGTGGTCGCTAACCTTAGTAATAATCTCAGCCTTATCAATGAGCTCCTCAAAAGTTTTGGCGTTAAAAACCAAATCAATCAGCTGAACCTCGCCAGCCTTATAAATAGCCGCCAACCTCCGCTTAAGAATCTCAGTATTTTCGGCAATTTCGTGTTCCTTAGTATCAATATCACGCTTAACCTGCTCAATTTGTTGCCGCAAATCGTCAACACGCTTGTTTATCTTAAGCTTCCGCTCTTTTACACTCATAATCTTGCTATTAACAGAGTCGAACTGGTGGCGCTTTTCGTTGACTTTTTTTTGAGTTTCGGCAAGAGTTTTCTTAAGATTATTCTTTTTAGACCGTATGCGATCGCGATTCTGACGGTGCTGATCAATAAGAGAAGAATAAACAGTAAAATTGTGAGAGATATTATTATAACAAAAAATGGCAAAGAAAAAAGTTATACATATAAAAAATACGCAAAAAATTTTCTTACCAGCCAAGAATCTCTCCTCCCTCCCGCTTGAGGTACTTGCTAATAGAAATAAGACCACCAATCAATCCAAAAGCGATACCAGCGGCAATAAAAGCAAAGAATATAGGCAAAGAGACGCTTCCAAAAGGAATATGCGAAAAAGGAATCATCCGATTAACATAGCCAATCAAAACGTCATATAAAAGCTTCAAAATAGTAGCAGAAATAATAGCAGAAATAATGCCAATAATAATGCCCTCAACAATAAAAGGCAGCCGCACAAACCAGTCGGTAGCGCCAACCGACTTCATAATGCTAATCTCAAACCGGCGGCTATACATAGTAAGCCGAATGGTGTTAGACAATATAAATAAAGAAACAAGGCCCAAAACAATAACAATAAAAACGCCGCTAATAGAAATCAACCGGTCAAACTTAGTCAACTTCTCAAAAAGCTCGCTGCGATTAACAACACTGTCAATACCGTCAATCTGTTTAATCACGTCAACAGTCTCGTGATACTTAGAAATATCCGCCAAAGTAACATGAAAAGCGTGAGGAAAAGGGTTATTATCCTTAATCCCATCAAAAATAGGCCCCAGCTCGTCCTTAAACTTCTCAACAGCCTCTTCCTTAGAGTAAAACTTGCACCCCGCAATATTATCCAAAACTTTAATTTTCTCGCCAATCTCCAAAGCAGGGCCAGTCTCAACATCGTCATTCAAATAAACAGTAATGCTGTTCTGCGACTCAATAGACCGCAAAGCATTGCTAATATTCATAGAAAACAAAGCAGCAGCACCAGTCAGCAAAAGGCACAAAACCAAAACGCCAATAGAAGCCACCGACATCATCCAGTTTTTCCAAACATTCCGAAACCCTTCAGTCAACAAATACTTCAAAGAACTAGCTCTCATGGCGCACCTCCGGATTCTTGCTATCAGAAATAATCTTACCGCAGTTAATTTCAATAACTCTCTTGCCAAACCGCTGAACCAAATCATGCTCATGCGTAACCATCAAAACAGTAGTTCCGCGCTTATTAATCTCAGTCAAAAGCTCAACAATCTCATAAGACATCTCCGGATCAATATTTCCAGTAGGCTCGTCCGCAATAATAATAGAAGGATTATTAACAAGAGCGCGCGCCAAGCTGACTCTCTGTTGTTCTCCGCCAGAAAGCTCAGCCGGGCGCCGATTAGCCTTATTCTGTAAATCCACCAAATTCAATATGTAAGGAACGCGTTTTTTAACGTCCCGCTCCGAAGCCCCAGTAACGCGCATAGCAAAAGCAACGTTATCAAAAACAGTCATCTTGTCAATCAGCCGAAAGTCCTGAAAAACGATGCCCATTTTTCGGCGAATATAAGGGACTTCTCGCTTAGTAATCTGAGAAATATTTATTCCATCAAGGTATATAGTGCCCCGCGAGGGCAGTTCTTCGTGCATAATGAGTTTCAAGAAAGTACTCTTACCCGAACCAGAAGAACCAACAATAAATACAAATTCACCCTTTTTAATATGTAAATTTATATTTTTAAGAGCACTAGTACCATTAGCATAAACTTTTGATACATTCCTAAACTCTATCATGGTTTTTAATACTCCTTTTAATTTGCCAACTTTCTTCCTTTTTCATCATTAACCAAAAAACGCATATAAACGCCCAATTTAGCCAAATAATAAATAGTCTATAATTATCATCTAAAACTAAAATAAACCTTCAAAATCAATCCTTAAACAGTCTAAAATTAAAACTTTAAACCCAAACTCAAAAATCAATACTTAACCGGATTAGAAGATAAATACTTCTTAACCATCAAAGCGACTTTAAAAACAATAGCATCTTCAAACTCGCGCAAATCGAGCCCAGTAAGCTTTTTAATCTTCTCCAACCGATAAACCAAAGTATTGCGGTGAACAAACAGCTTACGCGAAGTCTCCGAAACATTCAAATTATTCTCAAAAAAGCGTTGAATAGTAAACAAAGTCTCCTGATCCAAACTGTCAATAGACCCGCGCTTAAAGACTTCCTTCAAAAACATCTCGCACAAAGTGGTAGGCAATTGATAAACAAGCCGAGCCACACCCAAGTTGTCGTAGCTAATAATAACCTTCTCAGTATCAAAAACCTTGCCAACTTCAATAGCAATCTGCGACTCTTTAAAAGAAGAAGCCAAGCCCTTAATATTAGAAACCGTGCTGCCAATACCCACCGAGCAGTGAATATAAAATTCGCTAGTCAAAGTGTCAACAATAGATTGAGCCAACTGTTCAAGATCCTCGCGCTCAATGCCCTCTTTAACCTCTTTAATAACAGCAATATCCGACTCATTCAAGTTAATAATAAAGTCTTTGTTCTTGTCGGGAAAAAGGTTTTGTAAAACTTCATAAGCAGAAACATCCGACTTAGAGTGAATTTTAACCAACATGCAAACCCGAGTAGCCTCAACATTAAAGTGAAGTTCGCGAGCCTTAATATAAATATCACCGGGCAAAATGTTGTCCAAAATAACGTTTTTAATAAAGTTGCTGCGGTCATATTTTTCGTCGTAAAATTCTTTAATATTTCCAAAAGATATGGACAAAATAGAAACATAGCGTTGAGCAGCTTCATCGTCTCCCTTAACAAAAACAGCGTACTCAGAGCTATTTTTGCTTTCAAGTGACTTATAAGTATAACCGTTAATAATAAAAGTGGAAGCAGGCTTAAAAAAGTCCGAAGTAATATTTCCTCTAACTTCGCCAATTTTATCCAAGTCGCTACAAGCAACAACTACCGAAGATTCATCAATAACCCCAATAGTCCTTCCAATAGCATCGTGCATTTGATGAACAATCCCTTGAAATAACCTGTTAGACATAAAAAAACTCCTTACTGTTTGAATTTTGAACGTTGCTAAAATGAAAATTTTACAAATAGTTTAATAATAAAAATAAACGTAACTATATTTTACATAAATATTAAGGATATTGCAACTATTTTATCAAAAAAATTTGTTTATTTTATAGATATAAGGTAATCATTTTTACAAAACGGGATAAACTGTGAAAAGATAGCTTAATTTTGCAGAAATATTTTGGCAAAAAAGATGATATAAAAAAGCGAACAAAAGCCGGCACATTGCACATACAACCCAAATATAGAGCAAAAAATTTAAAAGCAACAACAAAATCCAAAACTTAAATAAAAATTTTAAGAACAAGATTAGTTGTTGCCCAAAAAACAAGGAACCAAATTATAACAGTTGATGCAAAAAAGGAATTAATCATAAAAAAAGCAAAATTAATTTTACAAAAATTACAATAAACACAAAATATTATATCAAAAATCCACCCGTGCAGGACGTTATATTAATCGTGAATCTTGTCCGACTTGCAAAACCCATGAATAAAGCCGTTTAAAAGCACAGAAGAAACGTCGCCGCCAATGACCGGGTCGCTTGGTACCAAGATGTTCGCGCGCCATTACTGTAAGTCGTATTTGTAATTAAAGTTCGTGAATTTGCTTAAACGTGGATTTTATCCGGATTGCAAAACCCATGAATAAAGCCATTTAAAAGCACAGAAGAAACGTCGCCGCCAATGACCTTGCCGTTAAGTACCAAGATGTTCGCGCGCACGCCTTGAGAGGCATCCTTGTAATTCAAAATCTGATAAGTGTAGCGGGTGCAGGTTTTCTCCTGATATCGAGAAAGATCCAGGCCCTGATCACGCTGAATGTCGTTGTATTTTTCGTATGTAGAATTAAATTCGGCCGGAATCGTAACCGTAGAAATCTCGGTAGGCTCCGGAGAAACCTCCCACCCAAATTGCTTCAAAAACTCGACGCGTTCGGCATTATCCCGAGCACTCAACTTGTACTTCCCCAAAGGACAAACGGCCTCCCGGCTGCCAGATCGAACCAAAGCAAAAAACGCAGCCAAAATAATCACAAAAGCAACAGCCAAAATCCCCAGAGTAAAGAGCCTCCGCCGAGATGTCTTAAAAGAAAATATAAACATAAAAAACCTCCCTAAAGCTGTTATATGCACAAAGGGAGCGTAAAATGAAAAATAATCATAAGCAAAAACCGCATAAAAATGGGGCGCAGCCGAGGAATTTTCTAAAACAAAAAAATAAGTGCCCATAAAGAGCACTTATATTAAAGAAAAGGAATTTATGAGAATGAAAAAGGTAAAATCAATCTCGATTATTAATATAACACATTTAAAATCATTTGTAAATACTTTTTTCAAAAAAATTAAAAAAATGTATCAAAAACATTTTCAAAAGTAACAAAATAAAAGAACAAATCTCGATTTACCGGGCACCGATGAGGCCTGAAAATTTTTAAAAAATTTTTTCTAAAAAATAAAAATCTCAAATTTTTTTGTAATAATTCAGATCGAAAAAAGTTACATTTGTGTGACGAGGCGATTTTTTCGCATAAAGAAATTAAGAAAAATAAAAAAGCCGCCAACTTTACGAATATCCACTTTTGAGTTAAAATTATGAACGTAAAAGCAAAAAAGGAGGCCTTTTTTTGACGAACGAAAAATTAGCTCAACTGGCGGTCCCAGCGCTAAAAAAGGAGTACCCCAAAGCGGAGTGCTCGCTAAATTACATAGACCCACTGCAACTGTTAATCTCCACGCGGCTGGCAGCCCAGTGCACCGACGCGCGGGTAAACATGGTGACGCCACAGCTGTTCAAAAAATTCAAAACCGTGTACGACTTTGCAAAAGCGCAGCCCGAAGAGGTAGAAAAGCTGATAAAGTCGTGCGGATTCTATCACGCCAAAGCCAAAGACATAGTAAACATGTGCAAAATGCTAATAGAGAAATTCGGCGCCACGGTGCCGTCTTCAATAGAAGAGCTAGTAAAGTTGCCCGGCGTAGGGCGAAAAACAGCTAACCTAATAGTAGGGGATATCTTCAAAAAGCCCGCCGTAGTGGTAGACACCCATTGCATAAGAATAACCAGAAGGCTAGGGTTTCACGACTTAAAAAATCCCGAAAAAATAGAAAAAATCCTCAGACAAGCCTTGCCCAAGGAAGAATCGAACGACTTTTGCCACAGATTAGTCCTGCACGGCAGAGCCGTCTGCAAAGCGCAAAAACCGCAGTGCGAAAAATGCTGCATGAATTCATTTTGCAAATTCGCAAAAAGCAATCAAACAACATAAATTTTCACATAAAACTAATTATCACGCAAGTAACGGCGGTATTCTTTAACCACCTGGCCGGACAAAAACAAAAGTGCAATCAGGTTCGGCAAAGCCATAAGACCGTTAAAAGTGTCGGAAATGCTCCAAACCAGGTCAATCTTCATAACAGCCGCAAATAAAATAAAAAGCACCTGCAAAGCCTTATAAATCAAAACATTTCGGCTAAAATGCTCGCCGGACAAATACCCAATGCATTGTTCACCGTAGTAAGACCAGCCGATCACCGTGGCAAAGGCGAACAGCGTTATAGATATGGTAACAAAAATCTCGCCCGCGCCGCCAAAAGTAGTGCTAAAAGCCTGCACACTGAGTAAAGCTCCGTCCTGCGCAGTAGGCAAAACGCCCGAAGTCAAGATGCAAAGGGCCGTAACGCTGCATATCAAAATCGTATCGACAAAAACCTGAAAAATCCCCCACATTCCCTGAATAACAGGTTCACACTCGCTGCTAGCAGCATGCACAATGGGGGAGCTGCCAAGCCCCGCCTCGTTAGAAAACACACCACGAGCAATGCCATGCTTAATAGCCGAAGCAGCCACAAACCCAGTAATGCCGCCAGTAACAGATCTAAAGTCGAAAGCGCCCGAAAATATGCTAAAAATGGCGCCCGGAAGGTTCTGAATGTGAGTAATAATGACAACCAAGCCGCCCACAATATAAAATAGAGCCATAAAAGGAACAATCCGCTCGCTAACCCTAGAAATGGTGCGAATCCCGCCAAAAATGATAAAACTAATAATCACAGCAAGCACAACGCCAGTAATAGCGGGAGGAATCCGAAAACTACTCTTAACAGAAGCTGCAATAGAATTAACCTGAGCCATATTTCCAATACCGAAAGAAGCCAAAATACAAGCAACAGCAAAGAACCTAGCCAACCACCGGACGCCAAGACCATTTTCAATATAATACATAGGTCCGCCGTAGTTCTGGCCATTTGCATTAACTTTTCGATATTTCACGCCGAGAACGTTCTCAGCAAAGCTAGTCATCATGCCGAAAATAGCAGCCAGCCACATCCAAAACACAGCGCCCGCGCCGCCCAAAGTAATCGCAGTAGCAACACCAACGATATTTCCAGTGCCCACAGCACTAGCAAGAGCAGTACTCACCGCTTGAAACGGCGTAATACTGCCTTTTTTATCGTTAGATTTGTGAGAAAAGAAGTTTCCAAATGTGTGCCTAAGCCATAATTTGCACCGAGAAACCTGAAAAAACCTCAGCCGGACGCTAAACAGAAGGCCAACAAGCATAACCAAAGACAGCATCAAAGGGCCCCACACAATAGAATTAACGAAA
Source organism: uncultured Eubacteriales bacterium (assembly GCA_948537335.1). Lineage (GTDB taxonomy): Bacteria > Bacillota > Clostridia > Oscillospirales > Acutalibacteraceae > CAG-557. The sequence continues at coordinate 120,904 of CAOUJG010000002.1, forward strand.
TCGTTTGTTTTCTCAGCAAAATTAATAACCTCAGCCAATTTTTTCACCTGCATGTTTTTAGTTAAATTTATGCGAATAAGCAGTGAAACATTCAAAAAATGAATATTTTTAATATTTATCAAAAATGAAAGCCAGAATTGCTATTGCGAAAGAAGCAGTTAAAAACCCACCAGCAAAAAGAGCTGGCCCATACTTATCCCAAAAGTAAGCATTAATAATTTTGTCAGCAGCAGTGACAATAGCATTAGAATCAGTGGATGATTCTTCGACTTTCTTTTTTAATTTTTCATTTTTGCTCTTAAGT
>CAOUJG010000003.1 GCA_948537335.1 uncultured Eubacteriales bacterium
TTCAATGCAAAAGGTATATGCGTCTCTTAGTAACTATAGCGAGGTTCCAACAACAACTGAATCTATATTAACCATTTTAGATGAATACTTAAGTCAAGAAGGCCTTTACCGTACAGATGATGAAAAAAAGAACATAGTCTTAGAGGTATATGACCAAGTAAAACAACATAATTCTATAAGCAAAAAATTTCTCTTTAATACGTTTTTTCGTATACTTTATCCCTTTGGTAAAAGTGGTGCCAGTTTACCGATTGATTTTTTAAACTCTAAGTATAAGTTGTTTTATTAGTTTTTTAAACCCTGAGCAGTGGTTTTAAAGGAAATTAATAGTTATTATTTTAAAATAAAGTGAGGCTTTTTTATGAATAAAATTCGTTAAAAACAATTTTGGTGAGTTTTGTGATTTTGTTTTCATCTATATTTAGTTTAACTAACTACGCACAAGCTTCGTTGCCATCTGATTCGGATAATTGTCAAATTGAAGATTGGCCAGGAGTTGTCGAACTCAATAAAGATCAGGTTAGACAACTTTTTAAGCCTTTAGGAACACTTATTTACACTGAAAAGCAAGCAGAAAAGTTACATAAAGAGGTGTCTTTACCGATAAAGACGTTGAGGCAGAAAGGCAACTTAGAAATAAAATTCAAGAAGAAAAAAGTAATTGTCTAATTTAGAAAGCAGCGAAAAAAGTGGCACCGGTTCAAATCGTAACAGCAAAGCTAAGTATTTTGTTGTCTGTCCAAATAAAGGGCAGAAAAATGTTGAATAAAATTTTACATATAGCTCTTTTTAATTATGGCAAAACACAAATTAGCACCCTTTTGAACAAACAAAAGGGTGTTTTTGTTTTCTTGTTCATAAATTTTCAACTTGCGAATAAGTTTTTTATTTTAAAGAAAAATCGTTTCTGTCTAGCGTTAAATTGGGGTTATAGAACGGGTCGCCCTGCCCTAGCTCCTTTGCCCACCGGCTTTTAAAATTAAGCACTTCTCTTTTAAAGCGTTGCTTCTTTTCTAGCGTATCCTCATAGCCTCGGCTTTTTGACTCATAATGATACAGCTCTGCGTAAGGCGTCCAGATTACTTTATAGCCTTTTTTTCGAATTTTCATGCATAGATCCACGTCGTTAAAGGCTACCTCAAACAATTTTTCGTCGAAACCACCAACTTCTTCAAATATGCTTTTCTTCGTCATCAAGCAAGCCCCCGTCACAGCGCTATACTCCTGCGCAAAATGTAGCCTCACCATGTAGCCTGGGGCCGTTTTCTTAAATCCGCAGTATGCATGCCCCGCAACTCCGCCCAGTCCCACAATCACGCCAGCGTGTTGAATCGTGTCATCGGGGTAATATAGCTTTGCGCCCACTGCTCCCACGTCTTTTCGTTGAGAGTACATCAGCATCTCTTCAATCCAGTCTCCGCTAATCACAGATGTATCGTTATTCAAAAATAGCAAATGCTCGCCCGCGGCGAACCGGATTCCAAAGTTATTTATGGCAGAATAGTTAAACTTGCCGTCCGCTTCATATTCAATAATTTTTATGTTGCTGCGACCTCTTAGCGTCTCATAATAGCTGAATGTTTCGGGCTCCTTACTATTATTTTCTATAATGATAATCTCAAAATTTTTGTACGAGGACTTCTCAAATATAGAATTGATGCACTTATAGAGCACCTCCGCGTGGTCTTTGTTCGGAATCAATATCGAAATCAGAGGGTTTCCGATAATCTTATATTTTATTCTGTACACAGTTGGGTGGATTGCTAAGCTTTCCACCCGAGCTTCGAGGTTGTTTCTTTTCATCGACTCCGCTACCGCTTTGATTCCAGCCATAACTGCGCTGGGCTTCGCGCCAATGTCCGAAGCCACCGAGCCCTTATGCACGCGCCAATAATACAGCACCTTTGGAATATGGACGATATTCTTCGCTTTTTCGGTTAATCTCAAAACCAAGTCGTGATCCTGAGAGCCGTCAAACTCGGGTCTAAACAGGTCTTCATCTCTCAACAAAACCCTTTTAAACGCCGTAAAATGGCAGATGTAATTATAGGCCCGCAAATTGTCAATTGCAAAATCCGGCTTGTAATGCGGTCCAAACGTATATTTTGTCGATATCTTAAATTTCGTTTCGTCTGTGTAGATGAAATCCGCATCCTTCTCGTTTATCGTCTTGGCAACCTCAAACAGAGCGCTCGGATGCAGCATATCATCGTGATCCAGCAACGCAAAGTAACCTCCGGTTGCCATTTTGGCGCACTCGTTCGTGTTTTCGGATATCCCTAAATTTTTCTCCAACTTTCTATACTTTATTCTGTTGTCGGCAAGGGCGTACTGATTGCAAATCTTTCCCACATACTCGTGCTCGAGGTCGCTTCCGTCGGCAAGGCACAGCTCCCAATTGTCGTAAGTTTGGGCTTTTACAGATCTTATCATCGCCTCCAAAAAATTTTTTGGCGTGTTATAAAGCGGCACGAGAATGCTAAACTTCACAGCTTTTTCAAACACAGTTTCGCGCTGCTTTTTTAATTCTTTTTTTGAAATTGGCCGATTTCTCCCAGTCCCCAGCCGCATTGTTTTTTTTACTACCCGCCTCAACTGACTGCAGAGTACTCTAAACGGCTTCGTGACCCGCCACCACCGCGCATTTGCAATCTCGTTATACTGCCGATTCAAGTCAACTATCAAGCATTCATCGCGCTCGCACTTCTCACTTAGCTCCAAATAGGCCTTCTTTAGCGACGCGTGCTCCTCCGCCACCTGCTTATATCTTAATTTTTCGTCCAAGCCCCGCGCCTCTAGCTCCTTTATTTTGCCCGCGTTTTTTGTGCACTCGGCCTCCAACTTGTTGAGCTTCATCTTCTCGATTCTATCATACATTTCGTAGTCAAAAATGACGTTTGCAAAATTCTCTTTTTTGCGAAACAGCATGGCCCAATCGCAGATAAAATCTACCTTCTGGACGTGATCCTTAAAAAACGAATTTTTAGCAAACTCCTTGCACCAATACTCCGCCTGCTGGACGTTTAAATGCGTCATGTTCTCGATGTCCGAGGGCGTGGAGGTAAATATTATCGTGTCGCTGTACCGGCACAGGTTGGCGATCGCCTTTTCCCCATCCGCCGGAAACAAATGCTCCATCACCTCTATCGTGATAACCAAGTCAAACCTCCGCGGCACGTTGTCGGGCAGCTTTTCCGTTATCGAATGCACAAAACAGTACGGCCTAATCCCCTCCACCGCGTTCGATATCGCATACTCAGAGGCATCAAAACCATAGGCCTCTACCCCACGCTCCCTCAGCGCTTCCACCAAATATCCCATTGCGCAGCCCGCGTCCAGCACCGTTTTGGGGTTAAATTTATCCACTATATTTTGCGCGATCTTCCCAAAAAACGGCTTCCAGTGGCTCTCGTCCTTATAATCCGCGCCGCAGTCCGTTTTAAAAAAGTCGTATCCATACGTGTCGTTCATTCTCACACATCCCAATAAATCGTTAATCTCTACAAAAATTTAAGTCGATTTCAAAATTTTCAAAAATTCTGGTACCTATGCACATTTATCGCCGGCACCTGGCCCTTTAAAACTATTATAATTTATTTATTTTAAAAAATCCAGAATAATCTGTCAGCGCCCCAAACGCCCTGCACAATCGCGTTTTCGGCTTTTTTCTTTTTTAGAAATTCCACTGTTTATGTTGCTCGTTCAATTTTGTGAAAATTTTTGCAGTTTATTTTTCATTTTGTGTTGATATTTTGCACAAATTATAGTATAATCATCTCGATTATTTATTTATTAAAGATTAATCTTGAGTTTTATTTTTGAGCCGGTTTGGCTCTGTGCCTGGAAGAAAGCGAGGTTCACCGCATGAATGACAGCCTGTTTAGAAAGAAGAGTCTGGATCGCATTTCGTCGCCCGACCAGCTTAACGACTATATCAAGGTCTCGAACCCCAGCGTTTGGCTGATTATCGGCGCTTTGGTTATTTTGGCGACTTCGTTTTCTGTCTGGGCTTTTAACGGGAACATCACCTCGGAAGTCTCTTGCACCGGCGCTTTTCAGAGTAGCCCTCATGATCGCAACGCCGTGAGTTCAGTTGTCTGCTACGTTGACGCGAACTATGCCTCGAAAATCGCCGAGGGCATGCCTGTGCGCATTTACGACCGCTCTAAGCCGATGAGCTCCTATATTGAGGGGAAGGTTGTTAAGGTCTCCTCTGTGCCGGTCCGTCAGGCCGACATTTTGGACGTTTACTCGAGTGAGTTCGTTGCGGACAGTATTCTGGAGGCCGAATACGGTGTGCAGGTTTTAATAAAGGTTGGCAAAACCGCGGACGGCTCGTACGTTTGGGCCAACGGTGAGGTCGGCGATGACGCTTTTGCTAGGGTGGACAGCCTCTGCAAGGTGGACATCATTACGGAATCGTACACACCGGTTGAATTTTTGTTTAACAAGTCGAACTAAAATAGCGCTAGAGGGGGCGATTTGGCCGTGTTTAAACGGAGTACTGTAGAGAAGGTGCCTGTAATCATGCAGATGGAGGCTTTGGAGTGCGGTGCGGCATGCCTTGCGATGATCTTGGCTTACCATGGCAAATGGCTACCTCTTGAGAAGGTTCGTGTGGACTGCGGTGTCTCTCGCGATGGTAGCAACTTGAAGGATATGTCTGACGCTGCAAACGCCTATGGGCTGGAGGTTAGCGCTTATAGGTGCGGCCTGGATGACGTTAAAACCTTGAGTTTCCCAGCGATTATTCACTGGAACTTCAATCATTTTGTGGTTCTGAACGGGTTTAAAAAGAACAAGGCGGTTATAAATGACCCTGCGAGGGGCACTGTGGAGGTTTCTATTGAGGATTTTGACCGCGCTTTTACCGGAATCATCGTGTGTTTTGAAAAGACCGATGCTTTCGTGCCCGGTGGCAAGAAGAAGAGCGTTTTGTCTTTTGCAAGAAATCGGCTTCGCGGCACGCTTGTTCCGTTTGTTTTTGTCGTTTTGACAGGGCTTTTGGGCACTTTTATTGGGATTATTAATCCGGTTTTTACTAGGATTTTTATGGACAAAATTTTATCTAAAGAGAACCCCGAATGGCTGATGCCCGTGCTTTTTTCCATGGCTGCGCTTGTTTTTTTTCAGATAATCGTCCAGCTCATAAACATCGTCTACATGCTAAAAATAAAAGGGAAGCTCGCCATCGTCGCAAATTCCATGTTCATGTGGCATGTTTTGCGCTTGCCTATGCACTTTTTCTCTCAACGACAAATCGGAGACATCGCCATGAGGCAAGCCTCTAACGAGAAAATCGCCGAAGTCTTGATCCAGAGCCTTGCCCCGATCTTTTTAAACGCCATCATGCTGATATTTTACTTTTTTATGGTTATAAACATCAGCTGGCCGCTCACTCTTTTGGGGCTCAGCGCCGTTATTATCAACATGTTTTTGGCGAATTATATCTCTCAAAAGCGCGTTAACATCACGCGGGCGCAGCTTCGAGACGCTGGCAAGCTCGCCTCTTCTACTGTTTCGGGTATCGAGATGATTGAAACTATTAAATCTGCCGGCGCTGAGAACGGTTTTTTTGAGAAATGGTCGGGGTATCAGGCTTCGGTGAACTCCTCTATTGTGCGGTTCTCTAAGCTCAACGAATACATCGGCGCTGTGCCGGAGATTGTTCAGGGTCTGGCCAACATGGCGGTCTTACTGATCGGTGCCATGTTTATTATGCAGGGTAAGAATGGCTTTACGGCCGGCGTTTTGATTATGTTTCAGGGATACTTGAGCAAGTTTATTGAGCCGCTTGAGTCCTTTCGCGGAATTGGTCAGCAGATTCAGGAGATGCGCACCGACATGGAGCGCATTGAGGACGTTATGAACTACGAGCCCGACGTGAGTTACGACGACATAAATTTTGACGAGGCCGCCGAATATACCAAATTGACGGGCGAAATGCAGATGCGGAACATCACGTTTGGCTACAAACCTCTTGGTGAGCCGTTGATTAAAGATTTTAACTTGACCTTGAAGCCTGGCTCTACTGTGGCTTTCGTTGGGGCCTCGGGTTGCGGCAAATCTACGCTTGCGAAGCTTATTTCTGGCCTGTATCGGCCTTGGTCGGGCGAGATAACCTTCGACGGCGTCGATGCTTCCAAGATAAACCGCGAGATTTTTACTAGCTCTGTGGCCGTTGTGGACCAAGATATTATCCTGTTTGAGGACACGATCGCCGATAACATCAAGATGTGGGACAAGTCCATCGACGAGACGAAAATGGTTGTGGCGGCCAAAGACGCACATATTCACGAGGATATCATGCTTAAGGACGGCGGATACAGCCATACTGTTTTGGAGAGCGGCAAAAATTTCTCTGGCGGACAGCGTCAGCGCTTGGAGATTGCTCGGACTCTGGCTAAGGACCCAACTATAATCATCCTGGATGAAGCTACATCTGCTTTGGACGCCAGAACGGAGCACGAAGTCATAAAGTCGATTACCGACAGGGGCGTCACTTGTATCATTGTGGCACATCGGCTGTCTACCATCCGCGACTGCGACGAGATTATCGTCCTCGAGAAAGGCCAAGTCATCGAGCGCGGCACTCACGACGAGCTATTTGCTAAAGGTGGCATTTACACTCAGCTGATTACCACCGAGTAGCCGGATAAGTGGCGTAGTCAAGCCAAAGTAAACGTAGAAAAGAGGTGCTTTTTTTGAGTTGGTTTAGCGAGCAGTTGAAAAACCGCATGAAAAAGGATAAAGAGGATTTTGAAAATTCTTTTGTGGAACTTTCGTCCGTGGTTTTGGGCGAATCGGCCATTGTCAGGGCTATCAACAACGACCGCAAAAAAACGCAGAACGCCATTGAAGAAGTACTAAAATTCTACAATGCGAAAATCATCGAGCTGCCAAACCGGCTTGACGACATGAACGAGCAGCTTGAATATATGTTGCGTCCAACCGGAATCATGCGCCGTGCGGTTGAGTTAAAGGGCAAATGGTGGAAGAATGCGGTGGGAGCTTTTATTGGCCAGACTAAGTCCGGCGACACTGTTGCGCTTATTCCGGACGCGGCAAAGGGGTACAGCTTTTTTGACTATGAGTCGGGGCGCCGTGTGAAAATTTCTGACAAGACAAAGGATCTCCTAGAAGAAAGCGCATTCTGCTTTTATAAGCCCTTTCCGCTGCGAAAGTTGACTCTTACGGACATCGGCCGCTACATTATATCTGCCCTCAGCCACGCCGACGTATTATACATAGTGTTTATTTCGCTGGTCGTTCAACTAATCGGAATGATCCTCCCCTTCGTCAACAAGCTGCTGTACGGCGGCATCATCCCCGTTGGCAAGGTGAGTTTGCTGTTGCCTTTTGCGGCTTTGCTTGTTGGCATGACTTTATCTCAGGTTTTGATAAAAATCGCGAATCAGCTGGTTTCGGCGCGCATCGGCATGAAGATGAATGTTTCTGTCCAGGCCGCCACAATGAGCCGGATTATGTCTTTGCCGGCGAGCTTTTTTTCTAAGTACAATTCTGGCGATTTGTCCGCCCGCGTAGAGGGCATGCAGCAGATCGCGCTTATGATTAGCAGCCTCTTTTTCGGCGTGGGGCTTTCTGCCTTGTGCTCGTTTGTGTACATTTTTCAGATGAACCAATACGCATCCGCGCTGGTTATTCCAGCAATTTTGTTCATCTTGATTCAGCTGGGGCTAGACGTCATCGGCACTTTTAGGTTGATTTCTCTTAACCGAAAGAAAAATAATTCCCGAATTAGCCTAAATTCGCTTATTTACTCGCTGTTTTCCGGCGTGCAAAAAATAAAGCTCTCTGGTGCCGAGCGGCGCGCATTTTCTAAATGGGCCACCACCTACAAAAGCGCAGCAGAGCTCGATTATCAGCCTCCCGCATTAATAAAAGTTTTGCCGGTGCTCTCTACGGCGGTCTCCATGTCGGGTTCGATCGTTCTTTATTACATTGCAGGCACTACCGACGTGAGTCTGGCTGATTTCATCGCGTTTAACACGGCTTTTTCGGCCGTCAGCGGAGCTATTTTAGCTTTGTCGCCGTTATTCACTAAAATTGCCGAAATGAAGCCGTTTGTGGAGATAATTCAGCCCATACTAGACGCCGAACCTGAGGTTAGCGAAAATAAAAAGATAATCACAAGCCTTGCTGGCGCGATCGAACTGAATAACGTCTCCTTCCGATACAGCAAAAATGGGCCTCTTGTGCTTGACAACATTAGTCTAAAGATTGATCCGGGGCAATACATCGCCATTGTTGGCAAGACCGGATGCGGAAAGTCCACCTTAATGCGACTTTTGCTTGGGTTTGAATCGACCAAAAACGGCGCGATTTACTATGACGGTCAGAACATTAACACGCTGGATTTGCGGAGTTTGCGGCGTCACATTGGCGCTGTTATGCAGAATGGCAAGCTTTTTCAGGGCGACATTTTTTCTAATATTGTGATTTCGGCGCCGTGGCTTACTTTGGACGACGCTTGGGAAGCTGCAAGGCTCGCAGGAATTGACACTGACATAAAAGACATGCCGATGGCCATGCATACGGTCATCACCGAAGGAAGCGGCGGTGTGTCTGGCGGGCAAAAGCAGCGCTTGATGATTGCTCGAGCGATTGCGCCCAGGCCTAGCGTTTTGATGTTTGACGAGGCCACCAGCGCGCTTGACAACATCACGCAAAAGCAGATTTCGGAATCCTTGGACTCCCTGAAAAGCACCAGGATCGTTATTGCGCACAGGCTTTCTACCATCAAGAACTGCGATAGAATCATCGTTATAGACGATGGCAAAATTGTGGAGAACGGCACATTCGCCGAATTAATGGCTCAAAACGGCTTCTTTGCAGAACTCGTAAAGCGCCAACAAATTAACAATCCCACTCATTAAATTCAAATTAAAAAGCTTTTTTACCAAGGTCAAATCTCTCCTTTTTGGGCATTTTCACAACATCTTTATATTTTTATGGCAAAAAAGAAAATAATTATTGTTGTGTATTTACAAAAATAATTCATTGTGATATAAATTAGAAATACTAAATTTTTAGGAGAGATTTTTAATGAAGAAATTTTTAACGTTCGTAATGGCCTTGGCATTTTTTGTCCCCTTGTTAAACTTGAGTATCTGTTTAGCATCTAATATGCCTCATGTGCATTTTGACAAAAAGTGGATTCGTCCAGGTAAATGGCAAGAAATAGTAGAAGAAGAGGAAGACACTGCAGAACCAGAAAAATTGGAAAACAATAATTGCAAGGCTCTAAAAGAATACTCTAGCGAAATGGAAGAAGATCTGTTCGATTGTTCCAATGATAGCACTGACAGTGATAACAGCATAGATGTCAATATTAAACAGGTAGCAGGCAGCTCAGAAACCGACAATTTTCCTATTTCTGATTGGGATAAAGAGTATAATTATGATAATATTAATCTTGGAGATACATTCAATATCAGCTGCTTATTAATATAATTTTATAAAGTAATTTATAATAAAAAGCGTCAAATCTTAAACAAAGACTTGGCGTTTTTTCCTTTTTTAATATTTAAATTTTGGCGTCCCCGAGACGAATCGAACGTCCGACCTACTGCTTAGGAGGCAGTTGCTCTATCCTACTGAGCTACGGAGACATATTTTAACCACCTGCTCTACTCGATATCACTGGCTTATTTGATTTTATCTTAATTTTTGCCGTTTGTCAATTAATTTGCTGTTTAGCGCGTTTTGTCCCTACTTTTTATAATTTTATTTGCGTTTTTAAAATAATTTCGGGTACCCCCTTGTAATTTCTTTGCGTTTATGTTATAATGATTAACATTAGTGTGGTTTGTTAGAAAGAGGTGACTCTGTTGCGCAAAGATATACATCCTGCTTACAGCGGAACGACTATTACTTGTGCGTGCGGCAATGTTATTGAGACTTCTTCGACTAAGCAGAATATTAAGGTCGAGATTTGCTCGAAATGTCATCCGTTTTTTACCGGTAAACAAAAGCTCGTTGACACTGGCGGCCGCGTGGATCGATTTAATAGACGTCTTAATAATAGTAAAGAAGCTTAGTTTTTGCTAGCAAAATTTAGCGGTGCAGTGATGCACCGCTTATCGTTTTACATATTGTTAGCTGTTTTATTTTGTGTGAGTTTCTCAAAAATTTTACTGTTTTATCACGTTTAAAGGAGATTTTGCACTATGACGGATTCCTTTTTGACCATAGAAAAATCTTCTGTTTGTGAGTTAATCGAAAAAAAGTCCAGATTTATTGGTTACGCTGAACCTGTTACTACTGAAGCGGATGCTTTGAGCTTTATAAGCCGGATTAAGGCTAAGCACTGGGATGCTCGTCATAATGTTTTTGCTTACTTTCTTCGGGAGAACAGCGTTTGCAGATATTCTGATGACGGGGAGCCCCATGGGACAGCCGGGGTACCTATTTTGGAAGTTATTAAGAAGAACGAATTAAAAAATGTGGTTATTGTTGTTACGCGGTATTTTGGTGGGGTTTTGCTTGGCACGGGTGGTCTTGTTCGGGCATACACTCAGGCGTCTTGCTTGGCTTTGGAGCGGGCTTGCGTTGTGAAAATGCTTTTGTGCTGCGATTGTAGCTTAATTTGCGATTATAATCAATACGGCAAGCTTGTTAAGATTATTGAAGACTGCTGTGGAGTCATTGATCGCACCGATTTTTCTTTGGGAGTTACTGTTTTTTTTCATTTGATTAAGGATAATATTTCTGCTTTGTCAAAGAAAGTTTCCGAAGTCTCCTCTGGCCAGCTACAATGCGGTGTTTTGGGTGAGCGATTTTACAGCTTTTAATTTAATTTTAGCATTTTTATTTGTCGTTTTCTCGAAAAATTTGCTCTTTGCCTTTTTAAATGTTCTGTAACCTCAATTATAACCGAGAATGGAGGTCTTTTTATGCCGTTGCCTGATGGCTTTATCGAAGAAATAAAAGTGAAAAACGATATTGTTGACGTGATTTCTTCCTATGTTAGCCTGCGGCGGCGTGGCCGGAATCTTGTGGGGCTTTGCCCTTTTCACTCCGAAAAGACGCCTTCTTTTAACGTTTACCCTCTGAGCAGCTCTTTTTATTGCTTTGGCTGCGGCTGTGGCGGCGATATTATTACTTTTGTTGAGAAGATTGAAAATTTGGATTATTTGGAGGCTGTTAAGTTTTTGGCGCAACGAGCTGGCGTCAAGATGCCCGAAAGTAGCCAACGTGACCAGGAAAATGCTTTTACTAAGATGCGCATTTTGGAGGCTAATCGTGCGGCGGCGAGGTTTTTTTATGAAAGTTTGTACTCTGAAAAAGGCCGTGGTGCTCTCGATTATTTACATCGGAGAGGCGCTTCTGACCAAACTATTAAGAAATTTGGGCTGGGGTATTCCCCCAACTCCCGCTATGATCTTATTAATCATTTGAGGGGTTGTGGGTTTAGCAACTCGGAGATAGTCTCTGCGAATTTGGCTTATTCTCGCAGTGGCGATGCTAACCGCGTTTCTGCTCGCTTTTTTGACCGGGTGATGTTTCCTATTATTGACTTGCGCGGCAATGTTATTGCTTTTGGCGGCCGCGTGATGTCTGGCCTGAAGCCGAAATATCTGAATACTTCGGATACTTTGGTTTTTAAGAAGAGTTTGAATATTTTTGCTTTAAACTTTGCTAAGGCTGATAACGACGGCGTTTTGATCTTGGTCGAGGGGTATATGGACGTTATTGCTTTGCATCAGGCGGGCTTTCGGAATGCTATTGCCACTTTGGGGACGGCTTTGACCGCGGAACAGGCGCGGATTATTGCTCGCTATGCTAAGGAAGTTGTTATTTGCTACGACTCCGACGAGGCTGGGCAAAAAGCTGCCTCCCGCGCGATTGACCTTTTGCGGCCAACGGGTATACTTATTAAGGTTATTTCTGTGCCGGATGGCAAAGACCCGGACGAGTTTATCCGCTCTTACGGCAAGGACGGCGCTATTCGCTTTGCGCAATTAATTAAAAATTCTGGCAATGATATTGAGTACCGGCTGCAGAAGGCCGCTCGTGGCTATAACTTGGCTGACTCTGAGGCTAAGATTGCCTATTTGAAGGACTGCGTTAAAATTTTGGCTTCGCTTGATGATTTGATTGAGCAGGAGATTTACGCTAGCAAATTGAGCGAAAAGCTGGACATTTTAAAGCAGACGATTATGAGTCAGGTGGCTAAGGAGCGCTTGAGGACTAAGAAACGTAGTGAAAAAAAACAGTTTCTTAATATTCAACAAAATTTATCTGCTAGGAATGACCGCTTGAATGCTGAAAAATCGCATAACTTACGTGCTGCTGCCGCTGAGGAAGCTATTATTGCCTATATTATTAATAACCCTGAATCGGCGGGGAGCCTATTTGATCGGCTTTCTTATCGCGATTTTTGTACAAGCTTTAATCGCAAGATTTATTCTGTTTTGGAAGAGCGCTTTAAGGCTGGCCGGCCTATTAGCATTACGGATTTGACTTTGGATTTTTCTTGCGATGAAGTTTCTGCTATTGCTGCAATGTTGGCAAAAGAGGCTGAGCGAATGTCCTCTCGGGACGCCGTTTCTGAGTACATAAATGTTATTTTGTTTGAAAGCGGAAAGCTTGATGAAGATAAAATTGGCGCTGCTTGCGATGATCAAATCATCGGGTACATGCAGCTGCTGCGAGAACACAAAAAATAGGGGGAATGTTTTAATGATGCCAACTCCACCAGTTAAGGACAAGGACCTTATTATGAAGACTTTGTTTGACGCTGCTAAGACGAAGGGCCGGATTAATACTAAGGAGATCCTTGACGCTATGGGCGAGGTTGACTTTGAGCCAGAACAGCTGGAGAAATTTTATGATGAGCTCGAGGCCGCTGGAGTCGAGATAATTGAAGACTTTAATGAAATTAAGTCCGACGAGCTGGAATTTACTCAAGAGATGGCTACCGAAAAAGCTGATGTGGCCGACGATGCTGGCTTTGCAGAGGTGCTTTTGGTTGACGACCCGGTTAAGGTCTTTTTGAAAGAAATTGGACGTGTACCGCTTTTGTCTACCGAAGAGGAACTGGATTTGGCGCAAAAGTTTTCTAATGGCGATGAAGGCGCTAAGAACCGTTTGATTGAGGCTAATCTTCGTTTGGTGGTTAGCATTGCAAAGCGTTATTTGGGCCGAGGTTTGCAATTTTTGGATTTAATTCAGGAAGGAAACTTGGGGCTTATTAAAGCTGTTGAGAAGTTCGATTACAGCAAGGGTTTTAAGTTTTCGACTTATGCTACTTGGTGGATTCGCCAGGCTATTACTCGCGCGATTTCCGACCAGGCCCGGACGATTCGGATTCCTGTACATATGGTTGAGAGCATTAACAAGGTCAAAAAGGCGCAGAGCCTGCTTTTGCATATTAATGGTCACGATCCTACGCCGGAAGAGGTTGCTGAGCAATTGGACATGCCTGTTGAAAAAGTTCGTGACATTATGCGCGTCGCTCAAGAGCCGGTTTCGCTCGAGACTCCTATTGGCGAAGAAGAAGATAGTCATTTGGGCGATTTTATCCCGGATGATGATGCTTTGGCCCCGGCTGATGCTGCTTCTCACACTTTGCTTAAAGAGCAGTTGTCTAAAATTCTCTACACTTTGACGCCTAGAGAAGGAAAAGTTTTGCGGTTGCGTTTTGGGTTGGATGACGGAAAGGCTCGCACTTTAGAGGAAGTTGGTAAAGAATTTAACGTAACACGCGAGCGCATTCGCCAGATTGAGGCTAAAGCTCTTAGAAAATTGCGTCACCCCAGCAGGAGCAAAAAATTGAAGGATTTTTTGGATTAAATTTTTTACTCAGATTACATAAGGTCAGTTAATACTTTTGTAAATTCATACCTTTTGATGCACAATCCAGTCTTCCACAAACTTTTGATCATCCAGGCTTATATTAAATTTTTCGCCGGTAGTCATATTTTTAACTTCTGCCTGACCACTTGCAAGCTCCGATTCTCCCAGCACCAAGCAGAACCGTGCATTAATTTTGCTTGCATATTTAAGCTGGGCTTTGAGGCCTCTTTCTGCAACGTCCAGCTCTGCATAAACGGAGGCTTCTCGCAACTTTTTGGCTAATTTAAAAGCTTTAAAGCCAGCTTTTTCGCCGATTGTCGCAATAAATAGGTCACAAGACTTGGGCTCTGTAATGTTGGATTTCTGCGATTCCATCAAAAGCAGTACGCGTTCCAAACCCACGCCAAAGCCAACCGCCGGCATTGAAAGCCCTCCAATTTCTTCAATTAAACCATCATAGCGACCGCCGCCACCACAAACCAAACTTCTTTGTGAATCTGCTTGCGAGACAAACTCAAACACCGTTTTGGTGTAATAATCGAGCCCGCGGACTATCTTTGGGTTAATTTTATATTCTATTTTAGAATTATCCAAATACTTCTGCACTGCACCAAAATGCGCCATGCAGTCGTCACACAAAAAGTCAATAATGTCCGGCGCATTTTGAGCTATACTTTGGCATTCTGGATTTTTACAGTCGACAATTCGCATAGGGTTACGCTCCAAACGGTCAACACACGTCTTGCACAAATTGTCCTTACGCTCGTAAAAATATTTCTTTAGCGCGGCTTGATAATTTTTTCTGCAAGCGGGGCAGCCAATCGAGTTAATCTCCAGCGTCAAATTCGAAATCCCAAGGCGGTCAAACAAAGTTTTGGCCAAACAAATAATTTCAGCGTCTGCTGCCGGCGCACCAGCGCCAAACATCTCTACGCCAAACTGATAAAACTCCCGATACCTCCCAGCCTGCGGCTTTTCATATCTGTAGCAAGGCGTAATATACGTCAATTTTATAGGCAACGCGTCGTTAAAAAGCCCATGCTCAAGCATTGCACGAGCTGCCGATACCGTCCCCTCCGGCTTTAACGTTAACGAGCGTCCGCCTCTGTCGTTAAACGTATACATTTCCTTCTGCACAATGTCCGTACCGTCGCCAACGCCTCGGTCAAAAAGTTCCGTATGCTCAAAAACCGGTGTTCGAATCTCCTTAAAGCCATACAAGCCGGCCTCTTTCAGCATTATATCTTCAACAAACCGCCGCTTATAGCTATCTCTTGGCAAAATGTCTTGCGTACCACGAGCCGCCTTTGTCAATAAATCCACGTTAAGCCCTCCTCAAAACCTCATAATAACCAAAAATTAACCGACAAACAGCAAATTTGTCGGCCATTTCATTATGTATAAAATTCACTAGTTATGCGGACTGATAATATTTCGCCACTCTAGGTCTCCCCTGTCGAGCCCATGTATCAGCACTTCTGCGGTTGCAATATTCGTCGCCAAGGGGATTCCGTGCAAATCGCATAAACGCAGCAGGCTCATATCGTTACCTTCCATGGCGTTAGTTCCCATTGGGTCCCTAAAAAACAGCAACATATCAATCTCGTTACAAGTGATCCTCGCCGCAATTTGTTGCATACCGCCCTGTGAGCCACTCATAAACCGTTGAATTTTTAGGCCAGTTGATTCAGTAATAACTTTTCCAGTAATACCGGTCGCGCACAAGTTATGTTTATTAAGAATCCCAGAATAAGCTATGCAAAACTGAACCATCAGTTCTTTTTTCGCATCATGAGCAATAAGCGCAATATTCATAAAAAAGTCACTCCTAATATAAATCACACCAAAAAGTATGAACAAACTAAAATAACCGTGTTTAAAAAATTCAAAAATCCACAACATATAGTGGATAAAATCACTTACACATACATGATATCACATAAAAAACCTAATTTCAATAATTTTCTAACAATAATGCAAAAATTTACAATCAACAAGGTAATTATACAATTTTTAAGGTCCAAAAAGCAAGCATTTTTTCTAAAAGTGCGGATAAAAATTTATTTATTAGAAAAATAGGCGTCCATAATGTCCTTTGCAACGATTTTGGAAACCATACCCTTAGCACCATGCTCCACCACTACCGCAATGGCGATTTCTGGGTTTTCATAAGGTGCAAAGCAAATAAACGTAGTGTGGTCAGAGCCGCTGTTTTGAGCCGTACCAGTCTTGGCGGCAATCGGCACCATATAACTGCTAAAGTTCGTCGCCGTACCAGAAAGCACAACCTGCCGCATCGCATCTTTCACAATATTCAAGTTTTCTTCCGAGATCCCCGCAGTGTCCACAAGCTCCGGGTGTTCCGGACTATTTTCCATAATGACGTTCTCTCGCAGATAATCCGTAACTTTGCTGATCAAATGCGGCCGGTAACGATTACCACCACTAGCAATCGTCGCCACATACGTTGCCAACTGCAGCGGTGTAAACTGATTATCCGCCTGGCCAATCGCAGCTTTAATTGTCACTAAGTCACTCCACCGCGACCCCACGGCCTTGCTATGCTCTGGTCCGGCCAAAACCCCCGCAGATTCCGTCAGCTCTATTCCCGTCTTCACTCCCAGCCCAAAGCGCTTGGCGTATAGGTCCATTTTTTCTATGCCCAACCGCCTGCCGGCCTCCGAAAAGAACACGTTGCAAGACTTCGCCATTGCATAGAACAAATCCGCGTTTCCATGCACGCCCAAGCATTTATTTGTGAAGTCATGCCCGGGGTAATGGTAAATTCCCGTGCATCGGACCTTGTCTGCCGTTGTTAAAACGCCTTCCTGTAGCGCTCCGCAAGCCACCAACGGCTTGAATATTGACCCCGGTGCAAAAGAGCCTCTAAAAGCCCGATCAAACAGCGGATTGGCCTTGTCAATTGTGAGTTGCGTATAGTACCCTGGCTCACTCAACTTAGCTAAATCGTAGCTTGGATAGGTTGCCGCCACCAAAATCGAAAAATCCTTCACGCTCAGCGCAACCACCGCACCCGCAACGCAGTCGTGCTGGCCAGAAGACTTCACCGCCTTCGCTAAAGACTCATTTGCTGCTCTTTGAAGCCGCGAATCAATCGTCAAAAAGATTGTATTTCCAGGCTTTGCCTCTTTTGCGTTCGGCGTGTGCAGCACCGAGCCATCCCTTGCCACCTCTACCTTTTTTTCGCCCGCAACACCCCGGAGCATTTCCTCCATCGCGGCTTCGATTCCGCTTTTGCCCACGGTGTCATTAAGCGTGTAGCCCTTGTTCTTTAATTTTTCGTACTGTTCTTCGGAGATTTTGCCTGTCGATCCAACGATATGCGGCGCCAAATCTGAGTTAACCGCCTGTCTTCTGGCCGACAAGCCTATCCGAACGCCCGGCGTATTTTGAAATTTCTCTGCAATAATCGTCAAAAGCTCCGGGCTAATGTTGTCCGCAAAAGTGTACGAGCTCGCCATCGAATCATAGTAGCCGCTCACGTCCATATTGTACTTCACGCTGATTATATCGCGCTTTGTCTTGGCATCAAAATTCTGGCAGCCATACTTTTGCGCCAGCTTTTCCATGCATTCGTCCGCAGTAGAGTAGGAATTCAAGTTCAGCCGGTTCTTCCCCTTGAGCTCCTTTATCTCCTTCTCCTTGTCCTCCGCAAACTCAAAATGGCCATTTGGCGCCAGTCTTATCGGCAGCTCATCGATAAACGGCTCTTTTTTTAGAGCAAGAAGCGTAATTAAATCCAAAATCGTCTGGTTTTCTTCCTCCGGAGGCAGCGCGAATCTATCTAGCATGATTTTGTAGCCGGTGATGTTCTCCACAAGGCCGATGCCGTTGACGTCCAAGATCTCGCCGCGCAAAATATCTGTTTTGTTTCGATAAATACTGCTTCGATTGGCGCGCTCTCGGTATTCTTCGCCGTTTATGATCTGCCAATCCACCAGCCGCGCGACATACGCCGAAAATATTGCAAGAACCAGTCCCGCGCAGAAGATGTATCGCGAATGCTCCTTCAATTTCAACCCTTATTCCCGCCTCGCTGCTTTATTTGTGATTATTTTTCAAAAATCACACAAAAATTATTCATCGCCGCATAGCCCGCACAGCTCCCGCCGCTACACCATTGTTTTACAGACATTCTAACTGACCTCTATTATAGCACATTTTTTCTCCTTTGGATAGCGCCACGCTTTGCGCTCATCCTCGCCTTTTGGCCGCTTTTTTCATATTTCCCGCGGTGTCCTCCCATAAAACCGCAAAAAGCCGCAGCGCGTTAAGACAAGCTGTGACTTTGCTTTTGATTATAATTTAAATTAGTTTTTCGGAAAATTATTGCAAATCGCGGGTGATATAAATGAAAAGTAGCGAATTAATCGCATCTACAGGCCAAAATATAAAAAATCTGGTGCCGGCAGCGCACGCAAAAATCGTGGCAGAGAACATCGTGTGCTTCATTCTGGGGTTATTCATATCAAAAGGCATCGCTTTTGGCGCCTACGCGCCGTTTGGGAGTGCCTTCTTGGCCGCCGTGCCTTATAATAACATGCTTTTTAGCTTTCTTGGCGTTATAATCGGCTACATTTTGCCGGGCGAGATCAAGATCGGCATCCGCTATGTCTCCACCGCCATTGCCATTTGCGCCATCCGCTGGACGTTAAACGATTTGCCCAAGATTAAAGCCAGCAAGCTGTTCGCACCGATTCTTTCCTTTGCGGGCATCATCACGACGGGCTTTGCGGTAAACATCTTCAGCATAACCGATTTTAACGAAGTTGCGAGGTATCTTTCGGAGGCGATATTGTCGGGAGGCGCGGCTTATTTCTTTTCCGAAACCACAAATATTTTGTCGTCACGAAGCAGAATCATAAGCCAGCCGGACTTTGTCTGCGTCTGCATGACGGCCTTTATGGTGATTTTGTCCCTGCTGCCAGTGAATTTGGGCTATATTTCTGTCGGCAAGGTTTTTGCGATTTTGGCAATAATGCTCTGCGCGAAACACCTCGGCGTAACCGGCGGGAGCATTGCTGGGACCACCGCGGGCGTGCTCATGGGGCTGGCCTTTAAGGAGCCGACCCATATTATGGGCGCTTACGCTTTTGGCGGCCTGATTGCGGGATTTGTTGCGTGCTTTGGCAAAATGGCTTGTTGCCTGGCTTTTTTGAGTTCTTGCATGGTTATCTCCAGCCAGGCCGGCGATCCTACGGTTATTATTTCTGGAATTTACGAAGTTTTTGCCGCGAGCCTAATTTTTCTTTTCTTGCGTGATGATATCGGTGAGAAATTTACAAGCTTTTTTGCGGCTTCGGCCAACTATGAGCAAGATCAAAGCTTCAGAAACGCCGTCACAATGCGCCTAAACTCTGCCTCGCGAGCTTTAATTAACATCTCGCGCACGATAAATTCGGTCGCCGAAAATTTGGCCAAGGTCAATGCCCACAAAAATCGCGACATATACTCCGCGGCGGTTGACAAAGTCTGCAACAGCTGCGGCCTTCGGAGCTTTTGCTTTGATTCTAAAACCGCGGATACGCTGAGCTCGTTCTCGAGAATTAACGAGGTTTTGTGCGAAAATGGAAAAATAAGTCCCGCCGATTTGCCCTCGAGTTTTGCCCAAAGATGCACCCGGGCGGCCGAATTAACGGGCAACATTAACTTGCTTTATGGCGAGATGTCAAAAACGAAAATTGCCGAAAACAGGGTGGCTCAAGTGCGCGATTTTGTCTCGAAACAATTCTGCGATATAGGCCTTTTGCTTTCTGACATCGGCGTTGGAGTTAGAAACTGCGGTACTTTTGACCCGAAATTAGCTCAGAAAATTACCACCAAACTTAAAAAGCTCGGTCTCGCGCCCCTTGACGTCTGCTGCAGATACGATGAATACGGTCAAATCTCAGTAGAAATCGAGGTCGCCGGGACGATTGATAAAGGCAAACTCGAAAAGATGAATTTGGCAAAAAGGCTATCGAGGATTTGCCCAAAAAAACTCAGCAGTCCTACTATCACCGCCACTTTTAACGCTTGCAAGATACAGCTCGTAGAAAAGCCAACTTTCAACGTGCAGGTCGGAATCTCCCAGCACATCTGCAAAAACGGCGTGCTGTGCGGCGACAATTATACATATTTTAACGACGGCGCTGGGCGCATGGTTGTCATCCTGAGCGACGGCATGGGAACCGGCGGCCGAGCTGCCATTGAGGGGGCCATGGCTTGCAAGGTCATGGAGGACCTGATAAAGGCCGGCGTAACCCTCTCCACCGCGGTCAAGATCACTAACTCCGTGCTGCTGGTAAAGTCGGAAGACGAGTTTTTGTCCACCCTCGACATCCTCTGCGTGGATTTATTCACAGGGGCCGCAAAGCTCATCAAAGCAGGCGCTCCACTCACGTTGATTAAAAAAGGCGAAGACGTAATCCGTCTCGCACCTGATTCCCTGCCTATTGGCATACTTAAGGACGTCAGCATTGCAGAGCACACCGACACTCTCTCGATTAACGACAAAATCCTGATGGTCTCGGACGGCGCAGTGTCGCAAAGTGATGAGTGGCTTGAGGAGACCTTAAAAACTTGGGATAATCAAGAACCGCAGCAAATAGCGGATTCTATTGTAAAAAAAATCTTAAAAAATCAGTCCGATGATTTCGACGACGACATCACAGTGATTGCAATAAAGCTCGCCGACTCACCCTGATTTGCGCCAGTAGTCCAAAAAACCGCAAAAAATCGCAAACGCCACCTTCGACTGGTACTTCTTATCCAGCAGATTTCTCACGTCCTCGCTGTTGGACAAAAATCCGCACTCAACAATAACAGCCGGGACCGTAGATTTATTCAAAAGGAAAACGCCCTTTGGCGATGGCTTTATCTCGCGGTTGTTGCCCTTTTGAACAAACCCCAAAAACGACGCACGGATGCTCTGCGCCAGCTCTTGGCTCTGCGGGTTGTTCTTCGAGTAAAAAACCTGCGCGCCCTTATACCGGCCGTCCTCAAACTTGTTCTGGTGAACGCTTATCAGCAAATTGTTCGGGTCGCTGTTTACGATGCTCAGTCGATTTTTCAAGTCCGAAACCTTCTTAGACCGGATCGTGCTTGAATTCTCGCTATGTATGGACTCATCTTCGTCCCGCGTCATTTTTATGTTAAAGCCCGAAACCTCAAACAGGCTCTTAAGTTTGAGCACGATATCCAAATTTATGTCCTTTTCGAGCACATTGTCAAGCCCCACAGCGCCGCTATCCACGCCTCCGTGCCCTGCGTCAAGGATAACCGTAGGAAAATACGAACCTTTGCCCAAGGAGGCCTGCCGCGAGGCGTGCAAAAAGCATGCGTTCAAGATTAAAGCCGAAAAGGCAATATACCCACACAAAACCAGGGAGTAAAAAACGGCGTCATTGCCCCATTTCAAGTTTTTCAAAATACCACCCCATAACATTTTATGCGGGTGCAGCGTTTTTAGGACAATTTTAAAATTACATATTTTCGCTCATACTCAAGAGCTTTTTCATCTTGTGGTTAACCCCAGAGCGTGTAAGCGGGGTCGAGAGATTTTTGCCCAGCTCTCTTAGCGACATTTCTGGATTCTTAAGCCGCAAATTCGCAAGTTCCCTCAAGTCGTCGTCCAAACAGTTAAACTTGCCGGCCTTCTTCATCTTCTTTATCGCATCTATCTGCGCCGTAGCGGCCGCCGCAGTCTTGCTAATATTCGCCGCCTCAAAGTTCGTCGTTCTGTTCACGTAGTTGCGGACCTCTTTGACCATCTTAATTTGCATAAAGTCCATGGCGCAAAGCGGCGCGCCAATATACGTCAAAAAGTCCGTTATGTCGGAGCTGTCCTTGATGTAAACCACAAAAACGCCCTTCCGAGTGGTGCTCTTGACCTTTAACGGCACATTTTTTAGAGACGTCAAAACCTCGAACAAGCATTTGGACAAATTCATATAAGGCACGCAAAACTCCAAATGATAGCCATTCTGCGGATCCGTTACCGTGCCGCAAGCGATAAACGCGCCCTTCAAAAAGGATTTCGCGTCCTCTTGCGTTTTTAGCAAGTCCTTGTTTATCCTCAAGTTTATTTCGTCTTTTTTTAGGTGCCCAAACCGAGTCAAAATCGCATTTCTGTCGCACTCTTCAGAGACCTTCAAAATAATATTTTCTTTTTTATCAGTGCCAGAAAAGTCAACATCCACCGCGCAGTCGAAGTTCTGCACCAACAGATCGTACACAAGCTCACTTATATTGCCGTTTTCCGTGTGAAACGATATCTCCGAAAGCTTGAAATTCCTCGAAAACAAAAGCATTCCGTACAGCAAACAAAAGGAAGCTGCGTCAAAGGGCCGGCTCGCCTTGCATAGTTCATTCTTGACCCTCGCCGAAAACGTCATTCAACCGCCTCCTTGCGCCAACTCAATAAGTCCAGTTCGCCGCTCAATTTTTACTGATGTCCCTGTGGTTGATGACGACGTGATGGCCGGCGTCGAGCAGGTGGTTATAAAGATACTGCGCAATCGCCACCGAGCGGTGATGCCCACCCGTGCAGCCAATCGCGATCACCAGCTGACTCTTGCCTTCGTTGCAATAAAGCGGCAGCATGTAGTCAATCAGCGAGACCGTCCGCTCTATGAAGCCCTTCGTCTCCTCGCCGTTTAGCACATACTCCGCCACCAGCTCGTCCAGGCCGGTCAAGTTCCTCATCTCGTCTATATAATAAGGGTTTGGCAGGCACCGGACGTCAAAAACCAAGTCTGCTTCGGTCGGCAAGCCATGTTTAAATCCAAAAGACATGCATGTAACCGTAAGTGCGCTTGAAGAATCCGCCAAAAACAGCGACGCGATCCTCTTTTTAAGCTGCGCCGATGACAAAAACGAAGTATCGATCAAATAGTCCGCGGAATTTTTAATAGAAGTCAAGAGTTCCCGCTCGAACCGTATGGCTTTTTGGACGGCTCCGTGGTAATTTTCGGCCAGCGGGTGCTTTCTTCGAGACTCCTTATACCGCTGAACCAAGACGCTCTCACGCGCATCCAGAAACAAAATTTTGTAATTTTTTCGATTAGCCTTCAGCTTTTCAATCGACTCAAACGAGCCCTCCAAAAAGTTCTCTCCGCGAATGTCAATAACCACGGCAACCCTCTGCATGCTCTTGTCCGAAGACTTTTGGCACAGCTCATAAAACGTCGAAATCAGCTTGGTCGGGATATTGTCAACGCAGTAAAAGCCGATATCCTCCAAGGCATGCAGCGCCTGAGTCTTGCCCGCGCCCGATAAGCCCGTCACAAAAAGGAATTCCATAGCTCAAGCCTCCCCCATTTTGCTTTTCCTCAAACTTTCAACTTTATGGCCATTTTCAGCAGCAAACGCGCCATTTCAAATGATGATTACCTCGCATTCGAGCGCCACACCGGTCTTTTTCATCACAGTCTCCTTAATGTGGCCGATCAGGCTAACCACATCGTCGCAAGTGGCGCCCCCATGGTTCACTATGAACCCCGCATGCTTGGTGCTGACCATTGCCCCGCCAACCTTGGCGCCTTTTAGCCCGCAATTTTGAATCAGCGTACCGGCAAAGTTGCCCACCGGCCTTTTAAAAATGCTCCCTGCGTTGGGATAATTCAGCGGCTGCTTCTCCTTGCGCCTCGAAAGATAGCCATCCATCCTCTCTTTTATATGTATTTTGTCCCCGGCTTCTAGCCTAAATTTCGCCGACAAAATAATCTCGTCAACGCCCCGGTACAGGCTGCTCCTATACGACAAGGCCATCTTGTCCGCGGTCCTTCTTACAATCTCGCCAGAATAGGTCATGCTCTCGGCCGAAACGATAGTCCCCTTCATTTCCTCGCCATAAGCACCAGCGTTCATGAAGACCGCTCCGCCAATAGTCCCAGGAATCCCATAAGCAAACTCCAAGCCGCTAAGGGATTCTTGCAAAGCAAACTTGCACAGCCTCGAAAGCGCAGCCCCAGCGCCACACTCAATCGTACCGTCGCCCTCCAAAGTGATCGTCTTAAACTCGCCATCAAGCTTAATCACCGCTCCACGGATGCCGTCGTCACTCACCAAAAGGTTAGACCCGTTGCCAACAGCCAAAAATGGGATCTTAAAGCCATTCAAAACCCCTACAACCGCGGCCAAGTCAGCCTTCGAGTTCACTGTTATAAAAATGTCTGCAGCACCACCAATTTTAAACGACGTATGCTTTGTCATCGGCTCATTTTTCAGTATACTCAAATTCAAGTTTAAATCCATCAGCGCCCCAATCGCGCTCTCACATTCGCTGCTACCCATAATTCCTCCACTAATCACAAAACTTTTTCGCGCTTTAACTCTCTTCTTTTTGTTTTTCTAATTTAGAAATTAAATGTTTAACTTTATCTGATTATTCGTAACGATGTCATTGTTAAAATAGTCCATTCCCAAGCCATCCAGCAGCTCTTTGGCCGCGTTATATCCCATCTTTTTTTGCCGATTATTCATCGCAGCGACTTCTACAATAATCGCCAAATTTCGGCCGGGCGTTACCGGGATCGTCACAATCGGAATATTTACACCCAGAATTTTTGCATATTCATTTTCTATACCGATTCTATCGTAAATCTTGGCCCTATCCCACATCTCGAGGTTAACCACCATGTCGATCTCCTGCGTCACCTTTACAGAGCCCATTCCAAAAATGCTCCGAGCGTCAATGATGCCCACGCCGCGCAGTTCAATAAAATGCCGAAGATTTTTTGGCGCCGAGCCCGTTAGCTTTTTGTCGTTAATTTTTCTTATCTGCACCGAGTCATCCGCAACCAGCCGGTGCCCTCGCTGAATCAGCTCTATCGCCGTCTCGCTCTTGCCAACGCCGCTGTCGCCGATAATATATATTCCCTGGCCGTAAACCTCCACCAGAACGCCGTGCCTCGTGATGCGCGGTGCCAGCTTTACGTCCAAGAACTCCACAATATCGGCAATAAAATTTGAAGTCATCTTGGAAGTACGCAAAATCGGGATAAAATTCTTCTTCGCCGCCTTAATAAGCTCCGGGTGCGGCTCAATGTTCTTCGTGATTATCACCGCGGGGGGCTCAAACGCAAAGATTCCATCCAATATCTTATATCGCTCATCGCTCGTCAGGCCCGACAAATATGCGTTTTCCGTCCGGCCCATAACAACCAACCGAGTGCTATTAAAATAGTCAAAAAATCCGGTCAGCTCCAGACCCAAGCGGTTAACGTCCTTTTCGGATATCAAAATTTTGTCCGGATCATCCGGCATAAACGCGATGTTAAGCCTCATGCTGCTTATGATGTTCGTCAACGACACCGAAAAATTGTTCGACATTTTATCACCCGCCACCTTGTTTTTTCACGAAATCGCCATAAAAACATTATAGCCCAGCTTAAAATTATTTTCAAGGAGACGAGAAATCGTGCCACAGCTTAATAAACCAAGCTGCTTATCTTTTGGTTCGCGCCCATGTATCTTATTTTGGCCTGCGCGCTGATTTCATAATCTGCAGCTTTTAGGACTTCCTCCATATTTGCTAAATTCTCTTTAAAAAATCCGGCGTTTGCGTTCATGATGTGCCGATAAAAGTTAAAGATGTCGCAACCATTCTTTTTAATGCACGAATCAATGGCTTTCTGCATCAATTCTGTGAGCCTGCTTTCGATAATCGGCTTAATTTCGCTATTTGCCGCAAGATTATCCGCATTGTACAGTTCTAAATCTGCACACAAACTTACGTTAAACACCGGCCTGTTGCCATCAACGCTCACATTTATTTTTGACTTTGCCTTGCTCAGCTCGTAGTATAGCTGCGCGTCGCCCACGTTTATGCTGTCCGCAATATTTTTAGCTTTCTTGTAGATCAAAAGCACGCCCTTCGTGGCCTCTTCGCTCAAGATATCCGTCAATTTGTCGGACTTAAACAGCGCAATTTGGGGGCAAGCCACCTTCCCCTCATCTTCATTATATTCAAGAAGCCACACTTTTGCTGCTTTTTGCGGATTTTCAAGGTCGCTTAAAAGATATCGAATGTTAGAATTTATGCCATCGTCGCTCTCTTTGCCTATTTTCGATATCGACACGATGTCCTCTGCGTTGACTATATCGCCATCGCCCTCGTTTGCTAACACATCTTTTGCCGCTGCGCTCGAGATTAGCACCTCCACCGTTGGGCGAAGTTTATGGTTTGTAGAAAAAAACTTTATAATTTCTTTTATCCCGGACTTTGCCGTTTCCTGGCCGATTATCAAGACTATCGCGTGAGAATATAATATCTTTTTGCCGGTCTGGTTCTCGATTTTGTTCACGGTTTCAATCAAGGTCGGCGCCGTTGCCGATATATTTACTATGCTTTTGCCCTCCTCCTCTGAGCTTGCCTCTGACGTTGTTTGGGTGTTCAGCGCCTGCACAGTTAGTTCGTAGGCGCCCTCGGTTTTGTCCACCCCGATTCCATAGACTATCAGCTGCTCGTCCAGGCCCGCCACCTGGGTGCATCCGCACAAAAAGCCCACCAACACTAGCTCCAGCAAAATTACAATCTTTTTTGTTGTTATCATTTTCCTCATCCTCGCAAACCCTCACTTTATCTGCATTTTGTGCTTTATTAAAATTACCAGCGGAATCACAAACGCCGTTGCCATGGTGAACATGAAGATAAATTTTATGTCGTAAAAAAAGTACGAAACTTCCTTGAACATCGGCAAAATCAGGCTCAAAATCAGCACCAATGCGTCGCCCAAAAATATTATTATTTTACTTTTGCCCTCGCCAAACAGCCGCTTCATTACCGAGAAGAACGCGAACAAAAACAACGACACCGTTATGAAGAGCCCCGAAGTGAAGATCCCCAAATAAATCGCGTCCATTCGCTTAAATACGCCAATTCCGGCCACACTTGTTGCTGTGTATATCGGGAAATTCTGCGTTTTTAGGTAGTCCCCCAGCGCACCCGTGACTACCGCTATCACCAAAACAAACAGCGCATAAATCGACACGGTCGATGCTATCAGCGTTTTCTTTATGTTCCCTTTGGCAAACGGCATAATTATTGCCGCAAGTGGGATATAAAACGACAGCGAGGCTAGATATACCGTGCCGTTGACTGTGTCCGTTAAGCCTTCAAACAGCAGCGGCGGGAAGTTCATCACGTCAATTTGAGGAATCAGCGTAAAAACTATAAACGCGATCGACGCGCAGATGATGAACAATATTATTGTGCAGGCCCGCGCTATGCCTTCTATTCCTTTGCAGGTGGCGTAAGATGCCGCCAGAATCACGCACAGCGTTAGCATAAAGAGCGAGATGTCCGGATTTACGACGTCTCGCACGAAGATGTTGAACAGCGACAGTGTGTAGCAGCACGCAAAAAGGTAGTAGACTCCGTAAATTATCAGGAATACGGTTCCTAATTTTTTGAAATTTACCGCGCAATTGTCCGCGATGCTCATTGTGGGGTTTATTTTGTAGAGCTTATACACCGGCAGGAGGTACACCACGTTGATCAAAAGTGCTATCGCCGCCGAGATGGCGTGGTCCCACATATTGCTGCTTTGCGCCATTGGCAGATTGTAGGTTATTCCTATGATTATGTTGACTAAAAACAGCAGCGAGAACAGTTGTGGCGCGGTTATTATGTCTTTTCGTTCCATTGTCGACTCCTTTATTTTCGGCTAATGCGGCATGTTTTGTACGTTTTCGGTCTTTTGCGATAACATCTTCCAGCCGGCTCTCATTATTACGTCTCGCATGCTGTAGAGGTTAAACGGCGCAATCGGCGCTACAAACGGGATTCCGAAATTTGATTTTGCGCAGATGTTCACAATCAGTACCGAGAACAGCAACATCACGCCCCAGATTCCTAATATTCCGCCCACCAGGATGAATATGAGTCTTAAAATTGCGGTTGGCTCGTACAAATTCGGGATTACATAGGACGATATCGCCGTCAAAGCAACAACCATCAACGTTGGCGCACCAATTAACCCAGCGTTTACTGCGGTTTCGCCTATTACTAGGCCTCCCACGATGCTCACAGCGTGCCCCAGCGGCCTCGGTAGTCGCAGTCCGGCTTCTCGCATGATTTCATATACAAAATGGATGATCAACGTCTCTAGCATCAGCGGAAACGGCGTGCCGGCGATTGCGTAGGCGATTTTGCTTATTAGCCGGTCGGGAAAGACCTCGGGGTTAAACACGGCAAGCGCGACGTATAGCCCTGGCAGCAGCGTCGAGATTAAAAACGATAAATATTTTAGCCATCTTGTCAGCGTTGCAAAGTACGGCCTTTCGGCGTAATCGTCGATTGTCTGGAAGTACTCCACAAACAGGTACGGCACAATTAGCGCGGTTGGCGTGCCGTCCACCAAAATCGCTATTCGGCCTTCGGAGATTTTTCCGCAGACTGTGTCGGGCCGCTCTGAATACCCCACCCCGCTAAAAAATGATAAGTCGCCCTCCTCTTCTAGGTACGGCATTAGATATTCTGCCGCGAGGACGTTTTTTAAGTCTATTTTAGAAAGCCGCCGTTTGAGTTCTGCCAGGATTTTGCTCGATACAGCCCCATTTATATAGCACAGGCAGATGTCGGTTTTGCTGGTTTCGCCCACTGTCGAAAACTCGAACTTAAGCTTCGGATTCTTGATTCGCCGCCGTATGAGTGTGAGGTTTATTCTTATGGCCTCCACAAAGCCCTCTTT
This sequence comes from uncultured Eubacteriales bacterium, assembly GCA_948537335.1. GTDB lineage: Bacteria > Bacillota > Clostridia > Oscillospirales > Acutalibacteraceae > CAG-557. Next base: position 28,518 of record CAOUJG010000003.1, read on the forward strand.
GGAGCCTTTTTGCATGACTTCTGTCTCCGGCTCTGCGATGCTTCTAAAGTTAAATCCCTGCACTCCGATGGCTAGCGCCTTTTCGCATTCGTCAAACAAAAGTAGCGCAAATCCCGACATCACCAGCTTAAACGCGTCTTCAAAGGTCAGCACGTCTATCTGCTCGCTTATTGTCAGGATGTTGCTTTTTATATACTCTAGCTTCTCCTCGCTAGACAGCGCTTCTTCGCCAAACGCGTAAACAATCGGATTCATCACGCTGGTTGCGAATGTTTCTTTGTTTATCATGCCCTCCATCGTGATTATCGCGGCGTTTGTGTTTAATATTTTTACCGGCTTTATTGTTAGGTCGGCACTTTCGTCAAATGATTTTTTGAAATATTCTAGATTTTTCTCCAACGAATTTGACAGTGGCTGCTTTTTTTCTTTTTCATATTGCGCCTCATTTTGCGCGGATTTACACCTATGCATCAGCTTATTTAGAAAATTTCGCATTTTTAATCATCCTCCATGTTAATGATTTGCAAAATCTTCATAATTTATACAGATTTGCATAATTTTGATAATTTTGATGCAAACTATTGCTGGTGATAAAACATGACAATCTCATTAATTCGGACTCTTTTGCTTTACATGATAATAATCTTGGCGGTGCGGCTCATGGGCAAGCGGCAAATTAGCGACCTGCAGACTTCTGAACTCGTGGTCACCTTTTTGATTTCTAACATTGCCTCCATCCCGATGCAAAACTCTAGTATTCCGCTTTTTGCCGGGCTTATACCTATAATTGTCCTGGTTGTGTGCGAGATAGTTCTCTCTAACATTATGCTTAAAAGCTGCAAGTTTCGAAAGTTCATTTGCGGAAGCCCTGTTGTAATCATCGATCACGGAAAAATCGATCAAAAAGTCATGAAGGACCTGCGCATGACTACAGAAGATCTCTTTGAGCAACTGCGCCAGCTGGACGTTTTCAGCCTGCAGGATATTGATTTTGCCATAATAGAGACAAACGGCCAAATGAGCATAATGAAAAAGCCCGAGAAGCAGCAAGTCGACGCGAGTATGCTTGGTTTGTCGCCGCCTTCTCAGGAGCTCGAAACGGTTATAATCAGTGACGGAGAAATTTCGGATTCTTCGCTGTCTCTATGCAAATTGTCAGAAAAGTGGGTCCGTGGCGTCCTAAACAAAAAGCATCTGGCTCTAAAAGACGTATTCATCATGACGGCCGACAAAAACAAAAACTTCAATATCATAAAAAAAGAGGACTCAAAATGAAGCGCTTTATTATTGCGATAATCCTGTTTGTAACCACGGTTTCGTGCTGCGTGGCCGAAAATATCTGGCTCGACAATAGCGTTAAGCTGTTCACGGCAGATATTAACAGCATTATGCAAAACGTTAGCGACGAAAATTCTGATAAAGCCCAAAATTTAGCCACCGATGTGGTTGACCGGTGGCAAGAGCAACAAATTTTTCTGTCTACTTTTATTAATCACGACCATCTGGACAAGATCACTCAGGCCATGATAAGCATGCGCACGAACCTTTCTCAAGGTCAAATTGAGGATTTTTTTGTCGATGCCGAACTTACCAAATCCCTGTTTGAATACCTTCGGAGCAACGACATCCCAACTCCACAAAATATTTTGTAGGAGACTTGCAAAATTTTAGCTAGCCGTCTTCATTTGCAGCCGCAATTTATCCGAGATCATCGCGATGAATTCGCTGTTGGTTGGCTTGCCTCTGCTGTTATGTATTGTATAGCCAAAATAAGAATTCAAAATATCCACGTCGCCTCTATCCCACGCCACTTCTATTGCATGGCGGATCGCTCTTTCTACTCGTGAGGAGGTGGTCGAGAACTTCTTTGCTACCGACGGATATAACTGCTTCGTTACGGCGTTGATTATCTCTGGGTTTTCTACCGACATTATAATCGAGTCCCGCAAATAGTGGTACCCCTTTATATGCGCCGGAACCCCTATCTGATGCAAAATTTCCGTTACTTTAAATTCGATCCCAAGCTCTTTGCTCACGTTGTTTGCCACCTTTTCTGCAGAGCTCGCCGCATGGTCCTCTGCTTTGCTTATTTTATACATGTCGCTCAAAAGGTCCAAAATCCGCTCTGCCAGGTTGTTTATGTCAAACGGCTTTAGCACAAAATACGATGCTCCGGCCGAAAGCGCTTCTTTTTCTAGCACGTCGCTGTTAAAATTAGATAATACTATGAATATCGGCTTTATCATGCCTTTTTTCTCGCTAAACGACTTCATGACTCCGATTGCATCAAGCTTTGGCATAAATAAATCCATTATAACAACATCTGGCTTATACTTTTTTATTGAGTCTAAAAGCGCCACTCCGTCTTTTTGGACGATTCTACTTTCTATGCCCAAATTTTTGAACACCGCTACGGCCTCTCGATTTAGTTCTTCAGATTCCTCTGCAATTAGCAGTTTAACAAGATTTCCCATAGTTTTTCCTCCAGTTATTATTTATCGTAACCTTATGTTACCATATACTGGAATAAATAGCAAGTGTTTCCAATTGAATTTTTGAAGTTTGGTACCTACAATAAAATCTTACAATATTTAGGAGATTTTTTTATAATCTGTGTCGTTTAAATCTTGCAGTTTGGCGATCATATTTTCGGCAAAAATAGCATATCCTCTCTGTGGGTCGTTTACAAAAACGTGCGTAATGGCGCCAATTAGCATACCATTTTGGATGATCGGACTGCCGCTCATTCCTTGAATTATTCCTCCGGTTTCGCCAAGCAGCCTTTCGTCCGTAATCTTGATTATCATGTTCTTGCTCATGGCCTCTTCGTTGTAATTTATGTGGACGATGTCGATATCATAATATTCGGGCGTGGAGCCAAACACCGTGGTCAAAATCTGAGCTTTGCCTTGCTTTGCTTGTTGCTTCATTGCCACGGGAATGGGCTCGGTTGAACTTGGCGTGCTATTAAATTTGCCATAAATCCCGCTATAAGTATTTTCTGTTAGGGTCCCGATGGGTTCGCCCTCGATAAAATAGGCCTTTAACTCGCCGGGATTGCCTCTCATACCTTTAGAAATCCCGTTGATGTTCACCTTTATTATGTCTCCATGCGACAATGGCAGCAGTTCGCCTGTGTCTATATCGCAAATACCGTGTCCCAGGCCTCCAAACGTCTTGGTTTTTTCGTCCCAAAACGTCACCGTTCCAATCCCAGCAGAGCTATCCCTCACCCAGATTCCCAGCTTATACGCGCCGTCGGTCTCGTTTTTGGCCGGCTTGATGCTCGTCTCATACCTCATCCCATTCCTTATCACCTCTGCAAAAAGGTCGTCTCCGCCGCTTTCTTCTACCACTTTTATCAGCTCTTCGTTGCTGTTGACTTCGTTTTGGTTCACGTTTAATATAATGTCTCCCTTTTGCAGCCCCGCTTGCTTCGCCGGATTAACCACGCCATCGCTTTTTGTCTTGACGTCCGATATCCCCACAATGATGACGCCTTTGGTAAACAGCTTTACCCCAAACGTGCTACCGCCAGGCACCACGTAGACATCTTCTATTTTTTGTATATTTACTTTTTTTATTGGGATCATATTCATAAATAAAACTTTTGCGTCGTATGTTTGCAAGTCGTTTTCTTTTAGCACTGGCCGGATTGTCGCGGATTCATCTGCACTAATGTTTAAGTAATTTTTTATATTAGCGCTGCAAGTGGACGTGACCTTGTAGCTGTCCGGCAAATAAGACGCCGTGACCTCGCAAAAAGTCAGCACAAAGCATGCCAAAACGCCCGTCACTAATGATAATCCCTTAAAGAACTTTTTCAATTTCAATTTTCTCACCTCCAAATCCAATGAGTCATATAACTATAGTTTTTCACAATACTGTTTTTTTATTTTGTTAAATGTTAACGCTCCTGCCAAATAAAAAAAGACTAGCGGTAAGGCTAGTCTTTAAGTATTATTAATTTTAATTCAAATTTTGATCCTGATGGTTAAATAGTTATATCTTTCAATTGAGGATTACTTGCAAAAATTTTTCTAATAGCTTATCAATGGTTATCATCAGTGGAAATACTAAAAAGTGCAAGAAGAGCCCACTCGACGCCATTAAATATTGCATCAGGGCAAATCCCATAGGCCTACACCTCTTCAGATGTTGCTTTTCCATAAAAAGACAAATAATTTGCACGTTTCAAATTCGGATTATTTTCACAAATCTTTACAAAGGCTTTCTCAATGTTGTGCTCATTCAAGTGGATGCTTGAAGCTGCAGCAATTTCCGTAACACCGTCAAATATTGCATTAGGGTCATATCTCGTAGGCCTACATTTTCCTAAACCCTCAATGTCAATATCACGAGGTACTACGAGCACCCCAGTTTCATCAGCTTTTCCACCTATAATAGTTACTGTTTTTACCCCATCATAAAACTGCGGATCTTCATTTTCTGCATCACTATTTTCTTCAAAATATACTTCACTTGTTACCGATGGAAAATAGCCTTCTTTGCTATATGAAAATACACGTTCAGCTTTTACTTTTACTTTATACAAGGCGGAAACTGAAAAAGCACAAGTAAGCGAAATGCTACACATAGTCAAAGTTGTGATTGACAGGTTACACAAAAAGTTGTTCTTTTTCATATGAAATCTCTCTTTAAAATAACATTCGTGTAATTATATATCCGCCAAAATAAAAATTCAACTACTTTTTTGTAAATTTTTAAATACATTTTAAAGCTAAAAGTAAAAGCGACAGCTGTCATAACAACAAGCCGTCGCTCTTATTTTTATTTTATTTTTCTAGATTTTATTTTTGCGAGCTATTTTCTTTCTCTTTTCTCCTCTTGAGTATAAGAAGAATTAGGAAGATTAGTAAAAGTAGTAGTAAGATTCCTGCCGCTGTTATGCAAATTATCTGGTACTGTGATAGGTTTTGCCACCAATTTGAACTTCCGTTTTCTGCTGGTTGTATTTCTTCTGTTTCGTTGTCTCCTTGACCGTCATTTTCTACATTTGAACCATTTCTTTGGCCATTCCTTGAGTCACCCGAAGCACCGTCAGATCCTGAGCCTTCAACCGACTCTCCATTTATGCCTCTCTTCTTATTTAGTTCGTCTTTTTCTGCGTCTGTTAATTCATCCAGCGATAAGCTTATCGGGAAGTAGGGAGTGTAAATTGCACCATACCAGCTGCCATCAAATTTGCCATAGTGGAAGTCTTCTCCGATTTTCGGTAGTCTAACCTCAATAAGATCTTCCATACCGTCGACCATCTCAATAAATACTTCTACTCGTTCGCTAAGCGGACTTGAAAGCTCTTTGCCACTTTGGTCCACCAACCACATCTTGCAAGTGTTATCTCTAGAATCTACAACCGCAATAAGTCTTGTGCCCTCTGGCAAAACTCTGCGTGGGCCGCTAACAATAATCTGTACCGTTTTGCCTTTAATGTCTACCGTTGTTCTTAAAACGTTTGTTTCATCATCGTTATTGCCTTCTAGTGCTCTTCTTTCTTCGTCTGTGAACTCATCATAGATAAAGTATGGCGAAAAGTGGCGTAGCATCATCTTGCCAAACGTATCAAAGCCCTCAGGGAATTCAAAGTTATCTACAAATGTTGTCTCTATATCTTCATCCTCAGTTTCTGAAATAAATACTCCTACTAGCTCATCTTCATCCCAATCATCACCTATTTGCACATATGTTGGTACTACTTTTTCTTCGTCTGTTTCTCCAGCTTCGTTTTCTGAAAACTTCTCATATTCTTCTCCGTCTGGGTCAGTTACACCTATTAAGAAAATCCAGCCGTTTATGCTCTCCATGGCTCTTTTATGATCTTCATCTAGCATATCCCAATATTTTTTGTAAGTTTCAGGATTTTCTTTTTCGCTCAACCACATTACCCAGAACCTTGAACCTATTCTAAATACACCTTTTGAATTGTCTATGCCGTACCAGGCACTAGTGCCATCGGATGTCTCTTTCAACCAAACCATACCATATTTATCTACTTCTACACTTGTCTTACCCTCATCGTCAACATAATGGTCTTTCGGATCATCCTGTGGTGTTCCCCAGCTTGACTTGTCCACTTCAATAATAAAGTATCCGCTGTTTTCTGCATCAAATATTATATTATAGTTTGGGTTATTTGCGTTCGTTAGCGTAGTTCCTTGTATGAGTTTATATCTTCCAACTTCCTCATTGGTGGGATCCTCCCGCTCAAAACTTCCGTAAAGGTTGTCCCCTGCAATTAATCCATTTATTATATCATAATCAATTCTGGGTCTCATATCGGGGTCTGGAGCTTTATACTTTTTGCTTCTGTTTTCTGGACGTATCGTTACATCCCTACGGTTTATTGCATATTTTATCGTTTTTGTTCCGCTAAAGCCGTTTTTGAATGTTATTACCACTTTTTTAGGGCCAACATCCGTCACATTGTTCGGGTCCGTGCCATCATCGTCCGCTAAGTAGCTAACATCAAAATGCGTTCCTTGTACTAATGGCATTGTTCGGTTTCCAAACATTGCTTTTATTGTAACTGCTGGTCTTTTCGGTGTTTTGTCGTATGTATATCCTGTTTCATCTGTGTAACCTGTCTTGTCTACGTCTACTTTAAGCTCACTTTCTGGCGTATTGTCTGATATTTGTTTTGGTGTAATTGTAAAGGTTGCTGTTATTGAGCCTGTGTAATTGCCGCCCTCAATAGCATTAAAGTCTGCTGTTATTGTATACTCTCCTTCATTTATCATATTCTCCGGATATATCAATTTGTAATCTACATTCTCTATTAATGGTTTTGCTCCATCTTTCAATGTTACCTCATCCGGTGTTTGACTTTGTCCGTTAAACACTTTCCCTTCTACTGGTTTCACAGACATTGTGATTCCATTTGGTTTACTGTCCGTTACCTCCTTCTTATTTATCGCAAACGTCTTCGTAACTGTTCCACTGTAATTGCCTTGACCTGCTATTGTTATTTTATATGAATTAGATACGTTCGTTGGGTTTGTGTCTCCGTTTACTGTATAGTCCTTGTTAACCGTTAGTTTTCTTCCTCCAACTGTTACTGTTGGTGTTTGCGGATGTGCATTTCCATCATATGTCAAACTTTCGTAGCTCAACTCTACATCATTTTCCGTTATCGGCGCCCGCTCTATCGTGTATGGTCTTGTTACCGTTCCGTTCAAGTTCTTTATAAACGTCACTCTCAACGTTTTTGTTCCTTGGTTTGTTATGTCGTTACCACCACTTGCATCTGTGTAGCTTTTGGTATAATCAACGTTTTCTTGCAATGGTGTTCCATTATATGTTATTTGTACCCCGAGTTTTTGCGGACTTCCGTTATATGTAAATGTTGTTGAACCTGTTGTTACCCCAAGCTTGTTGTCCGTCGTGCTATCTGACACCGATTTCTTTGTGATCGCATACGTCTTCGTAACTGTTCCGCTATAGTTGCCTTTTCCGCTTACCGTTATTGAATACGAATCAGATGCGTTTGTTGGGTTTGTGTCTCCGCTTACTGTATAATCTGTGTTAACCGTTAGTCTTCTTCCTCCAACTGTTACCGTTGGTGTTTGCGGGTGTGCATTGCCATCATATGTCACATTTTCGTAGCTCAACGCTACATCGCTTGCCGTTATCGGCGCCGCTGTGATCATATATGTTTTTGTTATCGTTCCGCTGTAATTGCCTTGCAGGGTTATTGTTACTGTTTTTGTGCCCACGTTTGTTAAATCGTTACCACCACTTGCATCTGTGTAGCTTTTGGTATAATCAACGTTTTCTCGCAATGTTCTTGTTTCGCTACCCACTTTTTCTTTTACTGTCACGCCTACTTTTTGATCTCCACCGTTATACGTCACTTCAGCGTTATCTAGATCTGCCGATATATTTCCATCGTCACTTGACGCCGCTGTAATGCTAAACGTTTTGTTCAATGTTCCGCTATAGTTGCCTTTTCCCGTTATCGTTAATGTATAATCGTCTTTATTTATCAAGTTGGACGGGCAACTGAACTCAAAATCTGTACCTTTTACTAAATCTTTTCGGGTTCCACCAAACGTTACTGTACCTTTAGCTTCAGTTGTCAGCGCGCTTCCCGTGAATACGGCCGAAGCTGGATCCAACGTAAAGCTTACCTTGCTATCGGTTATTGACAGCGGATTTATCGTGTATGGTCTTGTTATCGTTCCGTTCAAGTTCTTTATAAACGTCACTCTCAACGTTTTTGTTCCTTGGTTTGTTATGTCGTTACCACCACTTGCATCTGTGTAGCTTTTGGTATAATCAACGTTTTCTTGCAATGGTGTTCCATTATATGTTATTTGTACCCCGAGTTTTTGCGGACTTCCGTTATATGTAAATGTTGTTGAACCTGTTGTTACCCCAAGCTTGTTGTCCGTCGTGCTATCTGACACCGATTTCTTTGTGATCGCATACGTCTTCGTAACTGTTCCGCTATAGTTGCCTTTTCCGCTTACCGTTATTGAATACGAATCAGATGCGTTTGTTGGGTTTGTGTCTCCGCTTACTGTATAATCTGTGTTAACCGTTAGTCTTCTTCCTCCAACTGTTACCGTTGGTGTTTGCGGGTGTGCATTGCCATCATATGTCACATTTTCGTAGCTCAACGCTACATCGCTTGCCGTTATCGGCGCCGCTGTGATCATATATGTTTTTGTTATCGTTCCGCTGTAATTGCCTTGCAGGGTTATTGTTACTGTTTTTGTGCCCACGTTTGTTAAATCGTTACCACCACTTGCATCTGTGTAGCTTTTGGTATAATCAACGTTTTCTCGCAATGTTCTTGTTTCGCTACCCACTTTTTCTTTTACTGTCACGCCTACTTTTTGATCTCCACCGTTATACGTCACTTCAGCGTTATCTAGATCTGCCGATATATTTCCATCGTCACTTGACGCCGCTGTAATGCTAAACGTTTTGTTCAATGTTCCGCTATAGTTGCCTTTTCCCGTTATCGTTAATGTATAATCGTCTTTATTTATCAAGTTGGACGGGCAACTGAACTCAAAATCTGTACCTTTTACTAAATCTTTTCGGGTTCCACCAAACGTTACTGTACCTTTAGCTTCAGTTGTCAGCGCGCTTCCCGTGAATACGGCCGAAGCTGGATCCAACGTAAAGCTTACCTTGCTATCGGTTATTGACAGCGGATTTATCGTGTATGGTCTTGTTATCGTTCCGTTCAAGTTCTTTATAAACGTCACTCTCAACGTTTTTGTTCCTTGGTTTGTTATGTCGTTACCACCACTTGCATCTGTGTAGCTTTTGGTATAATCAACGTTTTCTTGCAATGTTTCTCCATTATATGTTATTTGTACCCCGAGTTTTTGCGGGCTTCCGTTATATGTAAATGTTGTTGAACCTGTTGTTACCCCAAGCTTGTTGTCCGTCGTGCTATCTGAAACCGACTTCCTTGTGATCGCATACGTCTTCGTAACTGTTCCGCTGTAGTTGCCCTTTCCGGTTACCGTTATTGAATACGAACTAGATACATCTACTGGGTTCGTTGGCCAAACTATCGTATAGTCTGTGTCAACTGTTAACGTTCTTTCTCCAACTGTTACTGTTACGGTTGGTTTTTGTTCACTTCCATCATACGTAAAGCTGCTACTGCTCAACGCTACTGCGCTATCCGTTATCGGCGCCGCTGTGATCGTGTATGTTCCTTTTACATATGTTATATCATAGTTTAAGTTATTAGCATTCGTTACCGTTCCTTGGTTTATGTCATATGTGCCTACGTTGTTTCCGCTTGCCCTTGTCAAATCTCCGTTTAATGTGTCTCCTGTGTTTGTTGTATATGTCAGCGTTTGTGCTGCTTCTCCGTAAACTTGGCTTTTGTTTGCCGCTGTTACTGTTACGGGCTTCCTGTCTATTGTGTATGTTGCGGTTCCTGTTTTGCTGCCATAGTTGCTACTTAATGTTACTGTCACTGTGTAAGTATCCGCATTCGTTGACGTTGTGGGAATACTTGCTGTGTACTCGCTGCTTGGTACCTCGGCTCCATTAAATGTTACCTTCGTTACCGTTGGCGTCTGCTTGCTTCCATTATATGTAAAGCTTCCTTTACTTAACGTTACTCCCACATTTCCGCTCGTTGGCGCGGTGATCGCATACGTCTTCGTAACTGTTCCACTGTAGTTGCCTTTTCCGGTTACCTTTATTGCGTACGAATTAGATACATCTACTGGGTTCGTTGGCCAAACTATCGTATAGTCTGTGTCAGCCGTTAACGTTCTTCCTCCAACTATTACTGTTACTGTTGGCTTTTTCTCATTTCCGTCATACGTAAAGCTGCTACTGCTCAACGCTACTGCGCTATCCGTTATCGGCGCCGCTGTGATCGTATATGTTCCTTTTACATATGTTATATCATAGTTTGAGTTAGTAGCGTTCGTTACCGTTCCTTGGTTTATGTCATATGTGCCTACGTTGTTGCCGCTTGCCCTTGTCAAATCTCCGTTTAATGTGTCTCCTGCAACCACGCCTTCTGAATTATATGTCAGCGTTTCTGCAGCTTCTCCGTAAACTTGGCTTTTGTTTGCCGCTGTTACCGTTACGGGCTTCCTGTTTATTGTGTATGTTGCGGTTCCTATCTTGCTGCCATAGTTGCTACTTAATGTTACTGTTACTGTGTAAGTATCCGCATTCGTTGACGTTGTGGGAATATTCGCTGTGTACTCGCTGCTTGGTACCTCGGCTTCATTAAATGTTACCTTCGTTACCGTTGGTGTCTGATTGCTTCCATTATATGTAAAGCTCTCTTTGTTCAACGTTACTGCCACATTTCCGCTCGTTGGCGCTGTGATTGTGTACGTATCTTCTATGCTTCCTTTGTAGTTGCCTTGTCCGGTTATTTTTACTTTGAACGAGCCTACATTTACTCTGTCGCCTTCATAGCTTACCGTGTAGTCTGTGCCCAATGCCAAAGTTGTGTCTCCATTTTTTATTGTTATTGCCGGTGTTATCTCGCTGCCCGTATATGCGCCAGACTCTTTCATCGTCAGCATATCGTCTGTTAGCGTCTTTCGTAATACCATAACCGGTACTTCTATTGGGCGATAAACAATATTACCGCTTCCATCTGTATTTATATTATTAATGCTTGTTAAATAGGTCCTACCATTTTCATCCTCTGGCCAAAATCCAACATTAAAAAGTCTTGTTGCTCTATCTACATCAGGACTATCACCTGGTACCCAAGTAACATCTCCTACTAAAGGATTTTTTGTTGAATATTTGTACCCATCTACAACTCGGAACTCTCCAGGAATTTTAGTACCATTTGCATAAGTTGGCCAAAACGGTGGATCTTGTGGCAATATGTCTAAAAGCTTGTCTCCATACTCTGAGTTTATTCCTATCCAGTATCTTCCTGTTACCTGCTTGCCACCATATTTGCCGTTAAGGGTTACAGTAAAAGTTTTTATACCTGGCAAAATCGTATCTTCTGGCCATGCAATCGTGTAATCACTATTTTTCTGCAGTTCTGTTTCTCCGTCAAAGACTTTTAAGTCAGCCTTTACAGAATGCCCATCATATTCATACCAAGGATTTGCTTCTGTATATTCACCAGTTAATAAACGATATTTTAAAATAATATTATCGGTGGGTACCGCTGTGATTTCATAATCCGCATTTGTAGTTCCGGTATAGTTGCCTTTTCCTGTTATTGTTCCCTGTTTTTCCCCCACATTTGTCATATTACTTGGCCATACAAGCGTATAGTCCGTGTTAAGGGTTAAAGTTTTTGTCACACTATTTAATATATCTGTAAGTACAACATCTGGAGTATGCACTCCCCCCGTATACTGCTTTGATGGCGGGGTTACTGTTACTGTTGCGTTGCTTATGTCCCTTGGTGTTATCTCAAAGATATCCGTTCCAATTTTTAACGTACCAGTTGTAACGTTAACTATATTTACGTTAGAATTACTTGTGCTTGCTAGTCTTATTGTATAACTACCGCCAAGGTCTTCTCCGCTATCTCTTGTTAACGTAAGATCTACACCATCTATGGTTTCTCCGTTGTCTACAGCTGTAACCGTATATGTAAATGTTGGGTCATCCTCTCCCTTTACTTTGCATTTATCGTCTATTTTTACATTTACATCCCTTTTGGTTATAGACCAGTCTTTTGTTAATGTCCTCGTTGCGTATGGCGCTTGTAAGTTTACCTCTGCTCTCCCCTGCCCTACATTTACTAAGTCGCCTATGATGTTTAATGCATAATGCACATTTTCTTTTAGTATGTCGTTTCCGTCTTTTACCGTAACTATTAGATTTTGTCTCCTACCATTAAAAGGAAAGCTACTCTGATTTAAAGACATTGTAACGTTGTCAGCAGAAGGACCATTAATTGTAAGTTTACCATTAACATGTGAAACTTCATAATTGTTAGGGTCGCTAGTAGAAAAACCTGACGGGACAATATTATATTCTCCCGGACCAGGATAATCTCCGCTTTCTTCAACCGCTACAGTACCTTCTATTAAGCTATCACTTAGTACAAACCCATCTCCAGATTGTTGCCACGTAAGCTGTGGAAGTTGTTCTCCATAATCTATAGTTTGGTTATCTGCGGTAATTTTAATTTCCCTTTTTACAATTCCTACTGTTCCTGTTAGTGTTCCTGTATAATTGTTTTTTAAAACCACTGTATACGTTTTGGTCCCTACATTCGTCATGTCTTCGGGCCACTCTATATCATAGTCTTCTCCTTCTACAAGTCTGCCCTCCGCGATATTACCAATATTCTTGTTATACACGGCGATTTTCCAGTATGAGTCACCTTTTTTTGAGGTCCCATCATATTTTATCCCCCAATATCCAACCTGTACACATTCTATATTGTCGGCGGGCATGGGTGCCACTGTAAATAATGCAGGTACTTCTAATCTACCTTCGGTTGCGTTCCACCCGCTTAAGCCTGCCCAGTTGTAGGTATCTAATACTGATGGATCTGGCGTAAACTTACCACTAAGTCTATTTGATCCATCCACGTTTCCTACTTCTGCATTTTCATCTACCAGCGCCCATGTTCCTGGGATATTTGCACCACTAGCGGTCTTTGGGTACCCAAAGTAATCCGCCAGGTCTGATGGCAATTTATCTTTTGCTTTGTCTCGCCATACTGCGTCTATTCTCGTAGTCGGCGCTGTATACTTTGGTACCGGTATTTCTTTAACAGTAAGCGGAAACGCTCGAGAATATTTTCGTTCATAATCTATTTCATCTGCAGACGCCATTACGTAATAGGTTCCAGCATTTTGGGGCGTACCATCTCTCCATGCTCCTCCATCATCTTGGGTTCGGTAGTGGAATGATATTGGTGTATTTGCAGGGAAGCCTGTAAGCGTAATCCCATCAGTTGGGATAGTTACCGCGGACCCCGTAGTCGTTAGTTCTATGCCATTGCTTAATTCATCACTTAAAGTTATTCCTGTTTGTGTAGCACCGTATCCAGCTGTGCTAGAGTTAAATACCGCACGCTCTAGTTGCGTCTGCACAAAGTAGTTTCCACCTATAGGTTGCCAAGTTCTATTGCCAAAAGGCACCGTGCCCTGATAACCAACCATAGTATTTCCATAAACAATACCTTTAAAACCATCAAATGCCGAAGAAGTAAATCCACCATACAAATCTACTTTAAGACTATCGCCTTCCCAATAAGCTCCAGTCAAAAAAGTCGCCCTTGCATACTTCTCACTACCAGATTCTTGCCATACATAAAAAACATAGTCTTTTAGCTCTTCTTTTGTTTTTCCAAAGTCAATCCAGTAGCCATAAATGCCAGTATCAAAAGCGTCTGAACAGGCAGTTATGGTTTCTATATTGTTCCCATTTTTCTTCATTGCCATCGCAACACACGTTTTATAATTATCGCCGGGACCAAAACCGACTCGACCATTTTCATCAATATAAGCATTAGGGAAATAGCCCATGTCAGAAACACTGTCTTCATAAAAGCATATTCTAGCACTAGAGCTTGCAGAGTCCTTAGTTAAGGTCCTCGTTATGATTCCACCGTCGTTATTCAGCTCTGTAAGAGTTGGCGCACAAACTATTTGACTCAGCCTACTCAAACTCAATTTAATGATAGGGTTAACATAGCCAGTGTCACTAACAGCAATGTCATTCATTTCTCCCCATCCATTAAATCCTGATATCTTTGTAGGGTCCGAACTTGGTGTGCAAGTTATATGTTTATCCATATAACTCGAATCATTCCAAGGAACAGAATAGGTCTCCTCACTAACACCTTCTGGTTGTGTCTTTAGGAATCTATTCCCAATTTTGTATATGTCTTCAACACTACACGGTATAACTATCTTATCCGTTAATTTGTGGTACGAACCATTGCCATCATCAGAATAATACGTAATAGGCTCAAGTTTGCTCCACTCGTCATCCGAAAAAACAGACTTTGCATAACCGCTTGTGTCATCACTTGTTGCGGTTGAGTCCAGCTTGAAATTTTTACCCGTTGGCGCTGCTGAGCCGTCGTCGGGCACACTGGCGGCAAGCCCATTGTTCAGCCATGCGCGTAAGTCACTATGTGCCCAAGAGTTCGCGTTGGCCTTGCTCGTGCAATAGTCTGTTCCCGCGCTTGCCTCCTTTTCTGTGTTCATTATAAAGCTAAAGTTTAGCGGCAATATCGGCAGCAACATAGCCAGGCAAATTCCCACCGATATGCCCTTTTTTACAATTTCTTTGGTCACTTTTACCACTCTACTGTACATTGTCTCTGTTCCTCCTTGTGTTAATTTTTCTCAATCCTTTATTTCCTTTGCAAAAACTGTTAGTTTGTGCCATAAAGTTAATCATAAATCTTTACACTCCTGTTCATTTTAGTCTGCATATTTTGAATTTTATCATATTTTTTAATTGTTCGCAATGTGTTTTTTATTAGAATTTCCCAATTATTTTTTATGTAAAATTCCAGTAACTTTCGTCAAATAGACAAGCCAAAAATTGTATTTTTTTAATATCGCCCTTTATTTTTGCAAAATTATACATTTTTAGATTAAAATTTTGTAATTACTGCAAAATAATATAAATTTCGAAACAAAAACAAAAAATTATGGAAGCCAGCAAACTTCGCTAGCTTCCATATTGGTCACAATAAATAAATTTTTAAATTAGTCTTCCTTCGCGCTATTTCGCACTTCTTGCTGAATCAATTTGCTTGTGTTTAAAATCTCCAAAAAAACTGGCAAAACATATTTATAGCTCTTGCCCGAATCAAGTTTCACCTTGCTTAAAATCGCTTGCTCACGGGATTCATCGTAAATCGGCAAACCGTTGTCCAACTTTATTTTCGCAATAATCCCCGAACATTCAAGCCTTTTCAAAATCAGAGTTAAAAGTTCATCGTCAATAGCGTCGATCTGGCGCCGAATTTCCGCTAAGTTCATAATAAATTCGCCTCTTTTAAAAAGTCCAAAATCGCGATGGCGGAGGCCGCCTCCACCGCAGGCACCGCCCTTGGCACTATGCACGGGTCGTGCCGGCCAGAAACCGAAATCTTCGCCGGCTGATTGGTCTGAACGTTCACGGTATCTTGCTGCTTCGCGATGGACGGCGTCGGCTTAACCGCGCACCGAAACACTATCGGCATGCCAGAAGAAATTCCGCCTAAAATGCCGCCATGGTTATTCGTTTTGGTGAACATTTTGTCGCCTCGCAGCACAAAAGCGTCGTTGTTTTGGCTACCAAACATCTGCGCAGCGGCAAAACCCGCGCCAAACTCGATGCCCTTAACCGCAGGAATCGCAAAAACCAGCGCCGAAAGCTTGCTCTCAATTCTACCAAATATAGGATCCCCCAGCCCGGGCGGCACATTGTCCACAGCGCACTCAATAATCCCGCCAACGCTGTCTCCTTCGCTCTTAGCCTGCAAAATTTTCTGAACCATTTTCTCATTCGCCTCAGCATTAATCACAGGGAAAGCCTCTTGAGATAGCCTTCTTAAGAGCTCTGCCGAGATCTTTACCCCAAATCGGTCGTCAAAAACATCAAAGATAGAGTAAACGTGCGCACCGATGAGCACCCCCCGCCGCTCCAAAATCTGACGACAAATAGCTCCGCAAAAGGTCAATGCCGCAGTCAATCGGCCAGAAAGATGTCCTCCACCTCGAGTATCGTTAAAACCACGGTATTTTACATGCGCAGTATAGTCTGAGTGGCCCGGCCTAACTAGGTTTTTTAGATTTTCATAGCTCTTTGGTTCCGCATTTTCGTTCTCTATTATGCCGCAAATCGGCGCGCCCGTCGTGTAGCCATTCAGCACACCAGATATAACTTTCGGCCTGTCCGATTCCCTGCGCTCGGTTGCAGTATCGCTCATCCCCGGCACTCTGCGATGCATTTGCAGATTTACTTGCTCAAAATCAATTTTTTCACCCGCAGAAATACCGTCCAAAACCGCGCCAATAGCCGCACCATGGCTCTCTCCAAATATGGAAATCCCTATGCGGCCGCTATAAATCGAGGACATTCACGCAGCCCCCCAGCTTATTGTAATCTTCAAAAAACGACGGGTACGACTTGCTGATGCTCTCTGCGTCCGATATGCAGATCTTGTCTCTAGCCATAATCGCCGCAATAGCGAACGCCATAACAATCCGATGGTCGCTAAACCCGTTTATTTTGGCGTTCTCAAAAAATTTTTGCCCATAAATCAAAAGGCCATCGTCCGTCTCCGTCACGTTCACGCCCAAGCCTTTTAGCCCGGCATAAAGCGACTTCAAGCGGTTACTTTCCTTAAACTTTAGCCGAGATGCCCCAAAAATCCGAGTCGAGCCTTCAGCGCAAGCCCCCAATATCGCTAAAACTGGCACCAAATCTGGAATCCGCTCTGCAAAAACATTGCCTCCCTCCAGCCTTTCGGGCGAAACCGTAACTTCATCATCGCCAAAGCTAACATTGGCGCCCATCCTGCTCAGCAAGTTAGCGATAATCCTGTCTCCCTGCAAAGAATTTGGATTTACGCCGCGCACCCTCACAGGCTCCCCGATGGCTCCAGCCGCCAAAAAAAAGGCCGTCTGCGACCAGTCGCCCTCAACGGCATAGTTCCTCGCGCGATATCTCTGGTTCCCAGGAATCCTAAACCCGCGCTCGGTCTTGGTCACCGTCACGCCAAAGTCCTCCATGGTCTTAGCCGTCATGTCGATGTATCCGCTGCTGCCACATGCCGTCGTTAGGATAATCTCGCTGTCTCCCGGCAAAAGCGGCAATGCGAATAAAAGTCCCGAAACAAACTGAGAACTGATGTCCTGCGATATCAAAAATTTGCCCGGCATCAGCCTTCCGCTTACCGAAAACGGCAATACTCCGGCATATTTGCACTCTACTCCAAATTTAGGCAATATCTCCGAAAAAACACCCATCGGCCGCGACACCAACGTGCTAGTCCCCTCAAACTTCGCAGATATCCCAAACGCGCAAACAATCGGAATCAAAAAGCGCAACGTAGATCCCGATTCACTGCAGTTTATAGTTATATGATCCTTCAAAAATGCGGCCCGAGCGTCGATGATAAGCCGTCCCGAAACCAAATTAACAAAAGCCCCCAACGTTCTAGCGGCGTTGATCGTTGCCATGACGTCGTTGGAGAGCTCCACAGGGTATATCTCGCAGACCCCTCGGCTAAGCAGCGCGCAAATTATCGCCCGGTGGGTGTAGCTCTTAGACGGCGGCGCAACGATGGTTCCGGAAAGCTTTCGTGGAGTAATAAGTGCAGTGCTCATCAAACTAGCCTCCAATGTATTTTTTCAAATCGTCCTTCTTGATCCTCTTCACAAAGCCCGTTCCAATGGTCTTTATAAGGACTATATCAAAAAATTCTCCAGTAGCTTTTTTGTCAATCTTCGCAATTTCGGTCAACTTGTCCATATCGCAGTCAATCTCGCATGGCAAGTTATATTTCCTCAGCACAGAGGTCAACTCCTCATATGTGCCGGACTTAGTAATCGCCAAATTTTCGCCAGAGCGCACAGTATAAGCCATCCCAATGGCCACCGCTTGGCCGTGAGTGTATTTGCTAAAATTATAAAACTTCTCTATAGCGTGCCCCAAAGTATGGCCAAAATTCAAGAGTTTACGCTCGCCCTGCTCCAGCTCGTCCCGCTCCACAAGCTCCTGCTTTATGCTTATGCACTCAAAAATCAGGTCCGTAAGGATATCTTCAAGTTCGCGATTTTTTATCATATTAAAAAGCGACTCGCTCCTTATCAGGCCATATTTTATAGCCTCTGCCATCCCGTCCGACAAAGACTGCTTGGGCAAAGTCGACAAAGCGCCAATGTCAATAAGCACAAGCTTTGGCTGATAAAACGTGCCAATAAGATTCTTGCCATGCGCCAAATTGACGCCGTTCTTGCCGCCAATAGCAGAATCGATCTGAGCCAAAAGCGTCGTCGGAATCTGCACCAAATCGATGCCCCTCATGTAAGTCGCCGCAACAAAGCCAGCGATATCCCCTACAATGCCGCCGCCAAGCGCTATAATTAAATCCGAGCGCGTAAATTTGTTCTTAATCAAAAACGAGTATATCCGTTCTACCGACTGTAGCGTCTTGGAGGATTCCCCGTGCGTCAAGGTAAAAAAAAACACCTCAAAACCGCTCTCAATCAAAGAGTCGGTAATGTCGCCAGAATACAGCTCGTTCACTACATCGTCGGTAATTATCAAAATTTGTCTCGCAGATGAAATTTTTTTAATGTGATCGCCAGAAATCCGCATCAAATTCGTGTCTATTAGTATTTCGTAAGGAGAGTTCGTTTTAAAGTTAATTTTTTTCACATTTTTCACCCACATCATTAATTTTATGCTAAAATTATTATTTTTTATCAAAATCGTCAAAAATAAACAAAATGAGCCAAATACTTAGTTAAAAATTATTATATCACCATGTTGCAACAAAAACAAGTCCCATGTTTTATGCGGTTTTTCAAATCGCCTCTTTGTGCAATCAACATCCACAATCGCTTAACTAAAAAAGGCCACGATTGTTCCTTCGTGACCTTTTGTTTGGCTTATTGCCATACGTAAAATTCTTAATCTTCAGTCAACGGTTCAGAATCGTCGGCTTTCATTATCTGGCTAAATTCATCCTCGCCCATTTTTTCTTTCACAAACAACGTCTTGGCGACCTTATGAAGCTTCTCAACGTTTTCTTTTAATATCCTCTCGGCCTCATTATAGCAGTCAGATATAATTTTCTTGACCTCTGCGTCAATCTCCGCCGCGATCTTTTCGGAATAATTCTTAACCTGGCCCATATCCCTTCCGATAAAAACTTCCTCCTTGTCGGAATTATAGGCAATCGGGCCCAAAGTCGCGCTCATGCCGTACTTTGTCACCATAGAATTCGCAACCTTCGTCGCACGCTTTATGTCGCTAGAAGCGCCAGTCGAGATGTCCCCAATGATCAAATCCTCCGCGATCCGGCCGCCAAGGCAAACCTGAATGTCCTCCCTCATCTCTGAGCGGGACCTATAAGAGCGGTCCTCCGAAGGCAGCGATAAAGTGTAGCCACCAGCTGTGCCGCGCGGGATAATCGAAATTTGATGCACCGGATCCTGCGTCTTGCAAAAGTAGGTAACAACAGCATGCCCGGCCTCGTGATAAGCCGTGAGCGTCTTCTCCTTGTCCGTCATCACGCGAGACTTCTTCTCAGTTCCCACCACAACTTTGATGGTAGCTTCCTCGATTTCTTCCATGGTGATAGCCTTCAAATTCTTCCGAGCCGAAAGCAAAGCCGCCTCGTTCAAGAGGTTTTCAAGGTCCGCCCCAGTAAACCCCGCCGTAGACTTAGCAATCGTGTTCAAAACAACGTCCGGCGCCAAAGGCTTGCCCTTCGCGTGCACCTTTAAGATGTCTTCCCGGCCCTTTATGTCCGGATATCCAACCAAAACCTGCCGGTCAAACCTTCCTGGCCGCATCAAAGCGGGGTCCAAAACGTCCGGCCGGTTGGTCGCTGCGATCATAATGACTCCCTCGTTTGCGCCAAATCCGTCCATCTCAACCAGCAGCTGATTTAAAGTCTGCTCGCGTTCGTCGTGCCCACCACCGAGACCTGCTCCACGTTGACGGCCCACCGCGTCTATCTCGTCTATAAAAACTATGCAAGGCGAATTTTTCTTTGCCTGATCAAAAAGGTCCCGAACTCGCGAAGCTCCGACACCAACGAACATCTCAACAAAGTCTGAACCAGAAATCGAAAAGAAAGGTACCCCAGCCTCCCCCGCAACAGCGCGGGCCAAAAGCGTTTTGCCCGTTCCAGGAGGCCCAATCAACAGCACGCCCTTAGGAATCCTCGCCCCCAAGTCGTTATACTTGGCAGGATTTTTCAAAAACTCAACCAATTCCGCCAACTCTTCTTTTTCCTCGTCGGCCCCGGCCACGTCCTCAAACGTGGTCTTTCTCTTTTCATCGTTCATGTTTTTGATCTTCGCCTTGCCAAACGTCATCGAGCGGCCGCCTTCGCCCAAGCCCGACATCATGCGGCGCATCACAAACCACCAAACAAAGCCAAGACCCACAAAAGTAAGCAAGTTCAGCAAAATGCTGCTCCACCAAGAGTTCTCACTCGCGCGGATCAAGTTCTGCTTCATCTGGGCGTCGGGGTTGTTGCTGTTGTACTCCTCAACAAAGGGCTTAATGTCCTCCCTCATCCACAGCACATTCGGCGCCGTGTACTCAATCTCCTTATTGTCCTCTTTGAGCTTCAGCTTCATCTCGCCGGTGCCAAGGTTCATGCTGTATTCGGCAACCTTCTGGTCCTTAAAGTACCTGACAATGTCGGAGTAAACCTCAGCCCTCTGCGGCCGAGAGCCAAACAAAGTCAAAATGAAGATGATGATCAGTATCGGCACGCCGATATAAAACAGCATATTTCTAAGCATTTTTTTGTTTTCCAATTGCAACCCGCTCTCCTTTTTTTATATATAAATACCGTTAAATTTCCCGTTAATACTGCGCTTCTGAGGACTCAGCTTCAAAATTTTTCGCCAAATTATTCTTTATCAGCAAAATAAATAATCGCCACTTTTTGCGTGTCATCGGTAACTTTAGCGCTTTCAGCAATTCCCACTCCGTCGATCCACAGCACCTCGTTACCGTTCGCCACTAGCATCAGAACGTGGTCTCGCTCACTTTGCAGAATTTTAAGTTCGTTAAATAGCTTTTTTACGGTTTTAGTGACCCCTCTGCCCGCCTGGCAAAAGCGATCTCCAGCTCTTCGTGTCCTAAAAACTGCGTCCTTACTTATTTTATCATAATCCAGCGTACAAAAAAACGGCAATTCATCGGTCTTACCAAATTTCTCAAAGTCCCCTCTGCTCAACACCTTTATTATGAACTTTTTTGAATTTTCTGTCAAGAGATCCCCCTCTTTAAAAGGGATCACCATATCATTTTGTGGAGCGTCCGGCTTTTTTTCATTTTTTTTGACGGTCAATCGGTTATCCTTCACACAAACCGTTATTCCCCGCGGCAAATTCACTGCCCCACGGTTAGCCTTTATCAGAGCCAAAATCAAATCCACGTGCTGAGCCGTAACATTCGCCTTTAAAAATTCAAAAACAGCTAAACGTATAAACCTAGATAAAATCGGCAACGGCTGAGTTTTAACCTTGTTTAACGCGTATACCCCGGGCGAAACCCAACTTTCGCTCAAGATTTGAGCCGCAACTGCATTCAGATATTCTTCATCTGCCTTTAGCAAAGCAAGCGTCCGAGCCACTATGAACTCAAATTCCGGGTTGATTTGCTTTAAAACATGCACCACATCTAGCCGGATCTTGTTTCTGGTGTAACCTCGATCTAAATTCGTGCTGTCGGTAGCATAGTCAACGCCGCTCTCCTCGCAGTACGCCTGCGTTTCGGCTCTCTTCAAAAAAATCAAGGGCCTTATAATGTTCTCTCTCTTCGGAGCAATTCCGCAAAGTCCGCTGAGGCCTGTTCCTCTGGCCAAGTTGATCATCATAGTCTCTATGCTGTCCGACAATGTGTGCGCCGTCGCAATTCTGCCATTATGCTTACTCGCTAAATCATGAAAAAACCGATATCGCAGCACTCTTGCGCATTCCTCAACGCTTTGGCCCATATCTTCTGAGGCTTTCATCACGTCCACCCGCAAAACCTCAAGCTTTATAGCGTTTTTTTGGCAATAATTCTTAACAAAATCCTCATCCCGATCGGATTCAGCCCCGCGTAGACAATGATTAACATGAGCCACAATGATATTCAGCTTGGTCCTAAAGTTCTTCTTAAAAAAGCTCAAAAGCGCCATAGAATCGGCCCCGCCAGAGACTCCGATAATCACGGTCTCAGCGTTCTCCAGCATTCCATACTTAAAAATCGCCTCGTTAATTTTTGCCTCAATGCGGCTAACTTCAGAATTCAAGCCGTTTTGCCTCCTTAGCCGTAAACCGCATAAACTCTCCCTGCCAGTGCAGCGGCACCGAACGCGTTTCACCATGCCTGTTCTTCGCAATTATGCACTCGCCGCTGTTTCTGTCGGCGTCCTCGTCAACGTTATTGCCGTCCTTATAGTAGTCGTTGCGGTAGAGAAACAGCACAATATCGGCGTCCTGCTCGATAGAACCAGAATCGCGTAAGTCCGAAAGCAATGGCCGATGGTCCGTGCGCTGCTCGCTGGCACGAGACAACTGCGACAACGTAACGACCGGCACATTGATTTCCTTCGCCATAATTTTGAGGCTCCTCGTAATCACAGAAACCTCCTGAACCCGGTTCTCAATCCTCTTTCCGCCAGACATCAGCTGCAGATAGTCCACCACAACCAAGTCGACATTCTTTAAGCGCCGCAGTTTTGCCTTCATTTCCGATACCGTAATCCCGGGCGTGTCGTCAAAGTAAATCTCCGAGCGCGACAAAATGTCACCCGCCTCTATAAGCCGGATCCATTCGTCGTCGACCAACTTGCCCGTGCGCAGCTTCATCCCAGCAACCATAGCCTCTGTGGAAAGCAACCTAGAGGTAAGCTGCTCCTTCGTCATTTCAAGCGAGAAAAATGCAACCCTCTTTTTTTCTTTAACCGCAATATGGCGCGCAATATTCAGCGCAAAGCTAGTTTTACCCATTCCAGGCCGAGCCGCCAACAAAATCAGGTCCGACCGATTAAGGCCGCTTATAGTCTCGTCCAGATCCTTAATCCCCGTCGGCACGCCCTGATACAGCTGGTTCTCATCCGAATTCAGCCTATCCAGCCTGTCAAAAGTCTCGATAATCGTCTCGTTAATCCTCTGCAACCCTTGCATATTCTTGCCTTGGCGGATATCAAAAATCTTTTGCTCGGCCGAATCCAGCAAGGTAGCGGCATCCCCAGCACCAGAAGAAGCGTCCTCAATTATGTCCCTCGCCGTAGTGATGAGCGTGCGCACGTCATAATTGTCCCGAACAATGTAGGCATATGTACTCGCGTTTTTAATCGACGGCACAATTTGGGCCAACTGCAACAAATAAGTCTTCGCATTCGCCTCGTCAAAATCGCCGTCCTTCTTTAAGTTATCAAGCACAGTGACAAAGTCGATGGGCCGCCCAAGTGTGAACATCTCAAGCATCGTGGCATAAATCAGCTTATGATTTGCCAAATAAAAATAATCCGCCGTAGGCAAAATCTCTATGATTCTGTCCAGACACTGCGAGTCTAGCAATATAGCGCCCAAAACCGACTGCTCTGCCTCTGCACTAAACGGCAACTTTAAGCCATCGTACCCAGAAGTAACTTTTATCTCATCCATGTCGTCCTGCCCCCTTGCGGCCATTTTTAAGCGAATCGCCTATTCGCCCACAACCATAACCGTCATCTTGGCGCTTATGCCGTTATAAAGCTTCACCTCAAACTCATAGCTGCCAAGCGACTTAATCTCGCCATTTAAAGAGATTTTCCGCTTATCAATAGAAACATTATAATTCTTCTCAATCTCCGTAGCAATCTCCTTGGCCGTAATAGAGCCAAAAAGCCGCCCTCCGTTGCCCGCCTTGGCCGATATCTTTACAATCTTTCCATCTATAACCGCCATCTCTTCCTTGGCCTTCTTAATCTCCTCCTCAACCCGGTGCTGCATTGCCTTTTTAGCGTTATCAAGCTCATTTAAAGCCTGTGCCGTTGCTTCTTTAGCTAATTTTTTAGGCAGCAAACAATTTCTCGCATAACCATCCGAAACCTTAATCAAATCGCCCTTTTTGCCTCTACCTCTCACGTCGCTTAACAGTATCACTTGCATCGTCAACACTCCCAAAATCAATTAATTATTTATTGCTGTGATCATCGCCATGACTCTCTCCTTAACCTGCTCTACATCGGCATTTTCAATCTGAGCCCCAGCCATTGTTTGATGTCCGCCGCCACCCAGCTTTTCCATCAAAGGCTGAACGTTAACATCCCCCATAGACCGGGCAGAAACATTCACCACATCGTTGTCAAAATATATAACAAAAGATGCCTTAACCCCCTGAATATCAAGCAATTCGTCCGCCGCCTGCGCTGCCGCCAACCGGATATTCTTCATGCTCCGCGGAGAAACCGATATAGCGCAGCTGTTAAAGATCTCCGCCGTTGAAACCAGCTGATATTTCTCCTTATAAGTCGTTATAGTGTTAGAGAAAAACCGCTTCACAGTCACAGTGCTCGCTCCTCGTTTACGCAAAAACGCCGCCGCTTCAAAGGTCCGAACACCTGTCTTAAGCACAAAATTCCTTGTATCCAGCATGATTCCAGAAAGCAAAGCCTCCGCCTCAACAGAAGTCAAAAAGTCCTCTCCAAAATACTGAATAAGCTCCGTAACCATCTCCGAAGCCGAAGACGCCGAGGGTTCGTGATAAAAAACCAAAGCGCCGTCAATGTGGTTCACCATCATCCTGTGATGATCAATCACAACCGTGCGCTTACACCGCTGATAAACCGAGAAATCCTCAACAAAGCTAGGCGAATGTGTGTCCACAACAATAAGCAAGGTCTTCTCGGTAATAATATTCAAAGCCGCCGAAGACGCGATAAACACCTTCTCGTCGGTAGCCTTCTTAACAGCCTGCACGACATTTTCCGCCAGAGTAGCCGCCTCATTCAAAACAACATAAGCGTTCTTTTTCTGACCCTTAGTAATCGCGCTCCACATGCCCACACAAGCACCCACGCTGTCCAGATCCGAATATTTGTGCCCCATAATAAGAATCAAGTCGCTCTCCCGAACGTGTTCAAGCAACGTGTTCGCAATCACCCTCGTGCGCACCTTGTCGAGCTTCTCGGTCTCTTTAGAAACGCCTCCAAAAAACGCGAACGTGTCCCTATGCTTAACCACAGCCTGGTCTCCGCCTCGGCCCAAAGCCATCTCCAAAGCCTTTTTAGCCCAAAGTTCACTTTCTCGCAAGTTAGCAGCATTCTTGCCCACACCAATCGAGATCGTCGCAAACTTGTTTTCATCGAGTCTAACTTTTCTCACAGATTCAAGCACCAAAAACTTTTCATCAACAAAGCCCTTAATGTAGCGCTCTTCAACAATCATCATATAAAAGGCGTCGTTGAGCTTTCTAAAAATAGCCTTAGCATCCCTTGCCCAGTTTTGAAGCAGCTGCTCGACTCCCGCAACAACCAAACTGCTCTGCTCAACTTCGATATCCCTCAAAATCTCATCCTTATTGTCAAACATAATCAGCATAACCGTCGGCCGGCTCGCCAAATACTCAAAGGTAGTCTCCTTATAGTAAGTGTCCTCGATAAAATACAGCACATTTATTTTGGGCGAAGCCACGCCGTACACCGTGAACCTCTTGCCGTTATGAGAAACATCAACACCGTTGCGCTCAAAGATGTGGCCAACCTTCTGATTATTCAAAAACTTCTCAACAGATTCACCCAAGCAATTCGAGTTCCCCGCAACCTCCGCTTTAAACGAGTCATTTGCAAAAACAATCTCGTCATTCTTGCCAATAGCCACGGCAGAAAACGGCGTCCATTCCAAAAACTTATCGCTATCCCGCTGCGCGTCGAGTAAGTCACTCATAAGCGATTCCACATATCTTTTAAAATCGAAGATCCCCCTGGCCAGCAAAAAGAACAAAACCACAACCAGAGCCAATTCCGCAAAAAATATATACTTGTTGAAGAACCAGCTAACCGCCGCCATCATGAACATCAGCAGGTTCATGATGAACACTAAAGGCGTTGTAACCCAAACTTTTTTTCTCAAAAAAGCACCCCCGCGCAACGTGATCGCATCAACTCATATGATAACAAATATCTACTTAAATTTCCATAATTATTGGCAAAATCATCGGGCTTCTTTTCGTCTGCTCATAAAAAAACTTAGCAAGTTCGTCCTTAATCTTCGTCTTCATAATGCCCCATTCGCGGACCCCGTCTTCGTTGCAGCCTTCCAAAACTTTAACAACCTTATTTTTCGCAGTCTCCATCAAAGGTTCCGACTCTCGCACATAAACAAACCCCCGCGAGACAATGTCCGGCCCCGAAACAATGTATCCGTTCGAGAAATCCATAGTACAAACAACAACAATCAGCCCGTCCTGAGCCAGATGCTTTCTGTCCCGCAAAACAATACTTCCAACGTCACCGACTCCAAGGCCATCCACCAAGATTCTGCCAGCCGGCACCTTGCCCAAATACTTCAAGTAATCCTCATTAATCTCGATAACGTCGCCAATATCACCAATAAAAACATTCGAATGCTTCATGCCCATGCTCTTAGCCAGCTGCGCATGATGATGCAAGTGCTTCTGCTCGCCGTGGACAGGGATAAAGTACTTCGGCTTAACAATCCCCTGAATAATCTTCAGCTCCTCTTGGCAGGCGTGGCCAGAAACGTGGACCTCATACATAGACTCATAAACGACCGTGCAGCCCTTCTTAAGAAGCTCGTTAACAACCGCTCCCACCATCTTCTCGTTTCCAGGAATCGGGTTCGCAGAAATAATGATAAAATCGTCCGGCCCAACCTCAACCTTCCGGTGGTCAGAGTAAGCCATCCTCGTCAAAGCAGACATCGGCTCGCCCTGGCTGCCAGTGGTCAAAAGCACCGTCTTTTCTTTAGGGTACTTATTAAGCAAGTCTATATCGATAATCACCCCGTCCGGAATGTCAAGATACCCCATCTCATCGGCAATAGCCATATAGTTAATCATGCTTCGCCCCGAAAAGGCAACCTTGCGGTCATATTTGTGCGCACAATTTATGATCTGCTGTATCCGGCCAATATTCGACGCAAACGACGCAATTATAATCCGGTTGTTTTCGGCCTGTTTAAACAGGTGCTCAAAAGACGCAATAACCTTCTGCTCCGTGATGGTGTATCCCGCACGTTCCGCATTGGTAGAGTCCGCAAACAAAGCCAAGACTCCCTGCGATCCAATCTGCGCAAATTTTCCAAGGTCCGTCATTTCGCCTTGCACCGGCGTACAGTCAATTTTAAAGTCCCCCGTATGCACAAGCGTTCCGGCCGGAGAATATATCGCGACGCCCACCGCATCGGGAATAGAATGGTTCACATGGATAAATTCAACCTCCATGCAGCCCAACTTTATCCGATGTCCCGGCGTAACGGCATTCAGCTTAGCCTTTTTAACCAGATTATACTCCTTTAGCTTGCTTCCAATCAGCCCAATAGTCAGCGGCGTTGCATAAATCGGGATATTCACCTTCTTGAGCAAATAAGGAATCGCGCCAATATGATCCTCGTGACCATGCGTTATGACTAGGCCCTTAATTTTATCAACATTTTTTTCGATATAAGAAAAATCCGGAATAACCAAGTCAACGCCCGGCATTTCGCCATCCGGAAAGGTCATGCCGCAGTCCAAAACAAACATGTCGCCCTCGCACTCAAACAGGGTGATGTTCTTACCAATCTCATTTAAACCGCCCAAAAACGCCACTTTTATCGATGGCTTATTGCTCTTCTTTTTGGAATACCGGCCAGTCTTTTTGCCAGTAGCCTTAACGTCAGTCGCAGTAACCTCGGGCGAACCCTTACCAGTCGCCTTTTTTCTGTTATTATTAAAAGTCTGCCTTTTTTTGTTTTTGCCGGTCTGGTTTTGGTTTTGATTATTCGTACTCTGGCCCTGCGCATTAGCCGAAGCTGCCTTACCGTCAGAAGTTGCTTGCTCTTTGTCAGTGTTAGTGCTACTTTTATGCGGCCTGCCTGCGTTAGTTCTTGTTCTAGTTCTTTTTAATTTGCCACTATCTTTAATTTCCCTCTTTGCGCCATTGTCGTTACTGTTAGTGACATTCGCACTCTTACTTTCCTCATTATTACTCAAATTATCAATAATAACCTTACCGTCCGCGCCCAGCAAAAGTTGATCCGACTGCTTATTTATGTTCCGAGACGGATGCTGCCTTTTGGGAGCTGTTGGGATAGGTCTCCTTCCAATTAAATTCTCGTTTTGATCCATCATTACAAAAAATACCTCCATAAAATAAACATTAAAATTTAAAATAAAATAAAAAATCAAATTTTTACCTTTTGGTTATAAAAATCTTAACAATAGTTAAAAAATAAATCTCCGCAGACGGTGCCGGAGAGCACAAAAAACAAATAGCCTAAGCATTTATAATCAAAAAATAAAAGTAACAGAAAATTATAACAAATCCATTACCAAAACCGACCACTAACGTTATTGTAATTTTAACATTTTGCTCTACAATTGTCAAGCAAAAACAGATATAATCCCTCAACGGCTACAGAATATTATTTACAGATAATCTTTGCAATAGTCACAAACCGGGCCGCGAGCAAAATTTGCATTCTTGATTTTAAGTTGATATAATTTATGTCGCTGTGATGTTCAAGATGAAATTTAAATTTTGAAATGAGGTGCGTGTGCGAATTAAATGCGAATTTGCGATAAATTTTTTTGTGAGTTTGGCGTTTAATCGTGCAGATTGCTTGAAAAAGGTCGAAATATTTACCGATGGCGCCTGTTTGGGGAATCCTGGGCCGGGTGGCTGGGGCGCTATTTTAAGATATAATGGGCGCGAAAAAGAGATCTCTGGCGGGGACGCTAGCACTACCAATAATCGTATGGAGCTTAGTGCCGTTATTGAATCTTTGAGTCTGCTCAAAGAGCCCTGCTGTGTCACTTTGTGCAGCGATTCAAAATATGTTTGCGATGCTATATCTAAGGGCTGGGCTAAAAAGTGGCGTTCCAACGGCTGGAAGCGCGCTGGAAATTCTCCGGTTTTAAACATAGACCTGTGGGAAAAACTGTTGCCATTGGTCGACAAACACAGGCTCTCTATCGTCTGGGTTAAGGGCCACGCCGGGCATCCAGAAAACGAGCGCTGCGATGAATTAGCCGTCCAAGCCGCAACCAAAGCCAAATCGGATAACCACTAAGACTTGCCGGCTATTGCATAAAAAGTACCGCCGTTGTATAATATTTTAAATGAACTAGTTTTTATGAAGGTGACCCCTATGGAGAAAATTGTATATGTGGACAACGCCGCAACCACGCCGATCTCGGCACCTGTGTTGGACGCTATGTTGCCGTTTTTGAAAACGCATTTTGGAAACCCTTCGAGTATTTATTCTGTTGGCCAGACGGCAAAAAAGGCAATGGAAGAGGCTCGGGCTACCATCGCTGCGTGCCTTGGCGCAACGCCTCGCGAAATATATTTTACTTCTGGTGGCAGCGAGGCCGACAATTGGGCGATTAAAGGCGTGGCTCGTGCTATGCTGAAAAATGGCAAGAATCATATTATTACGTCTAAATTCGAGCATCATGCGGTTTTGCACACTGTTCAGGCTCTTGAAAAAGAGGGGTTTGCGGTTACTTATTTGGACGTTCACGACGATGGAATCGTCCGGGTTGATGAGCTTGAGCACGCGATCACGGACAAAACCGCGCTGGTTAGCATCATGTACGCTAACAATGAGATTGGCACGATTCAGTCCATTCCCGAGATTGGCGAGGTTTGTCGCAGGCATAATGTTTTGTTTCATACCGACGCGGTGCAGGCTGTTGGGCATCTTCGGGTTGACGTGGTTGAGCAGAACATCGATTTGCTGTCTTTGTCCGCGCATAAATTCCACGGCCCTAAGGGTATTGGCGCTTTGTACGTTAAAAATGGCGTCGTGCTGCAAAATTTGATCGAAGGCGGTGCACAAGAAAGACGTCGTCGCGCGGGGACTGAGAACGTTGCCGAGATTGTTGGAATGGCCAAAGCTTTGGAGATTGCTTGCGAAGATATTGAGAGTCAAAACGAAAAGCTGATTGCCATGCGGGATAAGCTCATTGAAAATCTTTTGAAAATCGAGCATACTCGGCTGAATGGGCATCCTAAGAAACGTCTTGCTGGGAATGTAAACGTGAGTTTTAGCGGTATTGAGGGTGAATCTCTGCTTTTAATGTTGGACGCTAACGGCATTTGTGCTTCTTCGGGCTCGGCGTGCACTTCGGGTTCGCTCGATCCTAGCCACGTCTTGCTTGCCATCGGGTTGCCGCACGAAATTGCCCATGGCTCCCTGCGGATTACCCTTAGCGAGGAAAATTCTATGGCTGACGTTGACTATATTTTGGGAGTCCTGCCGCCCATTGTTACAAAGTTGCGGATCATGTCTCCGTTGTGGGAAAAAATTATGCGCGAAAACGCGTGAATTCAAGTATTAAGATATAAAAGAGGTGATTGTGATGGGCTACAGCGATAAAGTGATGGATCATTTTGCAAATCCGCGAAATGTTGGTGAGCTTCCGGACGCCGATGGAGTCGGTGAGGTTGGGAATCCTAAATGCGGCGACATAATGAAAATGTACATCAAAGTCGAAAATGACGTCATAACCGATGTTAAGTTCAAGACTTTCGGGTGCGGCGCCGCTATTGCCACAAGCTCTATGGCTACTGAGCTTATAAAAGGCAAAACGATCAAAGAGGCACTAGAACTAACAAACAAAGCCGTGATGGATGCGCTCGATGGCTTGCCGCCGGCAAAAGTGCACTGTTCAGTTTTGGCAGAACAAGCAATAAAGTCTGCTATTTCAGACTATTGCACCTGCAACGGTATCGATCCGGCACCAATTGTCGGGGATATCCCCTGTTGCGACCATGAGCACGGCAACTGTAACTGCGCAAAATAGCAGAATCAAACGTAAATCCTCAACTATCCTCAAGGTAGCTGGGGATTTTTTGCCTAAATTTTAAAATCGGCTTTATTCTGGCCGCTTTTAGCATTTTGAATTGGCTCGACTTCATTAACTTTAGAGTCAGCTTTTAGCTTTTCTACGGATGGCTCTTTTGCGGTGTTTTCGACTGTTTCTCTCTCGCTGCTTTTAGAAAACCTCGAGCTTAAACCATCACACAAGCTCTTAACTGCCAGCCCTAATGAGGCAAAAAAGCTCAGAACATAACTAATCCCTCGCAACTTTTCGTCCATTCTCTCGGATTTTTCAACATCGTCTTCAAGCTTTTGGTAAGCCCGCGTAAAGCCCGCCGCTTTGTCCTTCTCTTTGAACAAACCTTTTGCTGCGTACCAAGTCGAGGCAAAAAAGCTCAACCCACACCGGATTTCTCTTATTCCGTCGCAAACTTGACCCATTTTCTGCGCGTTTTCCAAAAATTCTTTGCATATTACTTTTATTATATTCTCGTCAGTCGCGTAAACCTCGATGGAGATTGACTTTTCCGCTGTGCAAAACATTATCAAAAGCGACAAAATCGCCGCGAAAACCTTTCTCATAATATTCCTTCTTCAATCTAATTTAACAACCCCTGTGTTGGCGAAAAATCCCGCCACTTCCTAATTCATTGCCTCTATAAAATCTCAAATTTTCATTTTATTCAAAGACATCTTTTGGGCACAAATAATTCAGCTGCCCGATTCTTTCGCCATTTTTTATATAAATTCTCGGAATCCGCTTGCTTATCAGGCACAAAATCTCATAATTAATCGTCTTAGCAAGGCTTGAAAGCTCCTCCACGCGAATTTCCGCGCCGTTGTCTTCGCCAAAAACCGTGACTACCGTGTTCTCCGTCACATCTTCGATGTCCGTAACGTCCAACATGGTCTGATCCATGCAGATGCGGCCTATGACGGGGGCCCTTTTGCCATTAACCAGCATGCTCGCCTTCCCAGACAAAATCCGCAAATATCCGTCGGCGTAACCTATCGGCACAGTGGCGATTTTCGTCTTTTTTTTCGTCACAAAAGTTCCGCCATAGCTCACAGCAGTGCCCTTTGGCACAGTTTTAACCTGAGAGATAACCGTCTTCAAGCTCATTGCCGGGCGCAGATCCAGCTTATTTTGCACGTAATTTGAGGGAAACAGGCCATACAAAATTATGCCAGCCCTCACCATGTCTAGGTTTGCCTGCGGATAATTCAAAATTCCGCCGCTATTGCTACAATGTCTAATTTTGATGTCAATGCCACTCTCTTTTAGCGCCTTGCAGACGTCCTTAAACGCCGTGAATTGCCGATTCGTTGCGTCAATCGACTCTCCATCTTCGTCTGCAACCGCAAAATGTGTGAAAATCCCCTCTGTAACAAGGTTCTTAAATTTACAAACTCTTTGCAGATCTTTAATTGTGCCCGCATTTTTCGTCTTGCCGTTAAAAACAAACCCGATGCGGCTCATTCCGGTGTCGATTTTTAAGTGTACCTTAACCTTAACGCCCGACTTTATCGCATTCTTAGAGAGCTCCTTTGCGTAATCTTCCGAGAAAACAGCCTGTGAGATGTTCAACCGCGAAAGCTCGTACGCCATATTCGCCGGCGTGTAGCCCAAAATTAGTATCGGCTTTTTTATCCCGCCGTTTCGCAGCTGAAATGCTTCCTCTAAATTCGAAACAGCAAACCAATCCGCGCCCAGCCTTTCGTACTCCGTGGCCAACGCAACCGCTCCGTGCCCGTACGCATCGGCTTTTATCACACACATTAGCATGGACTTTTTCGAGATACTGCTTCGTATCTGCAAGTAATTGTGCTTTATCATGTCCAAGTCTATCTGCGCCCACGTTCTCTTCAAAAAATGGTCCATAAAACAGCATTCCTCCTAATTTTACTACATTTATTATAATCTAAAATTCAGTATATTCAAAATTTTTGTTTTTGCCACGTCCACAAAAAGCGCCCCCTTGCTATTTTAGAAATTTATTTTGTTGATATCGAAAATTAAATGTTTTATAATACTCTTAATCTCGCCTATTTTTTGAATTGGAGCTGTTAATTTATGAATTATGTCGAAAATAATCTGGAATTTTTGAGCAACTACGACCCGCAAATTGGCGCCGCTACTCGCGATGAACTATCTCGTCAACAGCAAAATCTAGAGCTCATCGCATCGGAGAACATTGTCTCTCCCGCCGTTATGGCCGCGATGGGAAGCATTCTTACCAACAAGTACGCCGAAGGCTACCCCAGCAAGAGGTACTACGGCGGCTGCGAATACGTCGACGTTGTTGAGGATATTGCCCGCGACCGTGCCAAAAAGCTTTTTGGTGCCGAGCACGCCAACGTTCAGCCGCATTCTGGCGCGCAGGCTAACACCGCGGTCTATTACTCTATTTTGAGCCCGGGTGACACCGTTATGGGCATGACGCTTTCCGAAGGTGGCCACCTGACACACGGTTCGCCGGCGAATATCTCGGGCAAATATTTTAATTTCGTTGAATACGGCGTGGATCCAGTTACTCACCACATCGACTACGACAAGGTTGCCGAAAAGGCTGCGCAGGTTAAGCCAAAATTGATTGTATGTGGCGCCAGTGCTTACCCTCGAACGATCGACTTTGAAAAATTTCGACAAATTGCAGACTCCGTAAACGCCTACTTGATGGTCGACATGGCGCATATTGCCGGGCTTGTCGCTACTGGGCTACACCCTAATCCTGTTCCCTTTGCCGATTTTGTCACCACCACAACGCACAAAACCTTGCGCGGGCCCCGCGGTGGCATGATTCTTTGCAAAGAGAAGTACGCAGCGGCCATTGACAAGGCCATCTTCCCGGGCACTCAGGGCGGCCCTTTGATGCACATAATCGCGGCCAAAGCCGTCTGTTTTGGCGAGGCTCTAAAGCCCGAATTTAAGGATTATAACAAAAAAGTCGTCGAAAACTGTAGTGCTCTCGCGCATGAGCTGATAAATAACGGCCTGAAGCTGGTCTCGGGCGGGACGGATAATCACTTGCTACTTGTAGACTTGCACGACACCGGCGTAACGGGCAAAGAGCTCGAAAAAAGGCTTGACGAGGTGCGCATTACCGTCAATAAAAACACCATTCCGAACGAGAAATTAAGCCCGTTCATCACAAGCGGAATCCGCGTCGGCACGGCTGCCGTCACAACCCGTGGCCTTGGTCTTGCCGAAATGGCGCAGATTGCTAAGTTCATCGCCTTGGCTGTTAATGACTTTGAGAATAATCGCGATTTTATCAAAAATTCGGTAGCAGAAATCTGCAAAAAATACCCCATATACAGCTAAAATTCAGCCCTTATCGGATTTGTCACTTTATAAAAAATTAGGAAGGAACTTTGTATGTCGGCTCCTCTTTCGGACATTTTGCGTCCCGCGTCCATCGACGATATGGTAGGTCAGGCTCACCTTATCGGCAAAGGCAATCTGCTGCGCAATATCATCGACTCTGGTACTCTGCCAAACATGATTTTTTACGGCCCCTCCGGCGTTGGCAAGACGACTCTTGCCAAAATTTTGGCCAGTAGCTCAAACAAAAAGCTGTTTAAACTGAACGCCACAACGGCCTCGACCGCGGACATTAAAGATATCATCGCACAGGTTGATACCTTTACCGCGCCAAACGGCATTCTGCTGTACTTGGACGAGATTCAATACTTTAACAAAAAGCAACAGCAAACCATTTTGGAGTTCATCGAAAACGGCAAAATAACGCTGATTGCCTCGACGACCGAGAACCCCTCTTTTTACATATACAACGCCATTTTAAGCCGCTCCACCATCTTTGAGTTCAAGCTTGTCGGCGTCGAAGAAATAAAAAAGGCGCTCGTCCGCGCAGTTGGCTTTATTGAGAAGGTTGAGGGAGTTACGGTCTCCATTGCGGATGAAGTCTTAACTTATATTGCAACGCTCGCGGCCGGCGACGTGCGGCGGGCAATAAACTTTTTGGAGTTGTGCAATTTATCTTCACATGCAGAAAACAATATTAAAACAGTTTCTATGGAAGCCGCATCCCAGCTTAATTTTTCATGGAATATCCGGTATGATTCCGACGGCGACGAGCATTATGATACTTTGTCTGCTTTTCAAAAATCCATGCGTGGCTCCGACCCCGACGCTGCCGTATATTATCTTGCGCGGCTCCTGTCCAGCGGCGATTTAATCTCTGCCTGCCGACGTCTAATGGTCTGCGCTTGCGAAGATGTCGGCCTTGCCTACCCGCAGATTATGCCCATTGTAAAGTCCTGCGTCGATATCGCCATGCAAGTTGGCCTGCCCGAAGCCAGAATTCCCCTTGCAGACGCGGTCATTTTGGTTTGTTTGGCGCCAAAGTCGAACGCAGCGTACAATGCCATAAACGAAGCTACCGCCGATATCGCATCGGGTAAGGTTTTTCCATTTCCTCGGCACCTGCAAAACAAGCACTGTGACGGTGCAGACGTTAAAAACAAGGGGCAATTCTACCATTACCCGCACGAGTTCGAGAATCATTGGGTGGCGCAGCAATATCTGCCCGACGAGTTGAAGGACAAACGCTACTATATTCCGGCTGAAAACAAAACCGAGCAAGCTTTTTCGGCCTACTGGCGCAACATTAAAAATCTCGATTAGCTTCTCAAGCCGTTATTCCCAGACATCAGTATTTTCAATGCCTACATTTTTGGCTACAAATACTGGTGTTTGGCCTTTCCTTTTTTGCGCCAAGTAGTCTTTTAACGCTTTTATCGCGATGTTCCCGATAAGCAGTATCACCACTATGTTTACCACCGCCATTAAGCCCATCAGCAAGTCCGAAATGTTCCATACGGTCTTTGCGTCGGCCTGCGCGCCCAAAAACACCGTTATAACGCACGTTACTCTAAAGATGTTCAGCAAAATCTTGCTGTTTTTTATGAATAGCACGTTGGTTTCCGCATAGCTGTAGTTTCCGATTATCGATGTAAATGCGAATGCAAATATCGAAAACGCTATAAGATGCACACCGAATGGGCCTACTTGATTTCTTACGGCTTCTTGCACAAGCGGAATATCCTCAAGTCCGCAGCAAAAATCGATTCCCGAAAGCAACACAATAAACGAAGTCGCCGAACAGATGAGCAATGTATCTATAAAAACAGATAAAATCTGCGCCAGCCCTTGGTTTACCGGATGCAAAACATCTGCAGTGGCTGCCGCATTCGGAGAACTGCCCATGCCCGCCTCGTTAGAAAACAGCCCCCTTTTTGTGCCCATCATAAGCGAGCTCTTGTAAAACATCGCCCCGAATATCGCTTTAAAATTGAAAGCTTCTTTAAAAATCGTAGAAAAAACTTCTGGAATTTTGTTAAAATTTTTGACGCCTATATACACGCTCAAAGAGATATAAGCAAGCGACATCACCGGCACGATGTAGGCAGAGATAAACCCAACCCGGTGCGTGCCGCCCCAAATGGCCAAAGCTGTAACCGCAGCCAAGATAAATCCAACAATCATCGGGTAAATGCCGCTCTTGTAGTCCTGGATGTAAGGCGTCAAGGCCGAAGACAGCTGAAACGATTGCAAAGCGTTAAATCCGTAGGCGTATCCCGCAATCAAAAGGCACGAAAACAGCACCCCGAGCCACTTTTTGTTAAAAACTTTTTGCATATAATAGGCCGGGCCGCCTCTAAAACCGCCTTTTTCGTCTTTAACCTTGTAAATTTGCGCCAACGTGCTCTCAATAAACGCCGAAGCACTGCCCAAAATCGCCATAATCCACATCCAAAAAACCGAACCAGGGCCGCCAATTATAATAGCAGAGGCGATGCCCGCAATGTGACCCACTCCAATCTTAGACGCAGTCGAAATCATCAGCGACTTAAACGATGAAACTTTACCCTTGTCGGCCTTTTCAGTCAAAGCTTTAAACGCGTCTTTCAGCAGCCGAAACTGCACAAATCTCGTCCTAAAAGTGAAGTAAACCCCAGCAAAAATCAAAAGCGGGATCAAAATATACGCATACAAAAAGTTTCCAAATAAATCCAAAAAATTATTAATCCACATCGTAAAACCCCTTAACCATCGCTTTTTTAATCCTAATCATAGTCCCACCGGCCGCGCCTGCTATTTTTCATATAGAGAAATTACTGATTTGGCGATTTCCTCCATGTGC
Organism: uncultured Eubacteriales bacterium; assembly: GCA_948537335.1. Lineage (GTDB taxonomy): Bacteria > Bacillota > Clostridia > Oscillospirales > Acutalibacteraceae > CAG-557. Next base: position 65,854 of record CAOUJG010000003.1, read on the forward strand.
ATTCCGCGCGAGCCCTTTACCAAAATGCAATCTTCAGGCTGAATCAAGCTTTTTAAGCATGCAAACGCTTCATCGTTCGATAAAAACGAGTAAGTAGCTACATTTCTTTTTGCAGAAGCGGCACCCTTCGCAATAAATTTTGCTAAACTTCCCACCGCTATTAGCACATCGACATCTACACTCGCCGCAAAGGCTCCCACGTCGAAGTGAAGCTCCTCTGCCATGTCACCAAGCTCCAACATATCTGCCAAAATCGCAATTTTTCGCTTACCCAAACCAATTTGCGCAAGAACCGTAAGCGCACTTTTCATTGAGTCAGGATTCGCATTATAGCTGTCGTCAATCAAGGTAACGCCCCGCAAGTGATACACGTTTTGCCGCATATCAAGATTTTTAAACTGCAAAAGCCCCGACTGTATCTGCGCCTCACTCATACCCATAAAACACCCAATCGCAATAGCAACCAGCGCATTATAAACGTTGTGCTCCCCAATCGACGGCACTTCGAAGCGTTGACTCTTCCCATTATGCACGGCCTCAAAAGTCGTCTTCCCATCCTCAAAGGCAATATCCCTCGCGGTAAAATCGCAATTATTTTTTAAGCCAAACGTAACCACCCGAAAATCACCACTCTTTGGCACATTGCGAAGGATTTCATCGTCTCCATTAACAAACAAACAGCCATCTTTGCCCAAATTGCCGGCGATTTTGAACTTCTCGTTGAATATATTTTCTTTACTATGCAGATTTTCAATATGCGTGACGCCAATGTTAGTTATGACGGCGCAAGTTGGCTTTGCAATTGCCAAAAGCCTCTCCATTTCGCCAAATTCGCTAATCCCCATCTCTACAACCGCAACGTCATGCGATTGCTCTAGCCCAAACATAGTCAAAGGTAGGCCGATTTGACCATTCAAATTGCCGGTCGTCTTGTGCACGTTAAACCTGGCCGCCAGAACGCTTGCGATCATCTCTTTGGTCGAGGTCTTGCCCACGCTCCCCGTTATGCCAACAACCGGGATATCAAACTTTTGCCGATAGTACGCCGCAAGCTGTTGCAGCGCCACTTTTGTGTCCGCAACCTTTATATGTACCTTGTTTTTGCATCTCACCGCCATCGAGCCGGCATTGTGCTCCGAAGTCAGCGTAGCAACCGCTCCTGCCGCAAAGGCCTCTTCTATAAAGGCGTGTCCATCGAATTTCTCACCCTTTATTGGCACAAATAGCGCACCATTTCTTATCTCTTTGCTATTTGTACTAACCGAATTCACCGCCATTTCGGCAAAGCCACAAATCAGCTCTCCGTCAACCGCCGTCAAAACCTCGCTTATGCTTAATTTCTCCATTTCTCTATCGAACCTCACTTCGCTCCTTCAAAATATCTGCAACGACTTCGCGCTCGTCAAAATGGATTTTTTGGCCGTTTATTTCCTGATAATCCTCATGGCCCTTGCCCGCAAGCACAATTATATCGTTGTCCTTGGCTATATAAAGGCAATATTTAATGGCCTCTCTCCTGTCAGGGATCACAATAAACTTGCCGCGGGTCTTTTTGAGGCCGACCTCAATGTCCGAAATTATGTCCATAACGTCCTCATTGCGTGAATTGTCGGCCGTCACAACAGATAAATCCGAAAGCTTTCCCGAAACCTCGCCCATCTCGTAACGTCTAACCTTGGGGCGATCCCCTCCCGCGCCAAACAAGGTTATCAAACGGTTTGGGCGGTACTCCCGAAGCGTCGTCAAGATGTTCTCCATGCTAAGGGCGTTGTGCGCGTAGTCGATCAGCAGGGTAAAGTTGCCCGGAACCGGCACAGACTCTATCCTACCCTTTACCTTAACCTCGTTCAGGCCACTTGTTATCGCATCTTTCGGGACATCAAAATGTCGGCAGACCGAAATAGCGGCCAGCGCGTTATATATGCTAAATTTGCCAGGAATATCCACGTCCACACTAAGATTTTCCTTGCCCGCCGTCTCGAAATGAATCCCCACATAGCCATTTTGCGATATCAGCTTCTCGTTAAAAGCGACAATATCGGCATCGCGAGAAAAGCCATAAGTCTCCACCCTGCAAGTGTGGCCGTTCAAGACCTCTCGGTAATTCTTGTCATCAATGTTCACAAGGCCCAACCCGCACTTCTGAAACAGCAAGCTCTTGCAGGCCAGGTACTCCCCCATGCTCTCGTGCTCGTTTCCGCCAATGTGGTCCATCGAAAAGTTCGTAAACACGCCATAGTCAAACACAAAACCATCCATACGATGCCACTTTAGGCCCAGCGAAGAGGCCTCCATAACAGCGCATTTGCAACCGCTGTCCACCATCTTGCGCAAAAAACGCTGAATCTCATAGGACTCCGGCGTCGTATTAACCGTTTTAGTCACATTTTCATCAATGATAACCCCCAGAGTTCCGATTACTCCGGTCTTTATACCAGCCTTCTGCAAAACAGTGCGAATCATGCAAGAAACCGTCGTTTTTCCCTTTGTGCCGGTTATTGCGACTGTTTTTAGCTGTGACGCGGGATTCTCAAAAAACTCTGCCGACATAAAAGCCAGCGCCTCGCGAGTGTCCCGAACTTTAATAACCGTAATTTCGCTGTCAATCGAGACATCATCAGAGATAACAATCGCCATCGCACCGTTAGCAATCGCAGAATCAATAAAACCGTGCCCGTCCTCGTTGCAGCCTTTCAAGCAGACAAACACCGAATTTTTGATACATTTTCTAGAATCATAAAAAATATCACTTATTTCCAAGTCCAAATCGCCGCAAACCAGCGAAAAATCTATTTTTTCGATCAAACGCCTAAGCTTCATCTTGCGCCACCCTTAACCTCAAATTACGTAAACTCAAAAACATACTATGTTCTCACAATATAATATTGCCACAAAAACCCGAAATTGTAAACAAAAAATAAAAACCGCCCAAATCTTAGTCCGGACGGCTTTTAAGAGCATTTAATAAATCAAAAAATCGCAAACGCAGCAAAGCGCATAATAGCGCTGGTGGGCCATCAGGGACTTGAACCCCGGACCAACCGGTTATGAGCCGGTTGCTCTAACCAACTGAGCTAATGGCCCCCACTTACAACACAAACCTCACCGCTACAAATACAAAACAACAAATATGATTATACCAGCTCTGCTTTACTTTGTCAAGCCCGGCCAAAAAATATTTTTTCGATTTTGGCGCATTTGCATGTCAAATTTTTATAAAATATGATATAATTAAAAAGATTTTAATGTTTAATAAATTAAGAGGGATTTTTTTGAAAAACACTGTGCCCAAAAAGGCTCCCGGCGAAATTATCATCGGCAAAAACTCGGTTAAAGAGGCCTTCGCCGCCGGCCGTAGTATAGATTCTATTTTGATTTCTAGCAGCATGCGCAAGTCTTCCGTCACCGGCATTTTGCAAAAGGCCAAAGAGCTTAAAATTCCGGTAAAAGAAGTCGACCCCAAAAAGCTGGACTCTCTGTGCAATAACGCCAACCATCAAGGAATCATCGCAACGGTTGCTGCACATCGGTACTTCAGTGTTGATGATATCTTAAACGTCGCCGCGCAAAAGGGTGAGCCTCCCTTTGTAATCGTGGCGGACGAAATCGCGGACCCGCACAACCTTGGGGCCATCATCCGCACAGCAGAATGCGCCGGTGCTCACGGAGTTATCATTCCAGCTCGGCGGGCAGCCAGCTTGAGTTTTGCCGTTGCTAAGGCTTCGGCCGGCGCGCTCGAGCATGTAAAAGTTGCCAGAGTTACAAATATTTCCTCTGTTTTGGAACTGTTAAAAGACCGCGGACTGTGGATATATGGCGCGGATATGGATGGTCAGCCTTACTGCAAGGCCGATTTAACCGGAGCAGTTGCATTGATCATTGGGAGCGAGGGCTTTGGGCTGGGGCGGCTTGTTAAAGAAAAGTGCGACTTTATACTATCACTGCCGCAGTTTGGCAAAATAAACTCGCTAAACGCCTCTGTAGCGGCCGGAGTCCTTATGTGCGAAGTCGCGCGGCAGCGGTTGGGCTTGGCTTTAAGGTGAGAAGTAACGTATATTCGGGGATTAAGGGGTGAATTTTTAGTTTGAAGCAAATTTTTTCTAAGCTAATGGGCTTTTTTCATGCGGGCAGGGTGCGGAGTTTTTCGCGTTATGAGGAGATTTTTAGCACCACAGAAAACAAGGTGAATACTCAAAATACAGACCCTCTTAAAGTTACCGATGAGACTTTTTCTCCGAATTCTCTTAGGGTTAAGTCGTTTTTGGAGGATGACTTTTGCAGTAAGACGCGGAATTCAGAGTTTTTGTTGGACGAAGCTTTTGACGCTTACCCTGAATATAGCGCGGAAAACCCCGTTGAGTCCGCCAAAGCTATAAAAAATAAGTTGAAAAAAGAAATTAAAGGCCTAAAGATCAAGTTCTGCGCGATATTTGCCATCTTCGTTTTGTCACTTGCCGCGGACAGTGTGCTCTTTAACTTTCTTAACTCTTTGTCTGCCCCTATCGACGTGAATTATTCTGCCGCGTACCTAATTACCTCCAACGTACTGCTAATTTTGAGCTGCATTATTGGCTTTAGCTTTATCAGGTCGGCCTTTAACCACATTTCGTACTTCGTTTTTGCCGCGGATACCGCGATATTCCTGCCTTTGATTATAACTTTTCTGCACTGCTACGCCTGTTTGCTGTTTCATCTTCGGTACAGCGCCCATAGCGCCTTTTGCCCCCGCACTTACGTGAGTTTGCTGCTTTTTAATTTTTTGCTTGTGATTTTAAATTCTTTGACTGCCAAAAAGCGGATGCTCAACAACTTTAAGCTTGTTGCGGCCTCAAAGCAAAAATATAACGTCGATATGTACTCCTTGGGCGACGTTGTGCCCTCGGTTACTTCGCACACTCCCATTCTGACGCCCTATACGCACAAAACTAATTTCTTGACGAATTTCATTAAGAATTCTTGTTGCGAAAGTTTTACCGAGTCCATGGTTGCTAAGGTTATCCCCGCAAGCCTCATTTTTGCTTGCGTTTGCGGCGTTGTTAGCTTAGTCGGCACAGTATTTCACCACTTTTCTAACATGAGCATCATTGGCGCGCTCGCCTGCTTTGACGTTGTTCTGCTCCTTTGCATGCCATTTGCGCTGCCATTTACGATTAATTTTGTTGTATCCTCTTTGTGCCGGCGCGCGCTTAAGTTTCGGGCCATGGTTGTGGGCGAAAACGCGATCAAAAAATTCGCCAAAACCGAAAGCATTGTTCTAAACGACGCGGACCTTTACCCGCCCAATAATATCGTGCTTCGCGGGATCAAAACATTTAACGGTCAGCGTGTAGATGAGGCTATCCTTGCAGCGGCTTCTGTTATATGTCGGTTGAATGCACCTATCAGTCAGGTTTTTGACAAAATTATTATGGGCAAAAGGGCCATTTTAACAAAGGTTTCGGACATTACTTATAGGGAGAATAAAGGAATCATCGGCTGGGTCAACGGTAAGCGGATTTTGGTCGGAAATCGAGAGCTTTTAAAGGATTTTAAAATTGACCCTCCAAGCCGCGATTACGAGAAAAAGTACCGGGTTCCAGGCTGCGAATTAACTTATTTCGCCATTGGGCAAAATTTGGTGGCGATGTTTGTCTTGGAGTATACGCCTTCTAAGAGCCTGTCGGGTGCTTTGCTGGCCTGCGCTCGGAGCAATATAAAGGTTTTTGTTAAGACCGTTGATTGCAACTTGACTCTTTCAAAAATTGCTTCGGACTTCAGCGTGAATGAGAAGTTCTTGACGCTGCTTTCCTATGATGATTCGCAGAAAATTAACACTCTGTGTGATAAAATTGAAGATAGCTCAAACGCCTTTGCTGCGACATTTGGCTCGTGCGCTTCCTTCGTTAAGCTCATTTTGGCGTGTTGTTTCGCAAAGAGCAATATTGCTTTGGTCACCACTATTCAGGTGTTTCAACTGATTTTTAATGTTTTTTTGGTCTGCGCACTAAATTTCGATATTAGCAAAATCAGCATTTTCGCGCTCATTTTGTACTCTGCCTTGTGGTTTGTTTTTTCTGTTTTGGCCTCTAGGATGAGAAATTTTAAGTAAATTTTAAAAAGTTTAAGGAGAAATTTTATGTCGCCTAAAAATAAGAATTCTGATTATAACGATAATTTTGAGGGTTTTGGTAGCGATGGCCGCGATATTTACAGCAGTTCTAAGGGGCCTCATTCTGGGATGCCCCGGCGTTCTGTTAATTCTAAAAAACTGCGAAAAAGGAAAATTATTTTTGCCTGCGCGATTATTCTTTCTGCCGTTGTGGGGCTTATTGGCGGCGCGATGATTTATACTTACAGGATGCTGGATTCGTTCAATTATCAGCCCATTCAAGACGGCGGAACCGAATACGTTGCGGGTTCTGCTTGCGACCCGATGATCTTGAACGTTGCTCTTTTTGGTGTGGACCGGCACGAGGAGTCGGATGTTCATAGCCGAAGCGACTCTATTCTAATTTTGTCGCTCGATAGCCGTCACAAAAAGATTAAGCTGACGTCGTTGATGCGTGACCTTTGGGTGCATATTCCGGGCTACAAAGACAACCGGATTAACGCCGCTATTGCGCTTGGTGGCGAGAGTTTTGCAATTAAAACCATTGAACAGAATTTTGGGATAAAGATTGATCGCTTTTGCACGGTCGATTTTGAGGGCTTTAGGGACATTATCGATATCATCGGCGGCCTGGATATGGAGATTACCGCCAAGGAGGCGCATCACATAAACCGACTTCTCTTGGAGCTGGACAGCGCCTTTATCCAAGGTGGCATCAAGCCGTTTAAGTCGCCTTTGCTTAAAGAAGTCGACGGGATGCATCATTTGAACGGCGCTCAGTCCTTGCAATATGCTAGAAGTCGCAAGGTGCCTACTGCCGAGGGGCTTCACGACGACTACGCTAGAACTTTCCGGCAGCGTCGCGTTATCTCTTTGCTGATTAACAAGTTTAAATCTAGCAGCTTGCCGCAGATTTTGGCAGTTATCGAGAAGGCGGGCCCCTACGTTAGGACGAATCTGAAGAAAAGCGAAATTATAACTCTGGGCAAAAACGCGCTAAAATACTTGCAGTACGAGTTCGTTGAGTTCCGCATTCCTCAAGACGGCAACTTTAGCGGCCAGAACATAAATGGCGCCGCTGTGCTGGTTATAGACGATCTAAACAAAGCCCGCTACGAATTGGCCAAGTTCATCTACGAGGATTCTGTCAAAGAAAGCTCATACATCAAGACGAGAGTTCGCACTCCCGCGGCTCAGCAGAACGCGCAGCCTTCCGCACAGACTACGGCTGCTAACAGCTCAAGCAATTCAAGCTCTGCTCAACCTACAGCAGCCAGCGGTGTAAGCAGCACAGCCTCTACACAACACACAAACACCAATAGGGCAAGCAGCACAAGTTCTACTCAGCCCACGGCCGCCAACAGAACAAGCAACACAAGCTCTACACAACACACAAACACCAATAGGGCAGGCAATTCAGCCTCTGCTCAACCCACAGCCACTAGCCGGACAAGCAACACCAATGCCACACAACGCACTACGGCTAATTCTGCTGCCAGTAACCATCCTGCAACTGCGGCACCCAATCGGTCTAGGCCTAGGCGCACCGCAGGGTAAGTTCTTTTGACCTCGTTTGTTATGGTGGTTAATTGACTTTTTTTCGGCGCGAGAATATAATTAAACCGTAGCAAAAATCTAGGTTTGTCGCCTTTTATTTTATTTGATATTTTTATTGGATGTGAGTGAAACGTGAAGTGGACGGGTCTTAATGAGTTGCGCGAGATGTTTACGTCTTTTTTTGAGTCGAAGGAGCACCTTAAGTTGGAGAGCTTCTCCTTGGTTCCTCAAAATGACAACAGTTTGCTGCTTATAAACTCCGGTATGGCGCCGATGAAGAAGTATTTTACCGGCGAGGTTACTCCGCCTTGCAAGCGAGTTACGACGTGCCAAAAGTGCATCCGCACGCCCGACATTGAGCGTGTTGGGATTACTGCGCGGCACGGCACTTTTTTTGAGATGCTGGGCAACTTTTCTTTTGGAGACTACTTTAAACCCGAGGCGACGGCCTGGGCTTGGGAGTTTTGCACCAAGGTTTTGGAGCTGCCCGTCGATAGGATCTGGGTTTCTATTTATGAGGAGGACGACGAGGCCTTTGAAATCTGGACGAAAAACGTTGGCGTGGCGCCGGATCATATTGTCCGTTTAGGTAAGGCGGATAATTTTTGGGAACACGGCGCCGGTCCCTGTGGACCTTGCTCGGAGCTTTATTTCGATCGCGGCGAAGCCTATGGTTGCGGCTCTCCAGACTGCAAGGTTGGCTGCGACTGCGATCGGTACATTGAATTTTGGAACTTGGTGTTTACTCAGTTTGAGAACGACGGGAACAACAACTATTCTCGCCTGGATCATCCCAATATCGACACTGGGATGGGCTTGGAGCGCTTGGCTTGCATTATGCAGGGCGTGGACAACCTGTTTCTCGTTGACAGCGTACAAAATATTATGCAGCATGTTTGCAGAATATCTGGCGTTAAGTACGGCGACGATGCCAAAAGTGATGTTTCTTTGCGGGTTATCACCGATCATATTCGAAGCGTTACCTTTCTAATCGGCGACGGCGTTATGCCTTCTAATGAGGGCCGTGGCTACGTTTTGCGTCGGCTTTTGCGTCGCGCTGCCCGGCATGGCCGGATTCTTGGCATTCGTGGAACTTTTTTGTCGGACTTATGCGAAACTGTGATTAAGGAAAATCAGCAAGCTTACCCTGAACTCGCGCAGAAACAGAGCTTTATCAAAAAGATGATACAGGTTGAGGAAGAAAATTTCGCTAAAACAATTGATCAGGGCTTGGAACTTTTAAATGACATGATCGCAAAAGCTGATGATTCCGTGCTTTCTGGCGAAGCTGCTTTTAAGCTAAACGACACTTTTGGCTTTCCTATTGACTTGACGAAAGAAATCTTGGCGGAACGCGGCATGACTGTTGACGAAGTTTGCTTTAATGAGTTGCTTCTTGAGCAAAAAAATAAGGCTCGTAAGGCTCGATCTAGCGCAGAAACACAGGCTTGGGCCAACGAAAGCTTGAACTTTGCCGGCATTGCGCCAACTAAGTTTGTTGGGTACGATGCTTTAAACACTCGGCCTACCATTTTAAAGATAATAAAAGGCGGCGAATTTGCGGCCTCTGCCGATAATGGCGACGAGGTTGAGATAGTTTTAGATGAGACACCCTTTTATGCGCAAGGTGGCGGCCAGGTTGGAGACTCTGGCGTGCTGACGCTTGGCGACGCTAGGTCTACCATCATTGATACGGTCAAAAACTCCGCTGAAATTTACTTTCATCGCGCTAAAATTTTGCAAGGGATCCTTCACGTTGGCGATAAAATCGATGCTTGTGTTGATGTCGCTAAGCGAGAAAAAATCAGGCGAAACCACACTGCAGCGCACCTTTTGCAGGCCGCTTTGAGGAAGGTTCTGGGCACACACGTTGAGCAAGCTGGCCAGCTCGTTGACGAAAACCGATTGCGCTTTGATTTTACGCACTTTTCTGCTTTGACTTCTTCCGAATTGCAACAAATCGAAACGCTTATAAACGACGAAATTTTGCGCTCGGATGAGGTCGTAGCTCGAGAAATGCCCATTGCGGAGGCCAAAAAAATGGGTGCAATGGCTTTGTTTGGCGAAAAATATGGAAGCGTTGTTCGTGTCGTTAAAATTGGCGACTTTTCGCTGGAGCTTTGCGGCGGAACGCACGTTAATAACACGGCTCAGGTGGGACTGTTTAAGATTCTCTCCGAAAGCTCGGTGGCTTCTGGCGTCCGGCGCATAGAGGCGGTAACCTCTGTGGGCGTTTTGCGCCTTTTACACGATAAAGCAACCCTCTTGGACGAATGTCAGCAGGTTTTGAAGGTGAATCAACAGGCTGAACTCGCGTCAGAATGCGCTCATTTGGTGGAGGAACTTAAAAATAAGGATAAAACCATTTCCAAGCTGACTTCGGAATTAGCCTCGTTTAAGGTGAATAATCTGCTCGGCTGCGTTAGAGATATTTGCGGGCTCAAAGTCATTGTGTCCCGGCTTGATAACATGGAAATTGGCGAGTTAAAGCTCATTTGCGATGATTTAAAGTCTAAATTTGTGAACACGGTGGTTGTTTTGGCTAGTGTTGGCACAGAAAAGTCCAACATTATTGCGGGTGTTGGCAAAACTGCTATAGAAAACGGTATTAATGCGGGAGTTTTGGTTAAAGAGATTGCTCAACTGACCGGTGGAAATGGCGGCGGGCGCAAAGAGATGGCCATGGCGGGCATCAAGGATGTTTCTAAAATCGATGCGGCTTTGGGTTCGGCTTATGATTTAATTAGTGACATGTTGAAAAAATGATGTAACAATACGGTTTGTGACCGTTTAATTTGGAGGTTTTGTGCTATGAATTGTGTTTTTTGCAAAATTGCGAGCAATGAGATCCCAAGCAAAAAGGTTTACGAGGACGATCAGATCGTTGCTTTTAACGATCTTGACCCTCAGGCACCCGTTCATGTGCTGATTATTCCTAAAAAGCATATTCAAAGTGCTGATCAGATCGCCGATGACGATACGAATATTATCGGGAAAATCTTTATGGTGGCTTCTAAAATCGCTAAAGAAATGGGACTAAAGAAGGGCTACCGAATTGTAAATAATTGTGGCGAAGATGGCGGTCAGACCGTGCCTCACCTGCATTTTCATTTGATGGGCGGCAGAAAAATGAATTGGCCGGCGGGTTAAAAACCCCGATGTGACTGCGAAAGGAGCTGCTTTCATGAAGAGACCAATGGCGACCGTCGGGTTTGCGTATTTGGCGGCACTCGTTGCGGCCACCTATTTTGACGCCGAGTTTGCCAAAATCATGGCGATTGTTTTTTTCGTCTTATTTTTGGTTTCTTTAGCTATTGCGCCGCTTCGGCGGACAAAAGTTTTGCCAATCGCCCTTTTCACGGTTACTTTGGCCTTTGGCATGTATAGCGCCTTTACTTACGTCAAGGTTGCGCCCATTGAGCAGCTGGACGGACAGGATGTCTACGTCTCTGGCCGGATTTGCGAGAGCCCATATAGCGCCTACAATCGGTACTATTACGTTCTGGAAACGGATAAAGTCGACTATGTCGATGCTCCTCAAAAAATAAAATTACGGATGTCAATGTCTACGCCGTTGGATGTGGATTTGTACGACAAAGTTTCCGGCAAGGTGCATATGCTTTTGCCCACGGATAGCGGCGGATTCTCTTCCAAGTCCTATTACGCGGCCAAGGGGATACATATTTCTTCGTATCTTTATGAGTACGAGGGCTGCCAGCTGGAGGAGGACCCAAATAAACCGCTATATTACTACTTTTTGAAGGTTAAGCAGGCTCTTATTGAGGCTGTGCGGACAATTTTGCCCAAAGAGCACGCTTCTGTTGCAGTTGGAGTCTTGCTTGGCGACAAATATTTTATGGACGACGACATAAAGTCTGACTTTAAGGAGATCGGCGTGTCGCATATTTTGGCGGTTTCTGGCTTGCACACGTCAGTCATCGCGGCTGTCGTCTTTATGCTTTTAAGCGCCACCCGGCTCTCTAAACGCTTTGTATATTTGCTCACTTGCCTGGCTCTGCTTGCGTTTATGGCCATCACGGGCTTTTCGGCGTCGGTTTCTCGCGCAGGCATCATGCTCATCATGTTTTATCTTGGCAAATTCTTCTACGCAAAGTCCGATTCCCTCAACTCGCTGGGGTTTGCGACTCTTTTGCTTTCGGTCATTAACCCTTTCGCTGCCGGAGATACTGGCCTTTTGCTCTCTGTCTTCGCAACACTCGGGATCATCCTGTTTGAAGGGTATTTTGAAGAAAAAATCAAGGCCCTGTTTGCGCGGGTAAATTGCAGCTCAAAGGTTACGGATAGCATCGCGGGGATGATCTCTGTCACGCTCTGCGCAACCATCGCTACGTTGCCCATAACTATGCTGAGCTTTGGCAAAATCTCGCTTATCAGCGTTTTTTCGAATATTTTGATCGTCATGCCCACCATGCTGATGATGATCTTCACGCTGTTCGCTGCCATACTATATTTTGTGCCATTTCTTGAGTTCATCGTCAAGCCTTTGGCACTTTTTTCGGGGGTTTTGATAAATTACATCACTTTTTGTGCCGATTTACTCGCAAAAATCCCGTTTGCGTCTGTTGCTACCCGCCAACCCATGATCCTGTTTTGGTTCGCTTCCTGCTGCGTTTTGTTCGCGTTGGCTTTGCTATTATGCAAGGAATACCGGCTTTTAAAGCTGTCTGGCATTTTGTCGGTCATAATCCTGTTTGTTGGGATCCTTTCCTACCAGATTTTCGACCGAGACGTGACGCATCTGGCCTTTTTGGACACCGGCGCAGGGTGTTCTGCGGTTATCTCAAAAAACGGTCGCGCTGCGGTTTTGGCTTGTGGCGGCGATTCTATCCACTCTTCTAGAGTGCAAAATTACTTGACCAACCTGAATGTCAAGAACCTCGATTATATACTGCTGAGCGACCTTCAAGACGCAACGGCAAGCTACGCGAATGACCTGATAAAGAAGTTCCGTCCCTACTACGTTTTGATGCAAAATGACGGCGATGTTCTCAACAACAAGCTGGAGCATACCGTTTTTGAAAGTATGAACACCGTCCCTTTCAATGATACCGCCAAAATCGATCTTTGGGATAACGTGAAAATCACGGTCTTGAACATCGATGACCACGGCTATATTTACTTGTCGGTTAATGATGTTAATCTGCTGATTCTCCCGTCTGGCGGCGATGCTAAGCTTTTGGACGATAAATATAAATTCTGCGACATTTTGGCATATAGCGGGAACCTCGAGAACTCTAGCCTTGTTGCGAGTTCGTACGGGGTTATTTGCGCTAACGCAAATGCCGCTTCTGTCTTTGCGAACAATTTGGCCAAAGACCGCCGTTTGCCCCTTGCTACCGCTGGCGACGGCGATATTGTTTTTGATTTTACGCATTCGAAAAATATTTCCATAAAGAGGATGGTATAATTTGCCGATTATAACGGAGTCCGACTTTGCCGCGCAGGTTAAGTCAAGCAACTTTAAAAACGCATATTTTATTTACGGGGAAGAAAAATATCTTGTAGCCCACTACACGCGGCTGCTTACGGATAAAATCTTGCCCGGCAGGTGCAATAATTCTTTTAACCTGCAGAATTTTTCGTCTCCGGATCTTGACATAGACGCCCTAAACAGCGCGGTTGAGGCCCTGCCATTGATGTCTCCTTTTAAGTGCGTGCGGATATTTGACTTGAACCTTGAGAAGGAGCCTCTAGACACAGTCAAAAAGCTAAAGGAGATTATCGCCGATATCCCCGAAACCACCGTTTTGATAATAAGTTTTCCTAACTTAAATTTAGATTTGAAGCGGTCTTCTAGGTTTTCTTCTTTTGTCAAATTTTTTGAAAAACATGGCGAAGTTTTGAATCTGCAGGCACTTAGCAAGCCTAAATTACAACGACAAATCATAAAATGGGCCGAAAAATTGTCTTGCACGCTTTGTGAGAAAAACGCGCAACTTATTATCGACAAATGCGGAAATAACTTGCTGGTTCTTAAAAACGAGATTGAAAAGCTCTGTGCCTATGCGAACGGAGCTGAGATCACCTGGCAGATCATCGATGAAATCGTGGTTTGCAACTTTGAGGCAAACGTTTTTGAGCTGACTAAAGCCATCATGGCGAAGAATTGTGACCGCGCCCTTGAGATTTTGGACATTCTGCTCTTTAAAAAAGAGGAACCTATCGCCATTTTGGCCGTCATGGCTTCGAATTATATCGACATGTACCGCGTGAATGCGGCCTTGCAAAGCGGAAGGAGCATTCAGGATGTTGCTGAAATTTTTGACTACAAACGAAAGATGTTCCGGCTCGAAAATGCGCAGGCGCAGCTAAGATATAACGCTAATTTGAAGAAATCTTTGCGGGGTTGCATCGACTTGCTGACTAAAACCGACGTCATGCTCAAAAGTTCTCGCATGGATCCTAAAATTTTGCTAGAAGAGCTTATTCTCAAACTTATTCTTTGTTAAATTTGTATTAAATTTATCTTGACTTCTTGAAATTATTGTGGTAAAATATCAGTATTATAAGAAGGGGGTAAAATTATGAAACTGGATGAGTACAAATTTGACGGGACGAAAAAATTTAAAATTAACGGGTTCGATACTAAAGCCAAGCATTTGACTACCGACAGGGAGATGGTGCTTGAGTCTAGCCTTTTGAACCTGAAGAAGCTTGGAATTATGCAGGATAGGTTCTATGCGCAGGGCAGCGAGGCTATCTTGGTTATTTTGCAGGCTATGGACGCTGGCGGCAAGGACGGCGCCATAAAGCACGTTATGTCTGGTCTTAACCCGCAGGGCGTGCAGGTTAGCAATTTTAAATCGCCTTCTAGCGAGGAGCTGGCCCATGACTACTTATGGAGATGCATTAAAAATCTTCCGGAACGCGGCAAAATCGGGATTTTTAACCGGTCGTATTATGAAGATGTCTTGGTTGCTCGGGTGCATGAGCTTTATAAAAATCAGAACTTACCTAGCAGATGCAAAACTCCGAAGATTTTTGACGAACGCTATGAGCAAATCGCGAATTTTGAAAAATATTTGTGGCAAAATGGCATTCGTGTGCTAAAATTCTTCCTTAATATATCTCGGGATGAACAAAAACGTCGGTTTCTTAAAAGAATTGACGAGAAAAACAAAAACTGGAAATTGTCGGATTCTGACGTGAAGGAGCGGCAATATTGGGACGATTATATGAAGGCATTTGAAGCGGCTATAAACAAAACTAGCACGCCGTATGCACCTTGGTATGTTGTTCCGGCGGACAAAAAATGGTTTGCTAGATTCTTTTTCTCTGAGATTTTGGTTAATACTTTGAACGACATTAACCCAAAATATCCGACTGTTACTAAGGAGAAAGAAAAGCTGATCGTCGCTTGCAAAGAATATCTTACTAACGAGGATGGTAAAAAATCTGCCGCAAAGACAAAATCAAAGTCAAAAACAAAAAAATAATTTGAGTCTATGAGTTTAAGTGTACACGCATGATTTTTGGGGTGTACACTTCTTGATTTTAATTATTTTTTGGTTGTTAATGTTATTTTTTGATTTTTTATAGTATAATTTTAAAAAAGGTTTTGGTGATATTTTTAAAATGTTAAGTAAATTAAAAAATATGGACGATAAGGTCGTTGTGAACGTCAAAAAATTGCATAGAGATAATCTTAATAAATTTATGGTAATTGTGACCAAGCTGGGTAATAATGGAATGGTTTGGTTTGCTGTTGCTGTGCCTCTTTTGTTTAACCGCGGATACCGCAACGTGGGCGTTAAGATTATTTTGGCTTTATTGTTGAGTGGCTTTTTGGGCGAAGTTTTGATTAAGCATATTGTGGCGAGAGTTCGGCCTTCTAAGTTTTTATTGCAGGAGGAAATGCTCATTAAAGAGCCTATCACTTATTCTTTTCCTTCGGGGCACACTTCTTCTTCTTTTGCGGCCTCTTGCATGCTGGCTTCTTGCTTTGGCATTATATCTATTCCTGCTTTTGTTTTGGCTTTTTTGATTGGATTTTCTCGCGTTTATTTGCGGGTTCATTATCTTACAGACGTTTTGGTCGGAGCCGTTTTGGGCTCCTTTTGCAGCCTGCTTGTTAATGTTTTTATTCCGTTTTAGATTTGTTGCTCTTGTTGGGGTTTTGTGATATAATTTATTTCAAATTTTATATTCTTTTTTTAGTTTTTAAAAGGGAGTTACATAATTGTGAAAATACTCGGGATTGACCCTGGCTACGCTATTGTTGGTTATGGAGCTATCTCTGCTGGGCCTAATAATAAGTTTTTGCCTTTGTGCTATGGTTCTATTTTAACCGAAAGTACTGCACCTTTTTGTGACCGATTGTTTAAAATATCTTGCGATATGAATGAACTTTTGCTAAAGGTTCGGCCCGATGTTGTTGCTATTGAGCGACTTTATTTTCAGAATAACCGCAAAACCGCTATTGATGTTGCTCAGGCACGCGGTGTAATTTTGCTTAGCGCGCGGAATTTGAATGTTCCCATTTTTGAGTATACCCCTTTGCAGATTAAAACTGTTGTTACGGGGTATGGCAAGGCCAAAAAGGCCCAGGTTATGAAGATGACTAAGCGATTGCTTTGTTTAGAAAAAATGCCTAAGCTTGACGATACTGCCGACGCTTTGGCTGTGGCGATTTGTCACGCGCAGGCTTGCGGAACCGGCTTGAGGGCTAGCATGTTAAAAAGGAGTTACACATATAATGTTTTACAGCCTTAGAGGAAAGTTGATTGCTGTTGATGGCTTGAGCGTGGCTATTGAATGCGCTGGAGTTGGCTATAAGTGCAATGTTACGCAGAATACTTTAAATGAACTGCCTGCTATTGGCGAAGAAGTCTTTATATACACGCATTTAAACGTGCGCGAGGACGCTATGGAGCTTTTTGGCTTTTTTAGTCTTAATGAGCTAAACTGCTTTAAGTTGCTCACTTCTGTTTCTGGAGTTGGGGCTAAGGTTGGCATTGCTATTTTGTCCACTTTGTCGGCTGCGCAGGTTGTTGCTGCTATTTCTTCTGGCGACTGCAAGCTTTTAACTTTGGCGCCTGGTGTTGGCAATAAACTGGC
Source organism: uncultured Eubacteriales bacterium (assembly GCA_948537335.1). GTDB lineage: Bacteria > Bacillota > Clostridia > Oscillospirales > Acutalibacteraceae > CAG-557. The sequence goes on from CAOUJG010000003.1 coordinate 82,577, forward strand.
ACAGAGGATCATTTTGGAGCTTAAGGACAAAGTTGCTAGCTCTTTGGCTCAGGTGAGCGCGAAGAATCCGCCTTTGGCTGCTAGTCGGGCAGTTTTTGGAAACTCGGCGGCCGCTATTGATGCGCTTTCTGTTTTGGGGTATTCTCGAGTTGAGGCTTTGGAGGCTGTTTCTAAATTTGACGAGGCACTTTCGGTTGAAGATTTGATCAAAAACGCCCTAAAAACCATGGCTGGGGGGATATAACCGTTGGAATTTGATTTTGAAAACAGAATTTTGGACCCGGAGGAAACGCCCGAAGATTTCGAGGTGGAAAATCCTCTACGTCCCCGAACTTTGGCCGAATATGTTGGTCAAGATAAAGTTAAGGAAAATTTGTCGGTTTTTATTAAGGCCGCCAAAATCCGCAAAGAACCGCTTGATCACGTGCTTTTGTATGGGCCTCCTGGCCTTGGAAAGACGACTTTATCTGGAATTATTGCTAACGAAATGAACGTGAATTTTAAGATTACTTCTGGCCCGGCGATTGAGAAGTCCGGCGATTTGGCCGCTATTCTTACGAATTTGAACGAGGGTGACGTTTTATTTATTGACGAAATTCATAGGCTGCCCCGCACTGTGGAGGAAATTTTGTACCCGGCTATGGAGGATTTTTCGATAGATATCATCACGGGCAAGGGCCAGATGGCGACTTCGTACCATTTGTCACTGCCTCGATTTACTTTGGTTGGCGCCACCACCCGCGCTGGGCAACTTTCGGCTCCTTTGCGAGATAGATTTGGCGTGGTTTTGCGGCTCGAGATGTACTCCTCGCAGGAGCTTGCTAAGATTATTCGGCGAAGTGCTACTATTCTTGGCATAGATATCGACAACGACGGCGCTATTGAAATTGCCTCTCGCTCGCGCGGGACGCCTCGGATTGCGAACCGGATTTTGCGCAGGGTTCGGGACTTTGCCTTAGTTCAAAACCGTGAGAAAATTGATTTTAGCACAGCTAGAGTGGCGCTCGATAAGCTTGAGATCGATGAACTGGGGCTTGATGCTAACGACAGACGTATGCTCAAGGCGATGATTGAGTTTTATAACGGCGGGCCCGTTGGAGTCGAGACTTTGGCTGCTGCTATTGGTGAGGAATCCGTTACCATTGAGGATATTTACGAGCCTTACTTGATGCAGATCGGATTTATTAGCCGTACGCCGAGGGGACGAGTTGCCAATCGGGCAGCATATCTGCATTTGGGCCTTGAGCCTGTTGAATAATTACTACTAGTTTGGGGAGAGTTTGACTTTTTATGGGTAAGCTTTTTGGAACTGACGGCGTTCGTGGCATTGCTAACGTTGAATTAACTGCTGAGATTGCGATGAAAATCGGCAAAGCGGCGGCGAGCGTTTTGGTTAAGAACACACCGGGCAAGGCAAAAATTCTAATTGGGAAGGATACTCGGCTTTCGTGCGATATTCTTGAGGGGGCTCTGGTTGCCGGAATTTGCTCTGTTGGCGTGGACGTTGTTTGCTTGGGGGTTATTCCTACGCCGGCGGTCGCTTTTTTGGTTAAGAAATACTGCGCAAATGCTGGGATTATGATCTCTGCCTCGCATAATTCTTTTGAATTTAACGGGATTAAAATATTTGGCGAAAACGGCTACAAACTGCCAGATAAGGTTGAATCTGTTATCGAAAGAATCGTGCTTAACGACGTGCCTATTGACGTTTCGGAGGTTAAGTACGCTGATTTGGGCACCCGGACTAACGCCGACCGCGCGATTGACGATTACATTGAGCATATTGCTTCGACCATTGACGCTGATTTGACGGGCTTAAAGGTTGCTTTTGACTGTGCTAATGGTACAGTTTCTCGGACAGCGAAACGGCTGTTTACTCGGCTTGGCGTTGAGTGTACCATTAAAAACTGCCGCCCGAATGGGACTAATATAAATAAAAATTGCGGATCCATGCATATGGAGGGCTTGGCGCGTTTTGTTAAGGAAAATGGCTTGGACGCGGGGATTGCTTTTGACGGCGACGCGGACCGCTGCCTGGCGGTTGACGAGCTTGGCAACATTGTTGATGGAGACTTCATTATGGCCATTTGCGCGATGTCTTTGAACGAGCAGCGCAAGCTTGCCAAGAGCACCGTGGTGGGCACTGTCATGACTAACATTGGGTTTAACCACTTTTGCAGCGGGAATCAGTTGAAGTTTGTTGCCACGCGCGTTGGCGACAGGTACGTTCTGGAAGAGATGCTCAAAAATGGCTATAATTTTGGCGGCGAGCAGTCCGGGCATGTTATTTTTCTTGACCACTCTACTACGGGCGACGGTCAGTTGACGGCTGTTCAGCTTTTGAGCATACTAAAACGTAGCGGCAAAAAGCTTTCGCAGCTCGCCGGCGTCATGCAGAAGCTCCCTCAGGTCATGCTAAACGTTAAGGTGGACAATTTGGGCAAGCTGAAGTTTCACACCGACGAGGAGATTAAGAGCGCTATTGACCGCGTTAGCGCGAAGTTTGAACCTGGAAATGCTGATACGTGCGGTCGGGGGCGGATTCTTGTTCGAGTTTCGGGCACGGAGCCTTTGATTCGCATTATGCTGGAGGGCGAAAATTTGGATACGATTACCGTTTTGGCAAACGAGGTTGCTGATCTGGTGCGAAAACGGCTTTCTTAAAGGAGTTTTAATTTGAGAGTTTCTGGTTGTTGGACTGATTTTGAGCTGATTGATACCTCTGCTGGCGAGCGGCTTGAACGTTGGGGCGATGTTGTTTTGATTCGGCCGGATCCGCAAATTATCTGGGATACCCCGAGGGAACATCCCCTTTGGCGCAATGCTCATGCTGTTTATCATCGTTCTCGCTCTGGTGGCGGGCATTGGCAAGCCTTTAAAAAACTTCCCGCAGTTTGGGATATCGGCTATAAGGGCTTGCGGTTTAATTTAAAGATGATGGGCTTTAAGCATACTGGGATTTTCCCGGAACAAGCCACCAACTGGGACCTTATTTCTGACAATATTCGCGCGCAAAAAAAGCCCTTTAAGATGCTCAACTTGTTTGGATACACTGGTGCTGCGACTTTGGCTGCAGCTGCAGCTGGCGCGAATGTCTGCCACGTGGATGCTTCTAAAGGGATGGTCAGTTGGGCGAGGGAAAACGCCTGTGCTTCGGGGCTTGCGGACAAACCCGTGCGCTGGATTGTGGATGATTGTGTAAAGTTTGTGCAAAAAGAAATTCGCCGTGGTAACCGATATGATGGGATTGTTATGGATCCGCCTTCTTATGGCCGCGGTCCTGGCGGCGAAGTTTGGAAGCTTGAGGATCAAATTTTTTCTCTTTTAAACTTATGTTGCGAGATTTTGTCGGAAGAGGCTCAGTTTTTTGTCTTGAATGCTTACACGACGGGGCTTTCGCCCTCTGTTATGCAATGTATGCTGAGTCTGACTTTTAAAAAGGCTTTTGGTGGGGCGGTCTTTGCCGATGAAATCGGCCTGCTGGTTACCGCTCAGGATATTGTTTTGCCGTGTGGTTCCACCGCCATTTGGCGGCGCGCGTGAATTGGAGATTTTTATTTTATGGAGAAATTTATTGATGTTGTCGATTTGGAATTTAACTACGAAGAGGCCGATAGTGGCTGCAAAATCAACATTTTGGATGGCGTGAATTTAGAAATTAAAAAAGGCGAATTTTTGACGATTCTGGGGCACAACGGCAGCGGGAAATCCACCCTGGCAAAGCATCTAAACGCGATGCTCACGCCCACGGCTGGCGACGTTTTTGTGCGCGGGGTCAATACTAAGGATTCTTCGCGAGTTTACGATATTCGCAGCACCGTGGGGCTGGTTTTTCAGAACCCCGATAATCAGATTGTTGCGAGCATTGTAGAGGATGACGTTGCTTTTGGGCCAGAGAATTTGGGGATTGCCCCGGAGGAGATTCGTGCCCGTGTGGATGGTGCTTTGCATGCCGTGGATATGTATGATTTCCGGAAGGAAGCCATTTATAATTTGTCTGGCGGGCAAAAGCAGAGAGTCGCCATCGCTGGGATCATCGCTATGAGGCCTTTATGTCTTGTGCTTGATGAGCCTACCGCGATGCTTGACCCCTTTGGGCGCGACGAAGTCATGCGTGTTATAAAAAAGCTAAACAAGGAATGCGGCATCACAATCGTTCTGATAACGCATTACATGGACGAGGCCACCGATTCTGACCGGATTGTTGTGATGAGCGAAGGCAAAATTGTTAGAATAGGCGCGCCTTTGAGCATTTTCTCTGATGTCGATTTTTTAAAAAAGTGCCAGCTGTCAATTCCGCAATCTGTTGAACTTCTCCAAAAATTGAAGTCGCACGGGGTTCGCATCCCCTCTTTTGCCCTAAATGAGGACGAATGCGTTGATGTTTTAGCTCAATATTTCAGTCACCGTTGATTTACGAACATGCTTTTAACGGCATTCTTGAGTTTTAGGAGGATTTTTGCGATGTCTCAGATCGAAGTGAAAGACTTGACATATGTCTACTCTACCGGCGCCGGCACGCCTAAGCGGGCCTTGAACTGCATCAACTTAACCATAAAAAAAGGCGAGTTTATCGGATTGATCGGGCCCACTGGGTCGGGAAAGTCCACATTTGCTAAGCAGCTCAACGCACTTTTAAAGCCTACTTCTGGGGCTGTGCTTTTGGACGGAGTCGATATTTGGCGAAACTCCCAAACAAACCCTGAATTTGCTAGAGGGGTGCGATTCAAAGTCGGCTTGGTGTTTCAGTACCCGGAATATCAGCTGTTTGAGGACACCATCTATAACGACATCGCCTTCGGCCCCAAAAACATGGGCTTGTGCGACGCTGACGTCAAAGAAAAAGTCTTGGCGGCTTGCAAATTCGTGAATTTGGATTTAAACTTGTTGCAGAAGTCGCCGTTTAACTTGTCTGGAGGCGAAAAGCGAAAGGTCGCCATTGCTGGAGTTTTGTCGATGGACCCGGAAGTCTTGGTTTTGGACGAACCCACCGTGGGGCTTGATCCCTGCGCGCGCGAGTCGCTGTTGGAGCAACTTTACCGGTATCACAAGGAAAAAGATAAAACTATCATATTGATTTCCCACCGCATGGAGGATATCGCTAAATATTCCGACAGAGTCATCGTTTTGAGCAATGGAAACTTGGTTATGTTCGACTCTGCTGGGAATGTCTTTGGTTGCGATAAAATATTAAATGAGGCTGGGCTCAAAGTCCCGCAGATATGCTCTATCATGACTAAGCTTAAAGCGGGCGCCATTCCTGACTTGAACGACAAGGTTTTGACTGTGGATGGAGCCGTCACTGAATTGCTAAAATTTGTATAAAATGGGTGAGGAATTTTGTTAAGTAACATTGCGCTAGGCCGCTTCTTTCCTGGAAATTCGTTGGTACATAGGCTCGACCCGCGCGTCAAAATCGTGCTCGTGGTCGTTCTGCTGGTAACCGTTTTTTGGGCAAACAATTACCTCGCGCTTCTTACCAACCTCGCGGCCATCTTCGTCTTTATGGCCTTTGCAAAAGTCTCGTTCAAAAATTACTTCAAAAACATGAAGGTCATCCTGTTCATCGTCGTGTTCACAAGCGTTTTGAACATATTTTACGCCAAAGGACCGCTGCTCTTTAAGATCGGGCCCGTTGCGATCACAAAAGGCGGGTTCGATAACAGCGTCTTTGTGGCTTGCCGGTTGGTGATGCTGATTTTGATAAGCTCACTGCTCACCTTCACCACCTCCCCCACCGACTTAACGGACGCGCTGGAGCGGATTTTGAAGCCATTGTCCGTGTTCAAAATAAAAACGCACGAGCTGGCTATGATGATGGCCATCGCGCTGCGGTTTATCCCCACTCTTTTGGAGGAAACGGACAAAATTATCGATGCGCAAAAGGCTCGCGGCGCGGACATGGAGTCCGGCAACGCTTTAAAGCGGATAAAGGCCCTGGTGCCTATATTGGTGCCGCTTTTGGTCGCCTCGTTTCGGCGGGCTTTTGACTTGGCTTTGGCTATGGAATGCAGATGCTACAACGGCGGAGACGGCCGCACTAAAATGAAGGTTTTGCACATCTGTTCAAACGACGTTTTGGCTATATTTGCGGTTGTGGCGGTATTTTTGCTCGTTCTGTGGAGCAACTTTTGGGCTTTGGCGGTGCATTTATGAGGAATTTGCTACTCTCGATTTGCTACGATGGCTCTAGGTACCACGGCTGGCAGATTCAAAAGAACGCTGTCTCGGTGCAGGAGGTTTTTCAGGACGCTCTTTTTAAAATTCTAACTGAAAATTGCGACATAAAGGGCTGCAGCAGGACGGATTCCGGCGTGCACGCGAATATGTATTGCGTCAGCGTTAAGGTTAACTCGGATATCCCCTGCGAACGCCTACGGATGGCCATGAATAGATTTTTGCCCGCGGATATCGCCGTCAATTCGGCTATGGAGGTTCCTTTAGATTTCCACGCCCGCTACTCTTGCGTTGGGAAGGAATATATTTATAAAATCTGGAACCGCCGGGTTCGGAACCCTTTTTTGGTGAACAGGGCCCTTCACTATTGGTACCCTTTGGACTTAGAAAAGTTGCAGTCGGCTGGGCAGAATTTTATCGGCACGCACGATTTTACATCTTTTTGCACTTTTGACAGCAGAAATCCCGAAAATATGGTCCGCACGGTAAATAGCTTTAGCATAGATAGGAGCCCCGACGGGCTGGTTACTGTAAAAGTTGCGGCCGATGGCTTTTTGTATAACATGGTGAGGATTATGGTCGGCACCCTGCTGCATGTTTCTATGGGCAAGATCGCTCCAGGCCAAATACGCGATATCATTGAGGCCAAAAACCGCGCCCTTGCGGGGCCGACGGCGATTGCCCACGGGCTATACTTGAATAAGGTTTTTTACGATGATAATATAAATCTGGGCCTTAAGCTTTATGAAGAGAAACGCTAGCGTCAAAATTGGCCTAGCTTGTTTGGGGGGACTTACACTATGCGCAAATCTTCTGGTGGTACGGCAAATAAGAATCGCTTTAAAAATCTTTGCAAACGGCTGACCTTTTATTTGGGACAAGCTAAAAATTTTTGCTTGAAATTTGTAGAATACATTAAAAATTTTGTTGACAAAATCCCTAAAAAATTTGTCAGAGTTTTTATTATTTTGCTTTTGAGCTTTTTTTCTGTTATCATTTTCGTTAATCGGGAGAAATTTTCGCCGGATTACATCGGCACTTTCTTTGCGGATTCTTTTGCTGAGTTCTCATTTGGTCCGGGATTCCCTCGCAAAATAAACGGGAGTAAGGTTAGTTGCGAGAATTTTAAGGTTATCGATAAGGACGTTGTTTTGCTGAGTGACCTCTCTTTGACGACTTTGAACTCTTATGCTGGCGAGATGCTCCAAAAACAGCATAGTTACCAAAACCCGATGCTAAAAACCTGCGGCACCCGTGCGATTATCTATGACCTGGGAGGCAAGAACCTAGAAGTGACGAGCAAATCCAAGATTTTGCATACTGCGGGTACCGATTATAACATAATTTCTGCCGCTATTTCGAATTATGGCACGTTTGCTGTTGTTACCGAGGCAAAAGGCTTTTTGGCGCAGCTGACGGTCTTTTCTAAGGACAGCAGGAGCGTTTACTACAGGTATAATTTTGCAAATCACTATATTACGGACGTTGCAATTAGCGAAGATGGCCGCTCTGCTGCCGTTTGTGGCGCCACGGCTAGGGATGGTTCGGTTGTCTCGAGCGTGTACGTTTTTGACTATAACCGCGAGGAGCCCTGGGTAAAGTTCGACTATAACGATAACATGTTTATTCGGCTGGAGTATCTCTCAAACGGCAATGTTGTGGCTATTGGCGACAAATTGGTGAGCGTTATTAACCCATACCGCGGGACTCACGAGGACTACTCCTACGACAACAAAAATATTGTTGGGTTTGATGTTAACAAAAAAGATGGCGTATTGCTGGCCTTGTCTCTCTCCGAAGACGGCACAAACACCGATATGGTGCTTATTGGGCAAAATGGTAAGCTAGAAAAATCTTTTCACACCGAGCACAGCGTTAAAGCAGTGAGTTTTAATCACCATAAATCGGCAGCGTTATCCTATGGCAAAGTTTATGTTTATAATTTTTCGGGCCATTTGCTAAATTCTTTTGACGTTGGGGTTGACACCAAAAATATTCGGCTGTTCTCTGGCAAAGAGCTATATACTCTGGGTTTGACCGACGTCAACAAAATAAGATTTTAACATAATTGAATTTAATTTTATGTCGATTTCGACAAATTTGTGTAAATATATTGAATTTTTTTAACGTTTATGATAATATGTTATTGCGTTAGTAGTATTAATTAAATCTTGAGGAGAAATAAATAAAATGAGTGCGTTTTTTGATTTAGTAGTCGTCGTTGTAGCCGCAATTTTTTTGTGGACAGGTTTTAAAAAAGGATTCTTTAAATCTATTGTCGATTTAGTCATCATGATTTTTAGCGTGCTTGTTCCCTATTTGTTTGCGCCCTCTTTGTCGGAATATTATTATCAAAACTTCGTGTACAGTGGACTTATTGGCAAGATTAACGATATTCTGGCTCAAAACGGAGGTTTAATTGACTCTGCTAAAAATATCGCGGGCCTGGTTTCTGGCATCCCAAACATCTTTTATAATAAATCGACTTTTTACGGAATCACTATAAACGACATTTTAAAGGCTTTGCACTCTTCGGGCGACAAAAGCGCTATTGTAGAAAGCTTGTTAAAACCATCTATTCTTCATGCCATCACCGTAGTTATGTTCGCGGTTTTATCGATTATCACTTTTACCGTTTTGAGGATTTTGTTTAAGTATGCGTTTAAGTTGCCACGGATCCCTATTTTTGGACTTATCGATTCTATTTTGGGGCTATGCATGGGCGTATTAAAATTTGTTGTTTTTATGTTTATTTTTGTTGTCGCTTTTAAGTCCGTTTTACTGATTGTCCCTAAAGCCGGCCTTGTTAACGACGTCAACTTTGCAATTGATGAGTCAAAAGTGTTTAAGCCAATATACAATGTAAATGTGGATGTGCTGAACGATTATTTGAAGTCGCATCAAATTTGAAATGTATAAAGTACGCAGAAAGTGAGGGATTTTAATTTTATGGACATTTTAAAAAAAGAAAATCTAAATATTCCAAACATTCTGTCTCTTGCTAGAATAATCATAATTGTGCCTTTTGTATTATACTTTTTAAATGACGACTATTTGGCCTCTGCCTTTGTGCTGATTATCTCTGGATTTAGCGATATGTTCGACGGGATGATTGCTAGAAGTCTTGGCCAGATAACTCCGCTTGGCAAGGTGCTTGACCCACTTGCAGATAAACTCACACTGACGGCTGTTATTATCTGTATGGGGATAAAATTTCCAGAAATTGTGCCGTTTGTTGTAATCTTGATTTTAAAAGATTTGTCTATGTTGATTGCCGGAAGTTTCTTAATAAAAAAAGGAATCGAACCGCCCGCTGCCCGTTGGTATGGCAAAGTCGCGACTGTTTTCTTTTATGTATCTGTTATAATTATTGTTGCTTTGAAGGCCATTTGGGGCGTTAATCGGCCCATTGTTTCTATTTCTTTGTTGTCTGTAACTTCGGCTTTTATGCTGTTTGCTTTGTTTAAATATTTTATAATATTCTTAAAGTTAATAAACGATATCTCTGGTTCTAATCAAAAAGAAAAAGATTAAACGTTACTGGTGTTAATGGACACCGCAAAAATTAATTAGTGAGGAGAAAGAGTTATGTTGTGTTCTCGGTGCAAAAAAAGGCCTGCTATGGTTTTTATATCGGTAGATAAAGAAGACTCCAAGCCGCAGGGGTTTTGCTTGACTTGCGCTAAGGAGCTCGGGCTTAAGCCTCTTGACGATATCATGAACAAGATTGGCTTTTCGGCCGAAGAAATGGAATCTATGGCCGAGCAGATGAACGAGTTTATGAATCTTAGCGAAGACGAGCTCTCAAGCTACGAGGATTTTGTTGAGGAAAGCGCCGCTGCTCTCCCCTTTATAAAAAACGTTTTTTCTAGTAGCAGCAGCCCCAATAATAACCGAGAGGATCGCACAAGTAGCTCCGCTTCTGGTCGGGACTCTAACAAAAAGAAAAAAGCTAATAGTAAAAAGAAGTACCTTGAGCTTTACTGCTCGAATCTTACCGAGAAGGCCCGAAAAAATAAGCTCGACAAGATAATTGGCAGAGATAAGGAGATTGCTAGGACTATCCAGATTTTAAGCCGTCGCACAAAGAATAATCCGTGCTTAATTGGCGAGCCCGGCGTTGGCAAGACCGCCATTGCCGAGAGTTTGGCTATTTTGATCTCCAAGGGCAAAGTTCCTACGCGGCTTAAGAAAAAAGAGATTTACCTTATAGACCTGACCGCCTTAGTCGCCGGAACGCAGTTTAGGGGCCAATTTGAGAACCGGATAAAGGGGCTCATTGACGAGGTTAAAGAAGCCGGGAATATTATTCTATTCATCGATGAGGTGCATAATCTAGTTGGCGCGGGCGAGACAGAGAGTAACTCCATGAACGCAGCGAATATCCTAAAACCGGCATTGTCTCGCGGGGAAATCCAGGTTATTGGCGCCACCACTTTTTCGGAATACCGAAAGTACATTGAGAAAGACGCTGCCTTGGAGCGTCGCTTTCAGCCTATTTCTATTGTTGAGCCTTCTATTGACAGTACTGTTGACGTTTTGAAGGGGATCAAGGCTTATTATGAAAAATACCACCGGATCAACATTTCGGACGATCTGATACGGAAAATCGTTGTTTTGTCGGAGCGCTATATAATGGACCGCTTCTTGCCAGACAAAGCCATCGACTTGATGGACGAATCGGCCGCGTTTGCTTCACTCAAGAATCTTGCTATGGAAAAGTATGATTCTTTGTCTCGCCAGTTGGACGGCTTTATCGCTACCGAATGTGAGATTGCCTCGCGCGAGCCAGATAATATCGATTATGAAAAGTTGGCCAAGGTTCGCTCAGAGATTGCTCGGATAAACCAGGAGCTTGAGAAAATCGCAGAGAAGGCTTTTAGTGTCTACATTACCGAAAGCGACGTTGCGCACGTTGTGGAGCTTTGGACGGGAATTCCTTCTTCTAAAATAAAAGAGAACGACCTTAAGAAACTCGCTAACATCGAGGACAAATTAAAGAGCAAAGTGATTGGTCAAGATGAGGCTGTGGAGGCCGTTGCTTCGGCAATAAAAAGGAGTCGCGTGCAGATTAGCCCTCGAAGACGTCCGGCATCGTTTATTTTTGTTGGCCCCACTGGCGTGGGCAAGACCGAGCTTGTTAAGGTTTTGTCGCAAGAGCTGTTCGACAGCCCCGAGACGCTCATTCGCCTCGACATGTCTGAATTTATGGAGAAGCACTCGGTTTCTCGGATAATTGGCTCGCCCCCCGGCTACGTTGGATACAGTGAGTCCGGCCAGATTACCGAAAAAGTGCGTCGGCGCCCGTACTCTGTTTTGCTTTTTGACGAGATCGAAAAGGCGCATCCAGACGTTTTGAATATCTTGCTGCAAATCTTAGATGAGGGCAAGATTACCGACGCGCAAGGGCGGCAAGTTAACTTTGAGAACACGATTATAGTGATGACTTCTAACGCCGGCAGCGACAAAAAGAGCAGCGCGGTGGGATTTGCAAAGACTCAGAACGAGCTCAATAAAGAAAAGGCTCATAAGGCGTTGTCGGACTTTTTAAGGCCAGAATTTTTGAGCCGCATCGACGAAATCATCGTGTTTAGAGATCTTGACAAAAACGATTTTGAAAAAATTGCAAAGCTTATGCTGGACGAATACGTTGGCATTCTTGCCGAGCGGAACATCACCTTGAGCTACAATGATTCTGTTTTAAAATGGCTGGCGGATAAGGCTTTTGGCGGCAAGAACGCCGCTAGAGATCTGCGAAATCTGATTAGGAAGAATGTTGAGGATAAGATCGCCTTAGAGCTAATTGAAAATTATAAAAAGATGGTAACAGAAATCGCATTCTGCGTGAATAAATCGCATCTTGAAGTCGAAACGGTTTAGATTTGTTAAAATTAAATTAGCCATTGGGGGCCAATGGGAGCTGTAGCTCTCCCCCGCTTTATGACCTGCATCTTTTCGTTCAGGCCCTGGCTTCTGATAATTATATCGCACGATTTCGCATATTTATTTTGCTAAAAGTGGTCAACAATGTTGAAGTAAAAATAAAAAACTCTTGACTTTGTGGCGAGTTGTGTGATAAAATATAACTCGTCAATAATGCGGATGTAGTTCAATGGTAGAACTCCAGCCTTCCAAGCTGGTCGCGTGGGTTCGATTCCCATCATCCGCTCCATGGTTTTTGCGCCAATAGCTCAGCTGGATAGAGCAACTGCCTTCTAAGCAGTAGGTCAGGGGTTCGAGTCCCTTTTGGCGCGCCATATGGTGGGTATAGCTTAGTTGGTTAAAGCGCCAGTTTGTGGCACTGGAGACCGTCGGTTCGACTCCGACTATCCACCCCACGGTAAAATTCGCTTTTATATTGGGGTGTAGCCAAGCGGTAAGGCAACGGACTTTGACTCCGTCATTCGCTGGTTCGAATCCAGCCATCCCAGCCATTTTTTCTATTAATTATGAGCCATTAGCTCAGTTGGCAGAGCACTTGACTTTTAATCAAGGTGTCCGGAGTTCGAATCTCCGATGGCTCACCACTCAAAATACCGCATTATCACTGAATTTTTACGCTGTACTAAAAATTGGTTACATAAAAAAAGTAAGTTTTTCTACGAATTTTTAAATAAACAAAAAAAGGATACAGCTGTTGATAAAATACATGCTGTATCTTTTTTAATTATAGAATCATAGTAAAAGATTGTTAAACTGCCACCTCTGGTTCTAATCGTTCTGTTGGCACATTTGATTAATATGTAACGGAACAAAATTAAGCTCGTACCATGCTTTTTTATTATTTGCAAGGCTTTCATTTGCATATGCTATATTACAAACATTTTTATTCATTTCAATGTAATCATCTAAAGGAAGTTTAAAGAGCATAGGTTTATTTCGTTTAAACATATTAGGAAAATTCTCACAATATTGAATTTCACGCGATAAATCTGCTACATATTGTCCATCTTCCCCTTCATACATAACAGCTACGTGTGAATTTCCAGGCTTCCCAAGAACCAAAGCATATGCTCTTGAACATATTTTACTCAGATCATAAATAAGTCTATGAGAAATTTGCCTACATACACCTTTTTTCAATGTTTTAGTAACTTCAACATCATTCTGAAACGCTTCGCCAACAGTGTTGTGTTTTTTTCTTTCACAAAGCTCTCCTACCTCAGTGTCGAACGTTAACTCATTTAATAAATCGGCGTATATTTCCCTTACCTTTTCTTTCGGGCAAAAGCCCTCGTTATTTTTCTCTTCATTTTTAACTGATTCAGCCGAAACCTTTGCTCCCCAATTGTCTCCAAACGTTAGTAATAACACTAACATTATTGCTCTGAACATAATTTTAATCTCTCCTTTGTTTTTTATTTCTTTATTATATAATAACATTTATTTTTTGTCAATATATCACAAAACATTTTTAACTTTTCCGCGCTAATTTTTGCCGGACTCAAATTTCTATTTAGCATCGTCACGTCATTAGTTCGTTTATTGAAACGACGTCTGGATAATTTGTAAACATTCTTTTCAAGATTAATCGTCCTTTTAGTTAGATTTTCTAATATTTCAGCCTGCTGATGGTTACAGCATAACACGAATTTCACGTTCCCCACACTGGGACTGCACCCTGGGCGAGTGACCTCGCAGGACACGCCGCGCCAAAGTTGCGTGCAAATTTTAAAATTTTACACGCGCAAAACTTTGGGCGCAAACTTGCCAGCGGGTGCTACCCGCCTCGGCTATGGACAGGAGTATCATTATAGATTGTTGGACTCTTCGCGGATTTGCTCCCACGCAAATTTTATATCTGGATGTTTGCCGCTCGCTCAATGAGGTCTTCGCGCATCCGATAAAACGCTTGTCCAACAATTTAACGTAACTGAAATATTTATATGAAATTTTCAAAGATCGAAGGGAACCTAAAAACCCCCCTATATATATAAGAGGATTTTCGGGCCATTTTTGGGAACCATTTTTGAAAAATTTTTAAAATTCTCCGTTTTGAATAAAATATTTTAGCTTAGCAATCAATGTTTTCAGCTTTTTGCCTATGGCTCGATGGCTTAAATTATATATTTTTGCAAGTTCCCGTTGCGTCATCTCTTTTT
>CAOUJG010000004.1 GCA_948537335.1 uncultured Eubacteriales bacterium
CTCCGTTAAGCATTAGAGCTCGCACCTTTTGGCTGACACTTTGAGGTGGCGCAAAAAGGGCAAAAACCGCGACCTCAAGCGGCACGCACCTTTCGAATTTAAAGTTTGCAACTTTAGAGTATATTGACCGTATCTGATTTTCGTAATCCACCGTCTGTTTCGGCGTATACGTTATGCTCCGGCCGTTAATCCGGCAAACTCTCGGTCTTTGCTTGCCCCTCGGAGTCCCCGGCACCGTGAACTTTATCTCCATCCTGCGCCTCCTTCGCCTTTTTTTCGGCTGCCATCTGATTCAGGCCGTCTAAAATCTCCACTCGCTGCTTGACTGTTAACTCCTTGAAGCTCGTAACGTTGTACTTTTTAAGCAGTGTGAGATACAGCTTGTCCGAATCTTCGAAGTCATTAACGACCCGCCTTAAAATGTTCGCGTCTTTTGCGCTGATTTTCTCAACTTCAATCTCTGGCAAATCCTCGCCGCTGTAGATGTAAAGCCCGAGGCCGAACATCGCAAGGTTCTTCACCAAACACCGCATGATTGCTTTATTTACGTCAAACATGCTCGCCGGCTCGACCGATAGACCTTTCTTGTACTTTGTATCGTATATGTAACCTTCAGATTTCATCGCTTTGTTGGCGCCGTCCATCACGGGAAGCCACATCATATGGGTCAGCCCATCGATTGTCACCTCAGTAAAAACCATATAACCTACACCCTCATCGAAAACATAGGGGAGATGCGCCTCGCCAAATTGATGAATTTTATAGTTCGCATCAGGAAAGCGTTTTTTCACCGAGGCCCAGGCGTACGGCCAAGATAGATATGACAGGCCGTTTTTATTTTCAAGATGCGCATTAACGTTGACTTCAAATAGTTCCTCAAATACTGGTTTTTCCATACTTTTTTCCTCCAAAATTCAAATAAAAAAAGCCTTCAATTTTTATGAAGACTTTTTATTTTTTTGCTCGTTCCTCTGGTGCGAGAGGAATTGGTTTAATATTTTTCCATGGATCAAGCGGGTTTGGAGCTGGCGGTTTTGATGATTGCGGGGATAGAGGCTGTTGTGTTCTTTCGTCTTTCAAAGTTTTTCCTCCTAACCCCATATTAAAAATATAGCGATTATAAGCGAGCATACAAACGAAACCATAGAAATTAAAATGCAATTTGCTCGTTTGTCATTGTTCCTCTTTTTGCTTTTATGGAGCGCGGCGAGTTGATATTTCCACTGCATATCAAACGCGGGCTGAGCCGTGAATTCTTCCCATCTGTCATAGACTTCGTCGAAGAAAACATCGACACTTGGCATCGCTGAATTCTGGAAACGCCATCCCGCTATCACTGCAAAAACGAAGCTTATTAATAAACTCGTCAACAAAAGGACTGAGCCTGCGTTCAATGTTTTAGCAATCAGCAGGGGCAATAACGCCGCAGTGACTGAATATGCTGTAATCATACGTCCCGATTGGTTTATTAAGCTTTCTTCTCGTTTTTCTTGCAGACTATATGAAAACCTCCCCAATTCTAAAATATTGGTCATCATTAACTCTGCCGTTTTTTGTTGTTCTTCTATGTCTGCCATTTTCTCACCTCTTGTATTTATTATTATAAATTAAATTTAAACAATAATCTAGATTTATTCCGTCTTGAGTCCACTTATATAAAATTTTAATCACTTTATATCATGGCATTCTAAATCGGCTTCTTCAGCTTCCCAGTCTATCGGCTCCGCAATGACTTTATAGTGCTTGTCCAAGCAGTCTTCGCAGCAATTAAGGCCATCCAGCCTATAAAATTCATCGCCCGAATAGATGGTTTCGCAGCAAAAGAAGCATTTTGTAACCGGCACCGCCTCATTATCCGGCGGAGTTAAATATTCTTTTTCAGCTAAAAGCGTTATCATTCTGCGTCCTCCTCGTGTGCAAGGCGCGCTATGCAGGCGTTAATTCTCTCTCTGTTCGTTTTGACGTCGTCGCAGATTATTCGAAAGGCTTGGAGCGTTTTTTCTTCCAGCCGATTCAGCTTGATCGCCATTTTTAAGACAAATAGGCCCATGATTAAGATGATTATTAATAAAATTGTTGTCATAATTTTTCCTCCATTAATTGAAGAAGAGCCGCGTGATGCAGCCCTTCTTACTTTTATTTTTATTTCTTTTTTAGCAATTCTTGTCTTGAGTTTTTGCCTTTTCGCGGTGCTTCGTAAAAACAGGCTCGGTCGGATCCCATTTACGGCAGACCTCTTTAAATATTGTCAGCGTAAATTCGTGAAAAAACCGGTATTTTCGCTCTTGGTAGATCGCTAATAAGGCGAGTACTGCGGTTGCTGTTGCAAATAGTGTTAGCATGTTGATTCCTCCTTTATTTTTTGTTTTGCTGTTTGTACTTCGTGGCCAAAGACCTTTGATAGATTGCGACGCTTGCAAAAATCATAAAGCCTAATATCTGCGCGTCATCCACTACCGTTGATGAATCTACGGCCTGAAGGCATATGTCAACGCTGTTTAGCGCATTGAGCCCCTGCTCGCAGGAAAGCAGCTCGTTTAGGACCGCAAGGCCCTGCGGCGAAATTCTGTTTTCGTTGTTGACATCCAAAGCCGCCAAAGCAGTGGGCGAAAGGCCCGTTCTGGAACTTATATATTCTTGGGTTTCGCGTTCTTTTTCAAGACGCTCAAGCGCGGCTGGTGTCTGCTTTTCAAGAATAGAATACGAAAAGTTTATGGCGACCTGATCCTCATAAGACCGCTCACCAACTGGCTTTTTCAGTGTTTTTAAAATGTCATTAAAACCGTATTTCTTTTCGAGCAATTCAAACACTGACATCTCTAAAACTTTACAAAGTTTCTCCAAAACATCAAACGGAGGATTAACTATGCCTCTTTCGTAATTCGTTAGTGATGTCGCCGCACAGCCTAACTCGATAGCCACATCGGCCTGTCTCAGCCCCTTCTGTAGGCGTCGCTCCTTCAATCGTGCGCCCAAAACATTATTATTCATGGTGATTTTGGCCTCCTTTTTGGTTTTGTTCTTGTTTGTATTCTTTTTCAAGCTCTAAAATATCGTCGACTGATAATCCTTTTTTGATTAAGTCTAAACGCTCGCAGGTCTTCTGCAGCGCTCTAAACGTCTGGTCTTCCATGCTCACAATGCGAAATTGCTGGTATATTGCGATAAAAGCAAAAATCATAAGCCCCGTGATTAAGATGCCTTCCATGTTCATGCCTCCCTTCAAGTTTTTTGCATAACAAAAAGCCCAGGCTTCCCTGAGCTTTATACCTAAAATAACAACATATTAAATACTATTTTTTAAAAAACTGTTGGAAATTGTTTTTTTAGTTTAGCATAAATATCATTGCTTATACGAGTTTTATTTTTTTCCCACTCGCCAATTCTTTTTCTATCTATGTTTAGCTTATTAGCTAATGCTTTTTGAGTTAAACCAAACTCTTTTCTTAATTTCTTTACTTGTTTACCTTGGCCGTTGTAAAGAAACAAATTATAATCATCTAAAAGACACTTAAAATCAACTTTGTACAAATCTGCAATTTTGCGTAAAATGTCCAACGGGTAATAACTGCGATTTACATTTTCATAGTCAATGTATGTGCTCTCGCTTATACCAATATGCCTTGCAACATCTTTTTGCAATAGAGCTTCTTTATATCTATAATATCGCAACTTCTCAGCTATCGTAGGGATTTCATTAGGGGATGAATATTTAACATTAAATTCTTCTGAGTTTAATAAATTTTTTATATTAAAAAATTCAAACGTATGCACGTACTGTAAAAAATAGTAACTTCCAGCTCCGTAATTCTTTACCATAACAGTAATCTTTTTATCAACCTTATAGAGAGGGAGCCACTTTTTCTCTTCTAGAGCCATTATGTAGGTATCGGATTCTCTATACATCTGGCCGCATAGCTCGAAAGCCTCACCCCTTTTTCCGCATCAAATGTATCCACCGCCTTGATCAAGCCAATTGTTCCGATAGAAACCAAGTCGTCCTGCTCGCTTGCCGACATATAATACTTCTTCACAACATGCGCCACCAAGCGCAAATTATGCTCTATCAACTTGTTTCTTGCCGTCACATCGCCAGTTTTCATTAAAGAGAAACAGTCCTTCTCTTCTTTTGCCGAAAGCGGCTGCGGAAACGAACCAACGCTCGTCACATGCAAGATGAAAACGACCAGGTCCATTATGGCTGCCAGCGCCGCGCTGAAAATCACGAAACCACCTCTTTTGCATGCTCTAAATATTTTATATGAAAAAGATTGTGTCTTCGTGCGTGTCCGGCCGCATTTCGGCAATTAGAAAACGTCTATTTCTCCTATAAACGTGTGCGCAGCTTAATCCATCGCGCTAAAAAATGCATCGTGAACGGTTCGGACTGCTTCGTCCGCACTGTCCTGTGAAACTATCACCGAGACCTTGATCTCGCTAGTCGCGATCATCTGTATGTCTATATTCGCCGTAAACAGCGCCTCGAACATCTTTGCCGCCACCCCCGCATGAGTTTGCATTCCGGCGCCAACTATAGAGATCTTCGAGACGTTTTTGTCGTAGCTAAGCCCCACCCCTTCTACAGATTCACAATATTTCTCCAGAGCTTCCATTGCATCGGCCAATTTATCTTCATTCACTGTAAAAAAGATATCTCGCTTGCCGTTGTGTTCGGCAGACTGCAATATCGTATCTATGTTTATGTCCCTTGCCGAGAGCTTCGAAAATATCCTAAAAGCCCATCCCTGCGCGTCCGGAATGTTGGTTATGGCTATCTTCGCCACGTTGTTGTCCTTTGCGACCCCGCTTATCAACATTTTTTCCATGTTTGCATCCTCCTTGACTATTGTTCCTGGCACTTCAACAAAGCTCGAGAGTACCTCCAGCTCGACCTTGTGCTTTTTGGCAATCTCCACCGACCGATTGTTAAGGACTTTGGCCCCAAGCGTCGCTAATTCTAGCATCTCGTCATAAGAAATCGACTCAAGCTTTTTTGCATTCTTGATAAACCTCGGATCCGCCGTATAGACGCCTTCAACATCGGTGTATATCTGGCATAAGTCCGCACTCAAAGCAACTGCAATCCCCACCGCACTGGTGTCGGAGCCGCCTCTGCCCAATGTCGTTACGTCATAATACTGGCTCAAACCCTGAAACCCCGCCACTATCACGATATTCTTTTTGTCCAGCTCCTTCTTTATTCTGCCCGGGTCTATCCGAGTTATCATCGCACTGCCGTAATTCGAGCCCGTCATAACGCCGGCCTGCCACCCCAGCAGCGATGTCACCGGAAAGCCCAACTTCTCAATAGCCATGGCCAAAAGCGCTATAGAAATCTGTTCGCCAGAAGCCATCAAAACGTCCATTTCTCGCTTAGAGCCACTCGTGTTTATCTCGTTCGCCTTCTCAATAAGCTCATCGGTCATGTTGCCCTGCGCCGAAACAACCACAACCACGTCGTTGCCCTCCTGGTACGCCCTCGTGATGATATTCGCAACGTTAAAAATCAACTTTGCATCCGCAACAGATGTTCCGCCAAACTTTTGAACGATTAAGCTCATAATTGTCCACATCTCCATAAAAAATCTTCTGCGCGCGCTCGCAAAAACGCGATTTACACTATCCATTATATTAAAAATTTCGATTTATGTCTCTAAGCATTATTCAAAAACGTCGTCTGGAATCGGCTCATGCCCCGGAATAATAACTTCTGCATTCGGCACCGCTCCAGGTTCCGCCCCGTTATAGCTATTCTCCGCACCAAATCCGCCACCACTGGTCAAATTTGAGCTTTCAACATATCCCTTGGGCATACTATTAGTCGCAAAATAGCCAATCGCCGTAGATGTGCCGTCATCCGTTGCGGCGAACTCTCCGCTATTTAGCCGGTATCTGCAGGTTCTCACGTTCGGGTCAAAAATATACGTTTTTGCCGCTTTGCCAGCCAAAAACCTCACCATAATCTCCCGCCATATCCGCTTTGCATAGGCCGTTTCGCGAATTCTCTTGGGTGAGTCATAGCCCGTCCAAATTCCCGCCACAGCCTCTGGCGTGAGCCCCACAAACCAGCTGTCCTTGTCGTCGTTCGTAGTACCGGTCTTGCCCACTACTTCCCAATTCTCGATATCCGCGCCCCTACCGGTTCCGGCAACGATTACTTGCCTCAACAACCGATTCATAATCGTTGCCGTTTGCGAGCTTATCGCCCGTCTGCCGATGTTATCGCGGTTATCCAGAAGCACCTTGCCGTTTCGGTCCAAAACATAAAAGTACGTGTACGGTCGGTTATACATGCCTCCGTTGCCAAAAATCTGGAACGCTGCGGTCATCTCTCGCACAGTTACGCCGCCATGAAAGCCCCCCAAGGCCAATGCTCCGCCAGAAGTCCTGTCCTCCGGGTCAAGATGCGCAAATCCAAGCTTTTGAGTCAAAAAGTCAAAACTCTTCTGATAAGTGAGCTCCTGCAAAACCTGTGCTGCCGGGGCGTTCGCCGATTGTTGTATCGCCCAAACAAGCGGGACTCTGCCTTTATAAGACTTATACCAGTTGTTAGGCCCCGGCTTACCTCGACCATAAAAGTTCGGCAGCGGCTCGTCCTTCACAACGGAGCCATAGTTATAGAGCCCAATATCGATCGCAGGCGCATAGACAGAAATCGGCTTTATACACGATCCAGCCTGACGTTTCGCAGAATTAGCCCGATCAAACAGCATATTGCCGGTCTTTTTGCTCCTCGAACCCACGCTCGCCATTACCCTGCCGTCATAGTCCATCATCATGTACCCGAGCTCCAAGTTCTTGTCCTTTGGCATAAGCGATTCCGTCGATATCACCGACTCCGCGGCCGACTGCGCTTTTTCGTCCACCGCGCAGTATATCTTCAGCCCCTGCTTGAACAAGATGTCCTGCGCCGACGCCCGGCTTATCTTGTACTTCGCCATCAAGTCCTCGACGATGTCCTTAAACAGCGCCTCCACATACCAGTTGCGAATCGGTACATTCGCCGCCACGCTCTCAGCCTTATGGCTCTGCGAAAATACCAAGTTCCTAGACTCTTCCATCGCGTGGTCAAATTCGTCCTGACTGATCCTGCCCTGGTCCAGCATTTCAGACAGCACGGTCTCTCTTCGCTCCTGATTATTTTCCGGATAAATTAGCGGATTATACTTAGTCGGGTTCTGCGTGATACCAGCAATAGCGGCGCACTCCGCCAAAGAGCAGTTCTTGATGTCCTTGTCAAAATAAGTGTTCGCCGCCACCTGAACGCCTCTGCAGCCGTTGCCAAAGTTCACTATGTTCAGGTAAAGCTCCAAAATTTCGTCCTTCGAATATTCCTTCTCAAAATTTATCGCCCGGAAGATCTCCTTAATCTTCCTCGTTATGCTCACGTCGTTGTCGCCCGTCAGGTTCTTGATGGCCTGCTGCGTCAACGTAGAGCCCCCGTAGCTCCCCGTCCCCAACGCCAAATTGCATACCGCGCCCATCGTCCGGATCCAGTCCACACCATGGTGCGCATAAAATCGCTTATCCTCTATTGCGATTATCGCGTCCTTCATGTGCTGCGGCATCTCGTTAAAGTCCACCCAAATGCGGTTCTCGGCACTATAGGCCTTGTTGTACTCCTTCATCTTGCCGTTTTCATCCATCACATAAATTATGCTCGTGAGCTGCAGCTTATTGGCCCGCACGTCGTACTCCACCCTGTCGTTGACCACGCTTATAACATACCCCACAAAAATCAGCATAAAAATGGCAACATTAATAAGCAGGATAATCCCTGCAGTAATCAAGCCTTTAGCCAACAGACTTCTCTCTCCGCAAAGTTTTCTACGGTCCTTCGAGTTTAAATTATATCTACTTATATCCGTTTTCCTCATTAAAAATCTCCTGTTTTTGCACATAAAAACCCAAATATTCCAAAATTAAGTATAATTTAAAAAAATCTTCAAATAATATCACCAAAGAGTTCCCAGAATCCCGCCAGGTTCGAGGTGATATCATGAAGAAATTTATAATAGGATCATATTGTTTTGTTTTAATCTGCGTACTAGTCTCATTCGTCGCCATTCCTGTAATGAATCAAAATTCTAAAGCTTCTCAAAAAGTCGAACTCAAAACTCCAGATACTAGTTTATCATATATTGTTAAAGACTTCAATGGTAACATCGCGGTCTTTGAAAATGGCTCCAGCACGCCGTTCAAAGTTACAGAAGTATGCACAAACACACTGCCAAAGGTAGATCAAGAAAGGTTGGCAGAAGGAATAGTCGTCCATAGCCAAGCCGAGCTCAACACCCTCCTCGAAGATTTATGCAGCTAAGTTCACATTTATGTTTCTCCTAAAAAAGAATTAAGCCGTAAGCTTAAAACTTACAGCCTAGATTAACTTTCATTAAAAAAAGGTTTGAAAAAGTGGGTTCGCTTGGTCCATACTAGATCCCCCCAATTTACTACTTGCTAATCCAATGTAATAAGCCAAGTTAAGCAACGTCCCAGTCAACGAAAAATTTCCCCAATTAAACCTTGTGCCGCCTTCTGTCTCTGCATTAATTTGTGAATCTGGACTTCCGTTTTGTCCTAAACCTTGGTCGGCTTCACTTTCTGAATCACCTTGACTTTCGTTTTGCTCTGAGCCTTGATCAGTTTCACTTCCTGCATTACCTTGATTCCCATTTTGTCCTGAATTTTGATCAGTTCCACTTTGATTATTTCCCCCAAAATTTTGAAACCAGCCTGTAGCTTTGTCAATTGCAGCAGAAAATCCTCCACCTATGCTATTTTTTAAACTATATGCCTTCCATCCAAGAAAAAGGGCAAGTCCCAGCAAAATTTTTTGCCCAATCCCAGACCCACCACCGTTGGATGTAGAACTGGATCTTGAATTGGACTTAGATTTTGAGCTAGAATTAGCTATAGCCTTGTTTTTATTATTTATATTAATGGGTGGCAAATTTTCGCCCCGAATCCAAACTCTTTCGCCGTCCTTAGATTTACATATAACGGCTTCATTGTTATTTATATAATTAGTCTTAGCCTCGCCAATCTGCGCTAAATTGTATAACAGAGAAAGCGACAAAAGCACTGATAATAACCTTTTCATTAAAATCTCTCCCAAAATAACAATTTGTTACAGCTACATTTTAGCACACTTTTTCAAAATTATATTTACTTTATAGAAAAATAAATAATTTTCTCCGTTAATCACAAATTTTTGTTTTTAGTCCACTCCAAATAGCACATGTAAAATAACCATTCGTAAATATTGTGAACAAATCATTAAATCAAATTTAATTTTAGTGCTATTTCCCCAATAATTTTTCTTGCAATCTTTTGTAAAAACTTTTATTTCCAAAAGTCACCATACTAACTTTTTTAGGCATGCTACGGACTTTCGCCACATCAGATCCGTCCAAACTTAGCACATTATTGCCATCAATGCTCAAAAAAATACCGGCACCATCCCTCGTGCTCGCCTTTATAGTGACAAAATCATCGCCAGAAAAGACGATCGAACGGCTAAACATCGCGTGTACACAAACCGGCGTCAGCAAAACACAATCAAGTTCCGGATCAACTATAGGGCCGCCTGCAGACAAAGAATAAGCCGTCGACCCCGTAGAAGTCGCTAAAATCACGCCATCCGCGCAATAGCTGCACACCTCATTTTCTTTAAAGCACACCGAAAAATCTACAACCTTGGCGCTCTCACCCTTATAAACAACAGCATCATTAAACGCCCAAAAGGTCTCCACACCGCCATTTTTATAGACTTTAACCTCCAGCAAACTCCTTTTTTGAATATCGTATTTGCCCGCGGCCAACAGCTCCAACTTATCCAACTCGTCTCTTTCAAGCCCTGCCACAAAGCCAACTCTGCCAAAGTTTATACCTAAAATCGGCTTTTCAAATTTTGCCGCGTGCTTTGCAAATCGAATCACTGTTCCGTCGCCACCTATCGCCAAAACCACGTCGCAAGATGCTACTATATCATCAATTTCAGCGCCGAACAGCGCTATAGCTCCCGCTAAATCTTGCTCATAACTCTTAGGCAACCAGGCTTCTGCCCCGCAACTGCTGAGTTTATATATCACCTGCCGCGCAAATTCGAAAACTCCGGGCTTTGTGATGTTCAAAAAAAGCGCTACTTTCATGATATCACCCCAACCTTTGTGATCAGCTATCAAGTTCTTTGTGAGAATTTTTCACTAGTTTTTCAACGCTAATCGAAGCCAAATTTTGCGCAAAATCTGCAGCCTTTCGCAAATAAACGAGGTACTCGATGTTTCCCTTCGGGCCCTTTATGGGCGAAAAACTTAGGCCCAGAACGTCAAACCCAATCCCCATCGCAAAGCTGCAAATGTCGCTCACAACCGCCTCATGCACCGCGCTATCCCGCACCACACCGTTCTTCCCCACATTGCTCCGCCCCGCTTCAAACTGCGGCTTTATCAGGCAAACCGCCGTGGCATCTTGGTTCATAAACCTCATGGCGACTGGAATCACGAGCTTCAAGGAAATAAAGGACACATCCACGCTAAAAAAGTCCAACTTGTCCGGAACCGCAGTTTCATCGATATAGCGTACATTGGTCCGCTCCAAATTAACTACCCGCGCGTCATTTCTAAGCTTCCAATCCAACTGACCATAGCCCACATCAACAGCGTAAACCTTTTTGGCTCCGTTTTGCAGCATGCAGTCAGTGAATCCGCCAGTAGATGCGCCTATGTCCATGGCGATTTTTCCCGTCAAATCGATATCGAACACCTTTATCGCCTTTTCCAACTTTAGCCCCCCGCGGCTAACGTACGCCATTTGCTGACTTCTAACTTCGATTTTAGCGTCCTCTTTTACCATTGTGCCGGGCTTGTCGGCCTTTTGATTTTCCACATACACACTGCCAAGCATAATCTCCGTGCGAGCCTTTTCCCGGCTCAGTGCCAGACCTCGCTCAAACAGCGCTACATCCAGCCTTTTCTTGTCCACCAAAAGCATCAACCCTCTGTGCAACTATTTTCTCCATGCCGTCCGCGTCCAAATTCAGCTTGTGTAAGGCCGCTTCAACCGTCGCTTGAGCAACAAACTCCCCGTCTACCGCCGTCAAATAGAAGTTCCCGCCAAAGCCAACTTGAGTCAACTCATAGCTAAAGCGCTCTCCTACGCCACCAGACAGCATTCCTTCTTCAAAGAAAAACACATTTTTAAAACCAGAAACCGCCAAAACTGCCGCGCTATCGATAGGTTTAATCCGGTTCAGCTTTATGACGCAAGTTTTTATCCGCTTCAAACGCAAATTTTCCTTCGCCAAACAAGCTTGCGAGAAGATCCTTCCATAGGCGACGATAACGGTTTCGCAGCCCGCTAAATCGCCATAAACATCAAACGGCTCGCAGCTACAAGTAAAATCTTCCGGCTTATACATCTGCGCGCCCCTCGGATACCGCACTGCAGCTACGCCCTCAACCTCATACATCGCTTTTCGCAGCATGGGGCCGACTTCTTCAAAAAAGCTTGGCGCAAACACCGTTACATTGGGGATCGCGTTCAAAAAAGATATATCAAATAGCCCCTGGTGTGTCTCGCCGTCTACACCCACAACGCCCGCCCTATCAATGGCCAGCACAAGCTTAAGCTTCTGCAGCGCCGCGTCATGGATTATCTGATCGTATCCACGTTGCAAAAACGTCGAATAAACCGCAAAAACCGGGATCATGCCGCCAGCCGCAAGCCCGCTAGCAAACGTGACTGCGTGCCCCTCTGCAATGCCAACGTCGAAAAACCGGTTTTTAAAGCGCTTTGCAAAATATTTAAGCCCCGTCCCAAGCTTCATAGCAGCCGTGATCGCACAAATCCGGTCGTCGTCCTTGGCGATTTCGAAAAGCTCCTTTCCAAACACGGCAGAAAAGTCCCCCGCGGGCACGCCTTTCGCACCCGTCTTTATGTTAAAACCCGATAGACAGTGAAAAGATTTCGGATTTTTCTCCGCAAACGGGTATCCCTTGCCCTTCACCGTGTTCACGTGCACCAAAACCGGGCGCTCCTTCTGCTTTGCCACCTGCAAAACTTTTATAAGCTCCCGCAAATTGTGGCCATCAACAGGGCCATAGTACATAAACCCCAGATTCTCGAACACCGTGCCGTTATACACCAAATTTTTAAGCGTAGACGTAGACTTTAAGATAATTTTTCGCATCAAATTGCCCAAAACCGGCACCTTACTGAGGATTTTGTCCACCGCGCTCTTCGTTTTCAGATATATCCCGCGCGTCCGGATGGCCGAAAGGTAGCGCGTCATGGAGCCCACGTTCCGAGAAATCGACATTTTGTTGTCGTTGAGCACAACAATAAAATTCCGCTTGCAAGCGCCCGCATTATTTATGCCCTCATAAGCAAGCCCGCCAGAAAGCGCTCCATCGCCAATCACTGCAACCACTTTACCCGGTTCATCCTTTAGCTCTTTAGCATTCAAAAGCCCGAGCGCCGCTGAAATCGACGTGCTGCTGTGTCCGCAGCCAAACGGATCATACACGCTCTCGTCTCTGCGAGGATATCCCGAGAGACCGCCCTCCTGCCGAATAGTATCGAGTTGATCCAGCCGTCCAGTCAAGATTTTATGCGTATAGCACTGATGCCCAACGTCCCACACGATCTGATCCTGAGGGCAGTCAAAAACCTTATGCAAAGCGACAGTCAGCTCCACCGCACCCAAGTTCGACGCCAAATGGCCGCCGTTCTTCGATACAGTCTCTATTATTTTTTCCCGAATCTGCGCGCACAAGACCTCGAGCTCATCAATCGACAACCCCTTGAGGTCCCGCGGCGACGCGACCGAGCGCAAAAGACAATTTTCTTGCATTCCACCAAACCCTTACAATAACCTGGCTCAAATTATATCACAAAAAGGCCCAACAAGCAAGCGCCGCGTTATTTCGGGCTTTGTTAAGGCTTTTTATTACAATATGAAGTTTAAATTTGCTGTAAGTCCCCGTCGCTATGCCTTTTTCGTGCGTGGCTTTTTCTCTGATTCCGCGTTGGACTTGGATAAATCCGTTATTTTCTGCTCGGCTGTGTCCAGAACATTGTAGCAAAACTTCGCTATTTCTGTGCCCTCCTCGAATAATTTTAGCGAATCCTCCAATGATTCCGCGCCGCCTTCCAGCTTTGCCACGATTTCTTGCAGTTTTTTTAGCTCTGCCTCAAACGATTTGCCCTTTGCCATCACCTTCACCTCCAAAAGAAATCCCGGTAACATCGCACTCCATCTTACCGTCAGACACAATAACGCTGATTTTATCGCCCTTTTCAATTTGGTCCAAACGAGAAATCACCTTATTTGCGCCATCGACCGCCACGCAATACCCCGAACTAAGCAGCTTAAGCGGACTAAGAGCCTCCAGTTTGCTAACCGCCAAAAAAAATTCTTCTTTGTTGCTAGAAATAATCTCCTTAAAATTCAGCTTCAGCGCCATCATCAAGGCATCCAGAGCAATCTTTCTGTCATTAAGAGCTCTGTTTGGACTGCTGAGCGCGCCCTGCTTCGTTAAGCCATCCAGCCTCTTGCGATAGTCCCCAACCCGGCACTGCATCAGGGATTTCATGTAAGAAGCCCAATATTCCACATCCGAAATAAGCTTTTGCGCGTCCGGCACCACCAGCTCCGCCGCCGCAGAAGGTGTTGGAGCCCTTAGATCGGCCGCAAAATCGCAAAGCGTTAAGTCCGTCTCGTGCCCAACCGCAGAAACTATCGGGATTTTAGACCCAGCAATGCTTCGTACCAATCCCTCATTGTTAAACGCCCACAAATCCTCAACAGACCCGCCGCCTCGCGCCACAATTAGAACGTCGCACAAGTCCTCGTCGTTAAATCGCTCTATAGCCCGCACGATCTGCTCCGCGGCGCCGTCTCCCTGCACCAAAACCGGGTAAAAAACTATCTCCGCCAGCGGAAATCTGCGCTTCATCACATTTTGGATGTCCCAAAACACCGCTCCCGTCTCGGATGTAATCACTCCTACCCTTTGTGGACACCGCGGCAACGCCTTTTTGTTCTTTTCATCAAATAATCCCTCTTTCGCAAGCTTGATTTTAAGTTGTTCAAAGGCCAAACTCAACGCGCCAACCCCGTCCGGCTGCATGTCTTCCACGTAAACCTGATAAACCCCCGACGCTTCGTACACTCCGACCCTGCCACGAACAATCACCTTCGTCCCGTTCTGCGGCCGAAAGCGAACCCGCCTTGCAAATGCAGCAAACATCACCGCTCGCACCACGCTTTTGTCGTCCTTCAGCGAAAAATAAAAGTGCCCCGACTGATAATGATCCGTGAAATTCGAGATTTCGCCCGTCAAAAAGACATTCTCCAGGTTCGCGTCCGCGTCAACAAGCGACTTAACGTAAAAATTAAGCTGCGAAACCGTCAGCACATTCATGTTCATCATAATTTTCCCGCCTTTATCGCTGTGAGTACCGCCACTCCGGCTGCATTGTCCGATGAAAACTCAGGTTCACAAAAAACTGCATCAAAGCACGAACTCAGCCTCCGCTTAATGATCGCGTTTGACATTACTCCACCCGCAAAAACTACCGGCATCTCGCCAAATTTTCTCAAAAGCTCTCTGCACATTGCCTCCAGCGCGGCGCTCACATACTCTATGCAAAATCTCGCAACCTTCTCGTCCTTCTGCTGCTCTAGCTTCATCCTTGCACACAGGTTCTCAACTCCCGACAGGCAGCAGTCCGCGCCCTTTAGCGTTGGCTTCACCTTAACGGCTTCATCACAGCAAAGCGCCAACTTCTCAAGCTCGCCTCCGGCCGGAAAATCTAGCCCCAAGGCCACTCCAACCCTGTCAATAAGCTGCCCAGCAGTCAAGTCCAGCGTCTTTGCGACAATCTCCGTTTTAATCACGTTAAGCTCGTCCGGCGCCACCAGCAAAGCCTCCGTCGTTCCGCCAGAAACATGAAACGCCAAAAATTTTCGCTTAAGTAAGTCGAGCCTCCCCGCAGAATAAAGCCCCGCCGCGATGTGCCCAGCTTGGTGTGAAAATTCATAACACGGCACATTCAAAAGCTGCGCTATCATTCGGCCAAAGGAAGCTCCCACCGTAAAACACGGCATGTAGGAGCCATTTTCGTCTCGCGGCCTTGCCGAAACTCCCACTGCATCTGGCATCTCCGACAGGCCATTAACAACCTCTCCAAATACGTCCGGCAGTCTGTTCACGTGATGAAACACCGCGTCGTTTTGCCGCAGTCCGATTTCGCCGCTCTTTACTGGCAGCAGCTTTTTCGCCTGTTTCAACGTCCCATCCGAGGCACAAATCGCAACAGACGTCGTATAGTTGCTCGTGTCTAACCCCAAAAAACTAGCCATTTTTCTGCTCCAACTCTTTGTTTATGCCTCCCAGAATCCCATTTATAAAGGCCGGTTCTTTCTCGGCTCCATATTTTTTCGAGAGTTCCACCGCTTCGTTTATCGCAACATTTGTAGGAATGTCCGCCCGATGCAACAGCTCGTACACCGAAAGCCTCAATATTGCCAGCGCGACCTTCGAAAGCCTATTTTTGCCCCATTTTAGCGAGAATTTCTCAATAAGCCCGTCTATTTCGGCAAGATTCCCCAAGATTCCCTCAAAGTAGCTCACAACAAAGTCGTTAAAGTCGCCCGGCAAGCGCTCCTCCACCAGAACCTTAGTCTCCCTAAGCTCGTCCAAAGAGTATCCGGTAAAATTATTTTCAAAGAGTAGCAAAAAGACCAACTCTCGCTGTTCATGTCTGTTCATTAACCTTCAAAGCCCTCCAAAAAGCCAAAAGCCCCTTACTAAAAACAAGTAAAGGGCCGCGTTTCGCCAAGTATCATATCATTCAAAGTTCAATTACTGTTTTTAACGTCACCTACATTATACCACAGTGCGAGAATTTTTCAAGCCTATTTTGCTTCCACGATCTTTATTTTATCCGGGGCGATGCCGCCTTGGCCGGCCACGATATCCTTTATCACCACGGCCAGGTTCTCGTTTAGAGCTTCTGTTCCGCCCACCACAACGCTGCATTCGTCGTTTTGAATGAACGCCAGGCAGTCTGCAACGCCTTTTGCTTTTATCAAGTTCTCTATGTTTGACTCTTTTTCTATGTTCTTGGCTATTTCTGCCGCCTGCTTTACCGACTCGGCCTTTGCTTGCTCCGAAGATTTTGCGTTCTCTAACGTTTCTTTTATCACCTCAGTCGCCTCTTCTCTTGCCTTTTGCCGTTCGCTTTTCGCTTTAGAAAAATACTCCGAAGAACTTTTGGGTTTATCTTTATTCTCCTTGTCGTTGCCTTCCTTGTTCTCTTCGCTATTCTCCGGCGTTGGGGTGTTGTTCACAAACTGCGCTTCACCCAACTCCTTTGTCGAGATTATCGAATTATCATCGCTCAAGCCTTGGTCCGAAGAAAGCTGCCAGTTAAGATATACCGCCGTGCCCAAAGCTATCACTAATGCCGCTAGGATTATTTGTTTTTTTCCAAAACCCATCATATTTTTCCTCCTAAAATTTTGATTGTTTACTTTGTCACATAAACTTTTTTTGATGTAATATTTAATGCGGTTTTTACTGCATCTGTTATTTTTTGCTGCACTTCTGGCTGATTTCCGCCTTCGCACACCACCACTACGCCTTTTATCGTCGGCTGTATTTGTGTTACCGATAGCGCTCGCTCTGTTCCGTCGGCATCTTTTATTGTTATGTATTTTTTCTCACAATCGTCACTCTCCCTTTTTTTGCTCGTTTGACCGTCGGTTGTTTTGTCTTCTGTTGCCTCTTTGTTCTTTTTTTCCTCTGTTGCATAGACGGTCTCTTCGGTGCTCTCTAGCGTTACCAAAACCTTTGTATTGCCGGCTCCCTTTATGCTCGAGATCATCTCTTTTAAACTGCCTTCTAGCTTGCTCACATACTGCTGAGTACTATTTTGCTGTGCTGATTCTGATTTTTCTCTTTTTTTGCCGCTACTTTTTAAATGTCCCGAAAAAAATATTAATGCAATCCCCAAAACTCCCGCTATTACTATTATTTTTCTGAATTTATCTTTAAGCAAAAATTCTTTTACTTTTTTACTTTTATCTTCCGCAATCATTAAAATCCTAGTCACTCCCAACGACAACATCCGCTTTTAACTCTAGCCTTTTTTCTAGATCATTTTTTATCGCGTCCTTTTTGAGTTTATCACCTCTTGCCAAAAAAACTTCTACGTTTTTAATTGATATGCAATTATCCTTGCTTGTATCCATAATTATGTTAATTTTTTCTGGTTTAACACTCTTTGATTTCAAAATTTCTTTGATTGTCGCTTTTAAATTTTTTTGCACCATGCTTTTGGTCTGGTCGTTTATTGTTTCTTTTAGTTTACTCTTTTCTTTTACCGATGTTTCGGGCATTTTGGCGTTAAAATTAATTTTTGATAAACTACTCTTTAGCGGGACTACTAGGGCGCTTAGCATGAAGATCCCCAAGACTACCCGAAAAATTTTCTCCATGTTCCCCTTTGGGAACAATATTTCTATTATCGTGCACACCACCGAAGTCAGGCAGATCGTCGTTATCCAGACTTTTATCGCGTTCAACTGCCACCACCACCTATGCTCAAAACCAGCACTGTCGAGATTATCAATATTGTCATGATGCACAAAACCACCGCCATTAGCGTACTCAAGACTTTGCCGATGTTCTTTAAC
Organism: uncultured Eubacteriales bacterium; assembly: GCA_948537335.1. Classification (GTDB taxonomy): domain Bacteria; phylum Bacillota; class Clostridia; order Oscillospirales; family Acutalibacteraceae; genus CAG-557. The sequence goes on from CAOUJG010000004.1 coordinate 17,705, forward strand.
AGCGTTGAGACATTTGGCAGCTCGAAGATATCTCCCGCCACGGCGCAGATGTTAATCGCAAACGACCACGCAATGCACTCTACGACTGCCGGCAGAAAAATGAATCCCACCGCTATGATGAAAAACGCTCCGATCCCCGATTTTAAAATTTTGACGCAGCCCTGCACTGTTAAAAATGCGTCTCCCAGCGCGCTGCCGACTATTGGGACAAAGCTGCTCAGCACAAACTTCATGGTCTTGCTGTTTACGCTGTCTGCCGCGGCCCCTATTATGCTTTTTGTCGTCAGGATGCCCGAGAATATCGTCATGGTAAAGCCCAGCACCCATTTTGTGACCTTTGAAAACAGCCCGCACAGCCCAGAAAAGTTGAATCTTGGCGAAATGGCGCAAACTACGCTGACGGTTAAAAACATGTTCAGCAGCGGGACTAAAAAGTTGGCAGAGAGCTGCGTGATGACGTCGCCCAGGGTTACCATCAAAGAGCTGAACGCGACCGACGAGATCGCTTGGCCCGAGGCCACCATAACTCCCACCATTATCGGTATGTAGCAAAATAGAAATCCCGCTCCGCCCTTTATTATTGCGGCAACTCGTCCAATGAATCCCACGATTGGCGTCACTATTATCATACAGACGCACAGGGTGCTCACGACACCCAGTGTTGCGGACAAAGATTTTTCTCCTATGGAAATTTTGAGTGCGGTTAAAATCGCGTTTAAAAGCGTTACCGCTAAGATCATGCTAATTGCCCTCAGCGGCGCTGGGAGGCTCTTTTTGGCTGTTGCTAAAACGTTCTCTAGCACCGCTTCTGGCTTTATATCTATGATTTTGTTAAAGTCCGCTCCGTTTACGCCCATTCCTTCGAGCGATTTCTTGGCCTCCCCGGGTAGCTCTTCAAACAGCCTTTCCGCTCCACTATTATCGTACTGCTCCTTGTAGACCTCCTGATTATAGGCGCCATCTGCATTCTCCGCCTCTGCTGCCGCCGGAATGCCCTCTAGCACGCTCAAAAACAGCATAAATCCCCAAAATATCTTCTTTCCGTTCACTTTAACCACCCAAAAGACTCGTTACGATTTTTATGACTTGCTCAAACAACGGCAGCGTCATGCCAATTATCAGCACTTTGCTCGCCAGCTCTATTTTTGAGGCTAGGGCCGTTTCGCCGGCGTCGTTGCAAGAGTCCGCTGCGAACTGCGCCAAAAAGCATATGCCAAGCGTCTTGAAGAGGATTTTGGCGTTATCGCTAGAAATTCCGCTAGTCGATATCAGCTCATTTATCTTCTGGATCGATGGCGTGAGCTCCGATAAAATCGTGCACAGTATGAAGACGCCCGCCATTACGCTCACGAAGATGGAGTACTCTGGATTGTACTTTTTTATCATCACCGATACGGCCGTGGCTATCAGCGATATCGCGATTAGGCCTGCTATGTTCATTGGCTACAGCCCAAAAATCGACTTTATTGTGCGAAAAAGCACATCTATTTCTTTTACCACCATCATCAGAACCACTATGAGCCCCGCTAGAGTCGTCATCATGGCTTGTTCCTCTCTGCCCGACCGGATCAGCACTTGGTTTAGCACCGCCACGATTATCCCTATTGCCGCTATTTTGAAGATTAAATCTATGTCCATCATTGCTTTTGCGCTTCCTCCGCTTCTAACTTTGTGGTTTTGCCGGTGTTTTTGTACTGTTATTTTCTATAATAGAATTATCGCGATGCTTATCCCTGCCGATGCGCCCAGCATTAAATAGAGTTTGCTCTTTTTTTCTTTCTCCTCTTTTGCAACTTCTAGCACCGCTCCAACGAGCTTTTGGTTAAGCTCACACAGCGAGATTTGCCCTCTAACGTCCGTAGTACCAAGCTCCTTACCAAATTTGCTTATCAGCTCTTTTTCTGGTTTTCGCAATCCATACGCGTCTGCCAAGCTCTCTGCCGCGTCTTGCCACGCTTCTACAAAGCCCTCTTCTGACTTTAAATTTTCCTTTACCTGGCTCAAAAAGCCCGAAATCTCGCCCTTTGTGTCGCTATAATTATTTATAATTTCGCTCAAAACCCGCTGTGTATAGCGGATTTCTGTGTTTATGTAGCTTACAAACTGCAGGTATTGCTGCAAAAATCTTACTCGCAGGCCGAGTTTACGCGATGTCGCATACCCCAGCGCTGTTGACGACGCTATTAACAAGAGCGAACCTATCAGTTTTATCAACATTTGCACCCACTTTGTATATCTGCGATATGACTCCTGGCTTGGTTCGGCCCCACATCATGGCCAAAACATCGAACGCTTCGGTATTCAGGATGTCCATGCAGTGCTTCCTTCTAGAAAAATCATCAATGCTGCCCGCGTGCACGCTAACTATCAGCTTAACGCCGGCGTGCACAGCTTGTCTTATTGCCTGGATGTCCCTCTCTGTGCCTATTTCGTCGCAGACTATAACATTCGGCGAGAGCGTCCGGATGGCTTGCGTTAGACCTTCGGCCTTGGGATAGCCATTTAAAATGTCGCAGAACCCCAGGTCGTTTTGCGCCAGGCCCGCATATGTGCCCGAAAACTCGTTGCGCTCGTCTATTACACTGACTTTTTCTCCTAGCAGCGAGAGTTTTCTTGCAAGTTCTCTTAAGATGGTCGTTTTGCCGCTCGCCGGGATGCCTGCCAGGATTATCCCGTTAAATTTATTGTTTATGCTCAACAGCAGCTCGTCTGCAGAATTCCTCATCTGCCGCGCGATTCTCACGCTTAGGGTCGAGATGTCCCGCACATTCACAATCTTCTCGTCCTCCATTACCGCCGTGCCGCACAGCCCCACTCTATGTCCACCTTTTAGCGTCAAAAAGCCGTTCTTTATCTCGTTTGTGTAGCTATAAACTGAGTCCTTGCACATCGTCTTTAGGCTCTCTTCTAGCTCTCTTTGCGACGCTATTTTTAGCGGCAAATTCAAATTTCGCGTTAGTTTGCCGTCTTTTCGCAAAAATAAGTAGTCGTTTGTGCACATAAAAATCACTGGCTTTTCCGTTCTTATGCAGATTTCCCTCACGTTTTTTTGAATCTCTTCCGGTACCTCTTTCAAAATCATGTACAAGCTGCCGCTCAGCGCCTTTATCGCTTGATTATATTTCTCATCCATGGCTTTGTCCTCCTTGCTTTTATAATATGGACAACGCCCCCCGTTTAGAACTTCAAACCAATTTTTATTGCAATTTTAGAAATAAAAAAATAAGGCCAGCACCTAAAATGCTAGCCCTTTGCCTATTTTGCAGTTTTTAAATTTTAAAGTTTAATCTCTGTGCCTTCTGCGTGACCTATTGTTTGTTCGCTTTTATATAATTTACCAGTTCGCCCACGGTTCGTATGTTTTCTATTTCTTCGTCGGGGACTTCGATCTCGAACTCATCTTCTATCGACATCAAAATGTCCACCACGTCCAAAGAGTCCGCGCCCAAATCCTCGGCGATGTTCGTGTTAAGCGTTATGCTATCTTCGTCCACCGAAAACTGCTCGCTCAAAATTTTTTTTACTTTCTCCAAAACCATGACCATTTCTCCTCGTTAAATTTTTTAGAATCATAATAATTTATGTTTTGCCCCTCGGATTTGCCATTAATCTCCAGGGGCTGATTGACAAAATATTTTTTATGCGATATCCTCTAAAATAACATTTTTGAATGTCCGCGCGCCCCCATTACCAATGGTATTCGGAATTATTTGGTTTGTCAATAATTAAACTAAAATTTATCATAATTTTTTGGTACATCGAGGTAAACTTAGTATGAATCAGCATTTTGCCCTTTTGGGTCACCCTATTTCGCACTCTATTTCGCCTTTTATTCATCGTCGACTGTTTGAGATCGCCAAGATTCCGGCCGAGTACGTGCTTTTAGACGTTTGCAAGCTCGATTTCTTGAGCGTTATCCCAACTCTGAGCAAGCTAAACGGCTACAATATAACGATTCCCTATAAACAGGCAATTATCCCGTTTGTTGGCCAACTTTGCGGCCAGGCCAAGATTTATTCGTGCATAAATACCGTCAAGAACAGTGGTGGCGCTTCTTTTGGCTACAACACCGATGCGCCCGGCTTTTTGCAGGCCCTGAAGTTTGAGAATCTGCCTCTTGCCGGCAATGTTACCATTTTGGGCTGTGGCGGAGTCGCGCGGATTTTTTGCTTTGAGGCCGTTTTTAGCGGTTGCAATGTGACTTTGGCCGTGCGTGCGCAGAGTCTTGACCGCGCTAAAGCCCTTGCCAACGAGGTTGAGCGCGTTACCGGCAGCTCGGTGGCGATTACTCTTATCGATGAATTTTCCGAGAATACTGACATCCTGATAAACGCGACACCGGTTGGGATGTTCCCCCATGTTGATGAATCTCCCATTGCGGACGACGCTCTGGCTCACTGCCGCGCCGTTTTTGACGCCGTCTATAATCCTCACGAGACTTTGCTGATTAAAAAGGCCAAAAGTAACGGTTTGCCGGCTGTTTCGGGCTTGTCTATGCTGATTTTTCAGGCCGTTTTTGCCCACAAAATCTGGAACGATGTTGACTTTTCTGACGGCGATATCTCTCAGCTGCTTGCGGATTCTGGCGAATTTTTGAAGAGGTTTGGTTGAATTTTATGGATACGAAAAAAAACGCAAATTTTCATTTTAATATAGTCCTGTGCGGCTTTATGGGCTGTGGCAAAACTACCGTCGGGCGTCAACTTGCCTTGCAGACGGGGCTGCGGCTCATTGATATCGACAGCTGCATCGAGACCGCGGTTGGCCTTAGCGTTAGTCAGATATTTGCGACTTACGGCGAGGCACACTTTAGGGCACTCGAAAAAAGCTGCATCAAAAAGGCAACTGCGCAAACTTCGGTTATAATTTCCCCCGGCGGTGGCTCCATCTTGGACATCGAAAATATCGTTAACTTTAAAAAAGGCGGAAAAATATTTTTTCTGGACGCCCCAATAGACGCGATAATTGCTCGTCTAGGCACAAATAATGCCGCCAAAAGACCTTTGGTCACCGGCAAAAATTCTATTTATGAACTGTTTTTTTTGCGAAAAGAAAAATATCTGCAAGCTGCGGATTTCATAATCGGCACCAATAAAAGCGTTTCCGCTATTTGTGACGAAATTCTTGAGGTTACAAAGAGCGAAACTTAACAAAAAAATTAGCGATAACCCGTCGACGGCGTCATCACTAATTTTAAAGCTAAATATTAAATTTAATTTTTAACCCTACACCGTTCAATTGCCAAAATACAGCAAAACAATTTATAGGCGGTACTTCCGCTAAAATTTATTTACGCCCTGCAAGAAGTGCAGCCTCCTTCCTAGAAAGGCCCTTCTCAATAAGTTCAGCCTCTCTTTTAGAAAGTCCCTTCATTATCACTTTTCCTTTAGCGTCACAAATTGCATAATCCATATCTCTATCATCTCTTCTATACCCACCTGATACATTTTTTATCTCTTCTTCGTTAAGCTCTCTTACCTTTTTTTCTTTACTCATAAAAACACATCTCCTTTTCTTAAAATAATATATTTTGTCGTTTGACATATTATAATATTATACCACATACCACAAATTTTCCATAAAGTTAAGCCTCAAGGTCCCAAATTTTTATTTGTTATTACGTCTTATTTTTGTACCTATTACGCGCGCTTTCAAGAAGTTCAGCCTCTTTCCTAGAAAGTCCCTTTATTCCATAAGCTACATAACTTCTATCATTGCTACCTCTATACCCACCTGATACATTTTTTATCTCTTCTTCGTTAAGCTCCCTTGCTTTTTTGTCCTTACTCATAAAAATACATCTCCTTTTCTTAAAGCAATATATTTGTCGTTTGACACATTAATTATATCACAAAATTTTCACAAAATCAAGTTATAAATTCTAAAAAAATGTTTATTTTAAGTTAATTTTTATAAATTTAAACAAACATCAACCTATGCTGTACTCGGGTTGATTTAACCTTTTAGCTCTGCATTTAAGCGGATTTTAGGCCTTGAAACCCGCCATCATTAATAGAGATTATATAAGTCCAGGATCGAATTTGAGCACAGGAACAGCACTCTTTCGTTTCTCGTCATTTTTTTTATCGACTCCTGCTTCGACCATTTTTCCACGTTGTTTGCCACTTTTATTATCACTTTTTTCATGATTTCTGCGGCTTTATCCGATAATTTTGAGGTATACACCGGGAATCGGCCGATTTCCTGCTTTTCTGGGTACATGTCTATTCCCATACCGGCCAGGAACCACTTGGCTTTGAACTCCCCTACTGCGCACATTATTCCCGTAAAATCTGCAATCAGCTCGTCGTGCAGGTTGTTCTGCGAGGAGCCCAAAAATCTTTTAGTAAAATAATGTGTGCACTCGTGTTCTCTTCTTATTATCACCGAGTACTCCCGCCACTGCGCCTCTTCTAAACCTAACTTTTCTGCCGGAATATTGCTATATGGCTTGTTGGAGAGAATTATGAACTTGTTATTCTTGCCATATGCAAAGCTGGCCCCCGTCTTCTCTATGTTCGGTGCCGGCATGCCTTTGTATATCAGCTTTTTCACTATCTCGTAAAAGTCCTCTTCGTCTTTGGCGTAAATCACCGGGATATTGCCCGCTATCGAGTTATATATCTCCATGCTCACGCTCTGTGGCGACCTCAATTTTACTTCTTCCGCGCCGTGTGGAATTCGCTCATTCATGACTTCGTTTATGTTTCCATCGTGCACCTCGGATATTATATTCCTCCAAGTGGCCACAAATGGCTCGTCTTCTATTTTGCTCGGTGTGTAGTCCTTTACGTTGAATTTATTTTCACAATATACCAAAACTTCTTCGCAGGTTGCGTCATCCGCACCCAACTTTTTTAGCTCGGCTTTGTAATTTTCTAGCTTTTCCACCGCTGTTCACCTTCTTATTTTTTCTTTAAATAGTCTAGCTTCCCGGAGTTATTGAGTTTGTCAATAAAACCTAACATCTGTTCATAGTTCGCGTTATTTCCTGTTACATTGTAATTTCCTATAATCTCTCTATTATAAATTGTTTCGTTAATTGTTGTTTTTCCTCCGGAAACATCATTAAAATTTTCTTCTTTTAAGGTTTGCTCTTCTTTAGTCTTCTTATTTTTTTTCATAAATTTCACTCCAAATTTTTTATCCTTTTCCGTATATTCCTCTTTTGTGCAGCTCATCCACCATCATTTGGGCGTACTTTTGGGCTTCTTCTTTATTAAAAGCTGTAAATGTAAAATTATTGTCCCCTATTAATCTATGATTATAGGTGTCGCTTCCGCCACCGGCTGCCGCTTCTAAGAGTTCGTCACTGAGTTCTACGTCCTCTAATATTTCATCTAATTCTATTTTGCAGCCACATTCTTTGGCTATATCTACAACTTCATCCAAATTCGAAGCCTCTGCGATTTTCTCCCTAAAAGACTCGTCTTCTTCTAGCCTTTCTTTGAAATCAATTATATTATCCTTCACTCTCCAAATCCCCCTTCTCTCTTTAATGTATCCTTATTTCCCTTTTTATATAAAATTAAAACTCCGCGACAATATTGTGGTCTCCCTGCATTGAAGCTTTGTTGACTGTTCTATTTATCGTTTTATTGCCCTTACCTCCAGCAACCATAGATAAAGTATCATCATCTAGTTCTTCTGATGAAACATCTTCCAAAGTTACGTCATAACCTAATCCTCGCGCGAAGTCTACAAGCTCTTCTGGTGAGCTTATATTTTTAAAGTCCTCTTCAAATTCTCCTTTTTTAAATCTTTCTTTAAATTCTTCCTTACTCTTCATTTTCTCACCTCTATCAATCAAAACTCACTTTGTCATCAAAATTTAAGATATAGATTTCCGTTTCCTATGATTTCCAAACTCGTAATCATCTCATTTATTGTGGTGTCACCGCCACCCGACACATTTTCTAAAGCAGCATCATCTAAACTCTCATAGTAAACGTCGTCTTCCGTAATGTCATAGTCTAATTCTCTTGCTATTCTTATAACGTCCTCAGTTGATTTTACGTCTTTAAATTTTTCTTTAAAGGCATTATCATTTTCGAGCCGTTCTTTAAACTCTTCTCTGCTCTTCATTGCTCTTCCCTCCTTCTTTTTAACACTAATACGGCAGCACGCACAATATTTCGCCGGTGTTTTTGTCTCGTACCACCACACTGTAGCTTGCGTACGTTTCTTTTACATATGTTGCTCCTCCAGAAACATTTTCTAGTGAATCTTCATCCAACTCGGCACTCATATTTTTTCTTACTTCTATATCTAGTCCATATTCATTGGCTATGCGCCGTGCCTCTTCTGGAGTTTTGGCTTTCTCTAGCCTTTCTTTTGCTGTCTCTTGCATAAAAAGCCTCCTTTTTTACATTTGGCGGTTTCTATGCTTAAAATTATTAATTAAAATCTAGTTTTAATTGTTTAATTCTAATTATAGAAACCGCACATTCATTGAGTTACACAAGTCCATTACCCAAAAAGATTCTTCAACGCTGATGCAAGTATTCCAGCTATTTGATTGGCATCACATCCATTTTTGTTTCCCATATCCAAACTCTGATTTATACTTACAACATTGTAGTTTCCGTTTAAATTCGTACTTACACTTTGGTTCCCTGTAGTCTCTGTTCTGTCAAAAGCTCCACCAGAAACATTCTCTAAGTAAAATTCTGTAAACTCGTCTTCAGTCACACTGTATCCTTCTTTTTTTAGCATATCACAAGCATCCTTTGGGATTTGGGCTTCTTCAACCTTTTTTTGTAACTTTTCATTATTTTTTAAATCATTTAAAAAATCTTCATATCCTTTCATGGCATCGTCCCCTTGCGTTTCTATAATCTAAGCTGCAAGATTTATTACTCTTACTATTTTTTACTACCAAAATTTGAAGTTATATTTGTACCAACTTGGTTATTTGCCCCACCTGTATTTATATTTGCTTTAACGTTGCTTTCATACTTAGTCCAGGATAATATATCGCCTATAGTTGCAGTGACATTGTCAAGACCAACCAATGGCTCAAACAGCCCTCCTGATACATCATTTATGTCAGAATCTGTTAATTCAAAGCCTTCACTTGCCATTATTGAGCGTAGCTCCTGCTCATTTTTAGCCTTGCTTACCTTCTTTGCCAATCCCTTGTCCTCAGATGCTTTTTTCATAAAAGCTTTTAAATCTTTTGCCATTTTTGTTCCCCCCTATTTTTGTTTACAATTTATTTACCATTCCATTTATCTTTTGCTGCATTAAAAGCTTGTTCTCCTGTGTTAATTACATTTCCAATTCCTTGTGCAGCTGTTCCCGCCGTATTTACAAATTTGCCAAAACCCTTTTTAAAATCATTCCAGCTAAAACCGCCGTTAACAGCTGCCATTGCTAGGTCTTCATACTCTTTTGCTGTGAAGTAATAGCCCTCTTTCTCTGCAAGTTCTGCCACTTTGTCTGGGTCTACAACGTCTTTAAATTTTTCTGCCAAGTTGTTATCCTTTACTAGGTCTTCCATAAATTCTTTTAAGCCTTTTTTCTCTGCCATTTTTATACACTCCTTAAAATTTTATTTTTTATTATTAAAACTCACTCTAATGGACCTTATTTATTTCTGCCATAAAGTGCCCAATCATCTCTTTCTTCCAAAGTCATTACGCCATTGGCTCTAGGTTGAATTGGTTTTCCTTTTGCTCCAAAACCTCTAGGTTGAATTTGTTTTCCTCCTGCTGGCACACCCATTCCGCCTTGAACACTTTCTAATTGTGCTTCGTTCATGCTGTTGGCGTTATTATTTTTTGCTTTCTTTGATCCTTTCATCCCTCTCACCTCCTTTATTTATCACAATTTTTAAACTTTGCTTCACAAAAATGTTTTTAATTTAGCGAGGTTGTATTCCTTTTCTAGGTTGAATTTCTTTGCCACCTCTTGGCTGGATTTTATTTCTAGCGCCATAAAGTGCCCAGTTGTTTTCTTCCAAAGTCATTGGAGTTCTTGCTCCATCGCCTGGGGTCCAGCCTGCTGGTATACCTACTCCGCCTTGAACGCTTTCTAATTGTGCTTCATTCATGCTGTTAGCGTTATTATTTTGGCATTTTTTTGAGTTCTTCATCTTTCTCACCTCCTTTACATGGTATAATTAGCAAACTTAGTCGCTAAATCAACTAATTATTTTCGGTTGGCCCGAAGAGGTTCGATGGATCCAATAAATTTGGCTTCCAGCCGGGCCGTTGTGGACCTTGTACACATGGGGAACCCATACCTCCTGATACAGCTTCCATTTGCTTGTCCATGTACTCGTCTTCGGTGAACTCATAGCCCTCTTTTTTTGCAAGCTTAACGATTTCCTTTACGTCCCTTAAATCCTTAAATTTCTCTCTCAGCTTGTTGTCCTTCGCCAAGTCCTCTATAAACTCTTTTAAGCCTTTCATTTTTTATCAACTCCTTTAAATTTAGTTAATAAACTAAGTTGTGGTTGGGTCGCTCTTCTCTCGTTTTCAATCCAGTCTTTTGTTGATTCCATTGCTTTCCGCCATTCATTATCGTCAATTTCGAAATTTCCAATTTTAAATCCCCCCGAAACATTCTCCAGCTGCTTGTCCATGTACTCGTCTTCGGTGAATTCATAACCTTCCTTTTTTGCAAATTTAACTATTTCCTTTACGTCTTTTAAGTCCTTAAACTTCTCTCTCAGCTTGTTGTCCTTCGCCAAGTCCTCTATAAACTCTTTTAGCCCCTTCATTTCTACCCCTCCTTTTGGCCTTTCTAACCTCCATTCGGCTCAGTTAAGCTTTTCGCTCATCCTCAATCGTAGTAATTGTTGAAGATCTCCATAGCCCTGCCAAATGCGCCTCCAGAGATTGTATCCAGCGCTTCTTCCGAAAGCTCGCCTGGCTCCACTCCGTCCATGACGCGCGCTATCCCCAGCAAATTTTCTACAAATTCGTGCATCGGCATGCCCTCTAAATACGGCTTTGCCACCAAATATGCACCTTCGGGGGTTGTTTGTCGTAAAAAATCCTCTCTCACTTGCGCGTCTTCGGTGAGTACTCTTAAAAAGTTTTCCATGTTTTACGCCTCTTTTTTATGATTTTATCTTTCATAAAACACCTTTTCCAAAAGACCTCATGCAAATCTATTAAAATAGCCCATCCTCTAGGTTTGCCAACATAAACAGCACTTCGGTAAAAATATTTGTGCTGCCCCCGTTTATTGCCTCTAGGTCTTGGTTTAGCAATTCTCTTCTGTAGCTGACCTTATTGTGGATGGTGGTTAGCGCTTCTTTAAACTCCTCAAAGCTTATGCCCTCTATATACGGCTTAGCCATAGTATACCCTTCGTAGGCCGTTTTAGCCGATGCGAACTCCTCTCTAAACTCCTCATCTTTCATGAGTCTTTTAAAGAATTCTCTCAAACTTTCGCTCATAAATATCACCCCTTACACTATTTGACGTTTTGCCAATTCGGCAAAATATCCGTCTTTTTGCATCAGTTCGTCGTAGGTTCCCTCTTCTACTACTTTGCCTTTGTGCAGATAGATTATCCGGTCGCACTGCTTTATTGTGGACAATCTGTGCGCAATGACGATTCTTGTAATGTCCATTTTTGAGAGTGTTTCTACAACCGTGGCCTGCGTTATGTTGTCCAGTGCGCTGGTTGCTTCGTCAAACATCAGCAAGTTCGGCGATGATATCAATGCTCTGGCTATCATTATTCTCTGCTTTTGCCCTCCAGAAAGCCCTCCGCCATCTTCTGCAACCATCGTATGCATGCCCATTGGCATTGCTTTTATGTCTTCTGCGCAACCTGCTTTTTCTGCCGCTGCCCAGGCTTCGTCTATGGTTGCCGACGGATTCGTTATTGTTATGTTTGAGAAAATGCTGTCGGAGAACATGGATCCGTTTTGCAAAACTATTCCTATATTTCTTCTCACGCTGTGCAGATCCAGATTTCTTAGGTTTTGGTCGTCGTAAAAGACTGCGCCCGACTCTGGTTCTTCAAAGCCTAGTAATAATCTAAATAATGTTGACTTTCCGCAGCCTGTAGAGCCCACTATGCCAAGGTATTCTCCGGGTTTTATGGACAGGTTCAGGCCGTTTATGATTAGCGGTCCGTCGGGAGTATAGCGGAATTTCAGATTGTTTATATCGATTTTTCCGCTTACGTGGTCGATTCGCTCTTTGCTTTCGTTAGACTCCGGCACTTCTTTTAAAATCGGTGCCAACATCTCTATGGATGGCTTCAGGTTCGCAATCAACAGCACGATGCTTGAAATTTGCATTATTGAAGCCGAGAATGCTCCAAATGCTGCGTTAAATGCGATATAGTCTGCCGGTGCCAAATTGTTTTGGTACACGATGAAGTAAATTAGCATTGTGCCGCCCAAGTTGACTGCTGCACTCACGGCGTCTGCTATTTTTATAAACAAGTTTGGGTTAAACTTTATCTGCGCAAGCTTGGAGTACACGTCTGCCCACTTCGAGAACGCTCTAACCTCTGCTCCGGCCAGCTTTATCTTGGAGACGCCCGTAAACAGCTGATAGACTAGTCCCGAAAGCTGCGGCGAATACTGGCATGCTTTTTTGTTGAGTTTGGTATTAAGCCAGCCGTTTATCAGCGAAGTTGCCAACATCAGCGCGATGATTATAACCGTGGGCAAAAACAGTGCTGCCGAAAGTGACGCGATTTGCCCCAAATACACAAACGAGAAAACTGCTGTTAACACCGTTGGAATCAGGCTGCCGCTTAATGTTTGGCATATTGAGTTTAGTATGAATGTTCGCGAGGCTAAGTCGCCCGAACTAAACCTCTTAAAAAAGCTGATTGGCAAGTTTAATAGCCGTATCCACAGCGCGCCCTGCGTTCCAAACTGGATTTTGTCGCCTATTCGCAGGATCCACAATGTTTGAAACAGGTTGAATGCCGTTGTGGAGACCATTACTCCCACCAGAAGTGCCATTAGCGGGTAAATGTCTTGGATGGTTCCGGATGGGATGATGGTGTTAAAGATTAACTGATTTATTGCCGGCGAAACGAGTCCCAGCAGCGCGGCGGCTAGCGCCAAGACCATTAGAAACGCTATGTCGAATTTTGTGAACGTCTTCATGATATATTTTATGAAGTCTTTAATGCTCATCGACGTCGTTGGGAACGGCTTATAGAAGCAATAGCCTTCGCCCGAGATGTTTTTGGCTGTTCTTCTATTTATTTTTACGGGTTCTCCGGTTTTTGGGTCGATGTAGCAATATCCGCCAAACCGCAGCGGCACCAAGCAGATTATGTCTCCGTCTGGAGTATAGGCCACTACTGGGCCTTCGCCCCTTGTCCACCATTTTCGGCTCAGCACGACCTTTCTTCTGGTTAGGCCTGTTCTGCCAAGCACCGTGTCTAGCAGCCCTTCGTCTTCTAGCACGTTCTTCGGTAGCTCTATATGCGCGATGCTATAATAGTCCGTTACCTGATTTATCGCGTTTATGAGTTGGTCCGACTGCTGATCTAGTGTCACTGTCTTTTTTAGGTTTTTGTCGCCCGAACCAAGCGCCGTATCTTCTATTAACTCGCACGAGAGCCTAAAGATCTCTTGCTCTCTTCTTTTTTGCTTTTTAACCTTCTCCGAAAAGTTCATCTGTTTTCCCTCCTTCCTGATTTATTCTGTTCTTACTAGCTCTGCGTATTTTCCGTTTAGCTTGATTAGCTCTTCATGCGTTCCGCGCTCTACTACGTGCCCGTACTCTAGCATGATTATTTCGTCTGCGTCCCGTATGGTTGAGAGTCTATGCGCAACCACAAAGCATGTGATGCCTCTGCGTTTTACCGCGTCCATAACTCTTTTTTCTGTTGTCGGATCCAGTGCCGAAGTCGCTTCGTCCAGGATCATTATTGTTGGATCTATTACAAACGAACGAGCTATTTCGAATCTCTGCCGTTGTCCGCCCGAGAAATCCTTTCCGTTCTCAACAAGCACGTGCTCGTAACCATTTGGTCGGCTCATTATATCTTCGTGAATTTGTGCGTCTTGTGCAGCCTGAATCAGCGCAGAATCGTCTATGCTGTCGTCCCACATCGTGATATTATTTCTGATGGTATCCTGGAACATCGTGACGTCCTGGTCCACCATTGCCAAAGAACCCCGAAACACGTTTCTGTCTATATCTTTTCGTTCCTTTCCATCAAACAAAACCTTGCCCTCTCTTGGCTCATACAGCCCGGCAATTATCTTTGCGATTGTGGATTTACCACTACCGCTGCCGCCCACCAGAGCTACCATTTGGCCTTTTTCTACGTGCAGGCTAAAGTCCTCTATTAGCGGGTTGGCCAGCGGACTATATGCAAAGGTTAAATTTTGGATATCCACGCAGCCGTCCAGCTTTTTATATTCTGTTTTGCTGTCGGGCTCATTTGCCAGGTCTATATACACGTCCGGCTCGTAGTTCATGACGTCTTCGACACGCTCCATGTCTCCGCTAACCGACTGGATGGTTTGTCCTATGCCCACCAGCGAGTTAACCGGGCTCAAAAACGAGCTCATAAAGCCTTGGAAAGCCATCAAAGAACCGATTGTGAATCTTCCGATCAGGATGTTATATACTCCCAGCAACAAAATTGCCGTGTTTGCAAGCCCTTGCAGTAGCGTTGGAATGGTACCTATGCAGGTGTTTCGCTCGGTTATTCTTTGCACCGCGTTGCTAAACTTGGTTTGATATCCTATCCATTTTTGAAAGTAACCTGCCTCGCAACCGCTAGACTTGATCGTCTCTATCATGCTTACGCCGGCTACAGTTGAACCTTGCAATTTTCCTGCGTCTCTGGACATTGCTTTGTTGTCGTTTTCGTTTTTCTCCGAAACCATCTTTATAATAAAGATGTTAAGCAGCGCCACCGCAAGGCAGATCATCGTCATGGTCACGTCGTAGTACATCAGTATTGCAAAGTACACGACTATCATGATGACGTTTAGCACTATTGGTGCTACGGTTGTGCAGATTGTATCTGCGATTGTATCGTTGCTGCTTTGGCGCGAGCTTATGTCTCCTGCAAACCTCTGCGAGAAAAACTCAACTGGCATCCTCAAAACGTGCCACATGAACTCTGTGCCCGACGTGATGCTCATTTTTCCCCTTATCTTCAAGAGGTACACCGACTGGAACGTCTGCAGCACAAACGAGATCACCAAGGTTATTCCCATTGCCTGCAATAGCGGCATCATCATGCTTTTGTCGGTCGAGACCAGGATTTTATCTGTAAATATCTGCGAAAACAGCGACGTTACCGAGCTTGCAATCGCCAACAAAAATCCTGTTATCAAGATGAACACAAGCGGCGTTACCGCTCCATGCAGACGGTTTAGCAAAAATCCCATTATGCTCTTTTTTTGGCCGTCTGCCACAAATGTATCGGACTTTTCAAACGTGAGCACTATGCCCGTAAATGACTTCTCAAATTCCTCCATTGGCACTCTTCTGCGCCCCGAAGCTGGGTCCGCTAAAATTGCATCGTTCTTGCTAAAGCCACATAATACCACAAAATGGTTGAAGTTCCAGTGAATTATGGCCGGAAACTGCACGTTTTCTTTGAGCTTCTCTATATCGTTATACGAAAAGCCTTTGGCGGTTAGGCCGTTATGCCTTGCTGCTGCCAACACGTTCTTTGCGTTACAGCCATCTCGCGAGACACTACACTCAAGCCTTAGCTTCTCTAGCGGAATATACTTCTTATAATAAGCAAATATCATAGCCAGCGAAGCTGCGCCACATTCCAACGCTTCCATTTGCAGAATTATAGGTACTTTTTTTACGTTATTATTAGGCATATTTTCCATCCTTTCTCCTTTTTTAGGCGTTTTTCGTTAGTTTATAAACATACTAATTGGGTGAATTGTTGCCAATATAAACTTAACGCTACAGAGTGTACCTATCTCTACTGGAAGGTTTTGTGCGCCCTTTTGATTAGAGCATTCAAAGCCACAGCGTGTAGATGAGTCTACATTTAGCCTGATCACAACTCTTACACAATTGCTTGAGGTTATTAAAGACTCGTTATATTTAGTTGTTCCTAGATCTTTCTTTATTATCTCTTCTGTTACTATTGTGTTGCCTATGCTTGTTATTTTGCCCAATATATATCCGTATTCTTCTCTTGGGTAGCCCGAAATCGAGATCTGCACGTCTCCACCAATGCTCAAGTTATTTGCCACTTCTTGTGGAATATATGCTATTACCTCTTTGGATCCCGACATGTTCTCTTCCGAATAGTTAACCGTAACTTGTTGGCCTTCTGCTATTGTGTCTCCAACCGACGGCACACTATTTACGACTCCGCCTCTGCTTGCCGTTACAAACGAATTTATAATGTACTGATACCTCAAAGCATCCACCGTTGTGCCCGATCCACCCTGTGATCTTACTGCTTTTATTTGTGCTAGCAATTCTTCATCTGGGATAACAGCCAGCACGTCGCCTTTATCTACGCGCTCGTTTTCTCCCACCAGCACGTCGGCTACTCTTCCGTTTACTACCGAATTCTCAATCCATACCCCATCCGGCGAAAACACTATTCCTGGGAAGTCCACCCCGCTAGAAATGTTCCCAGTAAACGCCCAGATTCCTACTCCCAAAACAAAGCTTATTATCGCTATCAATATGACCCATGCAAACGGTTTGGTAACCCGGATGTGCTGGTCTAATTGTTCTGGGTTCGAAACTGTTTCTAGTGCGGTTTTTCGAAACAATTTATTTTCTGCCATTTTTATTCCTCCTCCTTAACTTAGACCATTCTGTACATTTGGCCATTTTTAACTGTCCAATAGTTCGGATCTTCCTCTAGCTGACCTTTTGCATTAAACTTGACATCTGTTACGCCCGGGTAGCCCTCTGTGGACTTCATGTGCTTCATGAATTCTTGTGCGTCACCAGATTTCTTTACATTTTGAGCAATCATATGGACAAAGTCATAAGCCTGCGCTGTAACGCTCGTTATGTCTAGCCCTATTTCGTCCATTACCTTCTTTTCGTACTTATTATAGAAAGCTTGCAGCTTCTCTTCGTGCGCCACGCCATAAGATCCAGCTACAATCATTCCTTCGAGTGAATCTTTATACTCACTCATCAGAGCTAGGTCGTTAAACTGTGCGTCTCCCAAAATCAGGATGTTTTTGTTTTGAGACTTAATCATCTGAATCAGCTCGCATGCCCATTCTGGGTCGTCAAAAGAGACCAGAGCTGCCTGCACACCTAGAGTGTTCCATCTGTCCCACACCGTTGCAAACTCGCTAACCCTGTTGGGGCCTGCTGTTGAATCCAACAAGTACACCGATTTGCTGTCTGTGGCGGCGTTGTTAAAGCCTCGTGCCAGCATGTTCTCGTACTGGCTAGAAGAGTGAGCCGTTGCCACCCACTTTATGCCCTTTGACTCGCACAACTTAGCCAGAGCCTTGCCTGCTGCCTCTGCCGAAATGACGCCCGCCAACACATAGCTATAGTTCTTGTTCATCGTGCTGTCGAAAACTTCGTTTACTATTATTAATGGCTTTGCGGCTTGCTCAAAGATATCTGCCACGCTCTCCACTGTGTCGGAGTTCTGCAGCGTGAAAGCTAAGGTATATTTGCCGTCTTTGGCCACATCTTTTGCCAACGCTACGCCATTGTCGCGGCTTTTTCCGTCATCGATTTTTTCGTAGGTCACGGTCACTCCCGACTCCTTCAGCTCCTTAATCGCCAGGTCCATTCCTACAAAAAAGTCCTGTCTCTTTTCAAACTGCTCTGCCGACCCCAAAACCGCCATCTTTATTTCGGCCGATTCTCCATATTTTGGCGCTGTGTCTTTGTTCGACGAGCCGCACCCTGCGAAAACTGTCATAGAAAAAATTAAAACCAATACTAAGCCTAAAATCTTGTTCTTTTTCATTTCTGACTCCATTTCTCTACCGGAAAAAATATTTTTTAAAAAGATATCACCGGCAGCTGATACCCTTTCTATAGGTAAGCGCAAAAACTTTTGTGTGATTTTTAACATATTTGAGTATATATGTGTTTTAAAATATGTTATTGTTATACGTTCGCATTATAACCCAATTTAACAAATTTGTCAATACCTATTCTGTTTTTAAATTAAATATGTGTAAATTAACTAATAACTTAAATTTTGCCTTATTTTAATTCGTTTTAAGAATTAAAATTTATAAAATTTGTAAAATTAAATAAAAAATATACCTCCACGCTAGCAATATCTAAAATCGTGTGAATAAAAAACACATAATGTGCAAATATTTAAAAAATTATGGTAAAAATTAAACTATTCTAATAAAAATTTCTGTTCTAATTGCCAAAAGATTCTTCTTGTAAAAAAGTTATAAAAAAAATAGTGACTTTTTTTATCTTTTGTGTTATAATTATCCCAACATCTTAAAATCAAAATTAATTTTAGAAGGTGATATAATGAATTTTTTAAAGGCACTTTTTGGTAATTATAGTAAAAGAGAAGTTAAACGCGTTAAACCCCTTTGCAATGCGGTTATCGCTCTTGAAGACACTTACCGAAAAATGAGCGATGAGGAACTTAAGGGGCAAACTCAGGTTCTTCGTGAGAAACTTAAGAATGGCTCTACTTTAGACGACATTTTGCCGGAAGCTTTTGCGGTTTGCCGCGAGGCCTCTACTCGTGTTTTGGGCATGACGCACTTTCCGGTGCAGATTATCGGCGGAATCATCCTTCATCAGGGCAGAATCAGCGAGATGCGGACTGGTGAAGGTAAGACTTTGGTAGAGACTTTGCCCGCTTACCTGAATGCGCTCGAGGGCAAGGGGGTTCACATTGTTACTGTTAACGATTACCTTGCTCGGCGTGACTCTGAGCTTATGGGCAAGGTGTTTAGATTTTTGGGGCTTACTGTCGGGCTTTTGAGTCAGGACATGGAGAACGAAGATCGTCAGAAGGCCTATGCTGCGGATATTACCTACTGCACGAACAACGAGCTCGGCTTTGACTATCTGCGCGACAATATGGCCACTTACAAGGAGAATCGCGTTCAGCGTGGCCACAACTTCGCCATCGTTGACGAGGTTGACTCTATTTTGATCGACGAAGCTCGGACTCCGCTTATTATCTCGGGTCCTGGCGATAAATCCACGGAGCTATATAATGTTGTGGATAAATTTGCTAAAACCCTCCAGATGGTTAAAGTGGCCGAGACTGACTCGAAGGAGGACACCGACGAGCTCTATGAAGAGGCCGACTACATTGTGGACGAAAAAGCAAAGACCGCCACTCTCACCCAGAACGGCGTGAGAAAGGCAGAAGAGTACTTCCATATTGACAATCTGACCGATGCCGACAACATCAACTTGCAGCATCACATCAACCAGGCGATTCGCGCGCATGGCGTCATGATTAAGGACATTGACTACGTTGTTAAAAACGGCGAGGTTCTCATTGTTGACGAATTCACGGGGCGCATCATGAACGGACGTCGCTACAACGAGGGCCTGCACCAGGCTATTGAGGCCAAGGAGAACGTTAAGGTTGAGCGCGAGTCGAAGACTTTGGCTTCGGTTACTTTTCAGAATTATTTCCGGCTTTATGACAAGCTCTCGGGCATGACCGGTACTGGTATGACCGAGGAAGAGGAGTTTCGCGAGATTTACAAGCTCGACGTTGTTGAGATTCCCACTAACAAACCGGTTATCCGAAAAGACTTGCCCGATGTTGTCTACAAGACGGAAAATGGCAAGTTTAACGCCGTTATTGAGGACATTTTGAAGTACCACGAAAAGGGCCAACCTGTTCTGGTCGGTACCGTTTCTATCGATAAATCCGAGCGTTTGAGCGATCTTTTAAAGAAGAATGGCATCAAACATACCGTTTTGAACGCTAAGTATCACGAAAAAGAAGCTGAGATCGTTGCGCAAGCCGGTAAGAAGGGCGCTGTGACCATTGCTACAAACATGGCTGGCCGCGGAACTGACATCAGCCTCGGCGGAAACGCAGAGTACTTGGCAAAGGCCGAGATGCGTCGTATGCAGATAAGCGAGGAAGTCATTAGTGAGGCAAGCGGGTTTGCTGACACCGACGACGAGCGTATTCTGGAGGCTCGCGAGACCTTCAATAAGCTTTTGGCCAAATACAAGGCGGAAATCAAGGAGCCTAAGGAAGAAGTCTTGGCACTTGGCGGCTTGGTTATCATTGGTACCGAGCGGCATGAGACTCGACGTATTGACAATCAGCTGCGTGGTCGTGCTGGACGTCAGGGCGACCCGGGTGAAACTCGGTTTTATCTCTCTCTTGAGGACGACTTGATGCGTCTCTTCGGCGGCGATCGTTTGAAGTCCTGGATGGATAAGCTCAACGTTGGCGAGGATGAGCCGATTCACAGCCGGATGGTCACCAACGCGATTGAGAGTGCTCAGCGCAAGGTTGAGGGCCGCGACTTTGGAACCCGTAAGAGCGTGCTTCAATACGACGACGTTATGGATAGGCAGCGCCAGATCATCTATGATCAGCGGAACAAGGTTCTCGATGGCGACGACATCCGCGCTCAAATTGTGAAGATGATCGGACAATCTATCGAAAAGACCGTTTCTCGCTACTTGCCGACTTCTAAGCACGATGAGTCCTGGAATTTTGTGGGCTTGCGCGATTTCTACTTGGGCTGGCTGATTAATGAGGACGAGTTGGATTATTCTGACGCCGAGTTGAAGCAGCTTAAGTCAGAGGATATTGTTAAAACTCTGACGGAAAAAGCTCTTTCGATCTACGAAGAGCGCGAAAAAGCTTTTGGTGAGGATATGGCCCGTGAGATCGAGCGTGTTGTGCTTTTGAAAAATGTTGACAACTACTGGATGAATCACATTGACGCGATGGAAGAGCTAAAACGCGGAATCCGCCTCAGAGCCTATGCTCAGCGTGACCCGGTTGTTGAGTATCGTCTTGAAGGCTTCGATATGTTCGACGAGATGATCGATGCTATCCGCGACGACACCGTTAAGATCTTGCTAACGTTTACTCTACCGAATAGCAATAAGCCTCCTGAACGTCACGACAACAACGCACCTTCGACTTCCTCGGGCGACGGCTATGCGCCAGAAATTAAGACCGTTAGAAATACAGATAAAGTCGGTAGGAATGATCCTTGCCCATGCGGCTCCGGGAAAAAATACAAAAAATGTTGTGGAGCTACCGAATAAAAAACAGCAAAGAAAAAGCGTCGAGTTAAAAACTCGGCGCTATATTTTTTTCTATTATACTTTAATAAACTGAAGTCTTCTCATCCATGATAGTAGCTATACCATTTTGTAAGTCTGCCTTTGCAATAGTAATATCAGTGAACGTTTCAACATTTTCACGCTCCATTGCGGATTCAATTGCAATGTCAATAACACGCTTAATATCTGCTCCAGAGAATCCTCTCATCTTATCAACTATATTGTCTATATTTTCTCTCACATCGTCAGCTACATTTAAATATTTTAGATAAATATTCATTATTTCTTTTTTATCTTCAGAATTAGGATGTCCAACTTCTACACTTTGATCAAGCCGGCCAGATCTAATTATTGCTGCATCTAATGCTTCTCTTCTATTAGTTGTTGCAAATATTATAACATTCTCACGTGGAGTTAACTTATCTATCTCATTCATCAGCATAACGAGAACTTTGTCGCTTCCTGTGCTAGAGCGTTTTTGTGCTACAGCATCAATTTCATCAACTAAGAAAATAACTGATTCTCCACTAATTTGTGCTGCCTTCTTTGCTTGAACAAACATTTCTAATACTTTTCGTTCTCCATTATCTTCCATAACAAAAGATGGAGTTATTGCGAATAATTCTAATCCTTCTTCCGCTGCAATAGCCTTTGCAAGGCTAGTTTTTCCTGTTCCTGGAGGTCCATAAAACAAAAGTCCTTTTGACGGAACTATTTTCCCCCCACTATTATACCTTTTATATGATTTTATTAATGCTTTCGCTTTATTCTTTGCCTTTTTGTTGCCACCAATTATATCATCAAGCGAAACTTTTCCTTCAGCCAAAAGTTCTGTCTGTTTTTCCGGGTCTCTTAAGTCCTCTATTTTTCGATCCAGCTCTTCCTTAACCTTTTCCTCTGCCTCTTTTTGTGCTTGCTGCTCTAATAAAACTTTAACTTTTGAAATAGCTGATTCAAGTTCACTTTTTACAGCGTCTGCACCTTCTAAGTTATCTATTAAATTAATAAGTTCTGGGTGCACACTTACAAATATACTATCAAGTTCTGAATAATTTTCATTTTCTTCATCTAAATCCGACAACAAGTTTTGCAAGGTCTCCCTTAGCTCAAATAAGCCTGCTTTAGCTTCTTCTAACCTTCTCTTTAAGTTCTCTTGCCTTATTGTCTCTTCTTCTGCCAAAACATTTGTTATCTCAGCTTGAAGTTCTCCAAACAACACTTCGATCCCAGAAACTCTATTCAAATTATTAATTTGATTAATTTTCTTTCTAATTTCTTCCGCCATGGAATTTATGCGATCCATATTCTCGGGGTTTTCAATCTTCTTGCTTGCATCCCTCAATATAGAATCAAGTTTTTCTTCCAAAGAAACAATTACATTTCTTACTGCTTCCTGTCTTTCTCTTTCTTCTTTCTCCATCTGAAGCTTTTGTTCTTCTAACTTCCTTCTGTGCTCCTCTTCTTTTTGTTTTTCTTCAAGCTCTGCCTTAAGCTTTTGTTCCTCTATTTGTTTTGCACGTTCTTCTTCTGCTTTTCTCCGTTCAATTGCTTGTAAATTAATTATCGCCATTATGTCATTATTCAATTTTTTTATTCTTTTTTGTAGATCTATTGCTTTATCATATGTCCTTTTGTCGTCATCATCCAGATTACTCTTAAGCTCTTGATATTCCATAATATAGTGCTTCACATTCGGGTCATCTAAACCTTTTGCTAACTCCAAGCCATCATTTATCAGACTAAAACCCTTTTCATAAGCTAAATCAGTTTCTTCCTCGCTGTGGCTCGGTCCGAACAAACTCCAAGCCGATGCGAGATTTTTCTCTTCGCTAATGCCTAAAAATCCATTCACCATGCTAAGTGACAATGCTGTCGCTAACACCTTTTTCATTACTCTTTTGTTTTTATCCATTTTTATCCTCCTAAATAAAAATAAATTTGATATAATTATACCACAAATATTGCATAAAAACAATTGACAAATTAGCACAATATGTCCCAAAATAAAATATTTTTTAGTGTGTTTCGACATATTTGGCTGCACAACTTGTTGAATTGCCCATACGCAAACTTGCAATGATAGCGCTACTTTTTCATGTAAACTAATCCTAATGTATTGGGCCCGCAATGCGAAGAAATCGTGCAGCCGGCGTCGGTTATATAGATTTCCTTAAAGATGTTCATTTCTCTTATATATTGGTAAACACTTTCTAAAAGCTCGCGGGACTGCAGTGTGTGCGTTATGAAGAGCCGCTCTGGGTTTATCGAATCTACATCTGCAAAACGTTCCTTGGCGTATTGAATCGCCACTTTTTCGAAACTTCCTCTATACTTTTTGCCTACAGACATCGTTCCACTAGTGTTATCCACCTCTATGCAGGGCTTCAGCTTTAAAATATTCGCTCCCAGGGCCGACAACATCGAGCATCTGCCGCCGGCGCACAAAAATTCAAGCGTATCTAAAATAAAGTTTGTCTGCACTTTACCAATCAAATTGCGAACCTCAGCCTGGATCTGCTCTGCTGACATACCTTGCTCTGCCATCTTAGCGGCCTCAATTACAAGGTGGCCCATGCCGGTTGACAAATTTCTCGAGTCTATGGGGTAGACTCCCGGAAGCTCAGCCGCAGCCGCACAACAGTTCTGGTAGGCACAAGAGATTGCCGAGCTCAAATTTATATGCACCACCTCAAAGCCTTGATCCGTCCACTTTTTGAACTCTTCGTAATACTCATTCACGTTGATTGCCGACGTTTTTGGCAGGCATTTTTTCTCGCGATACGTAGAAAAAATATCATTAGAAGACAGATCCAGCCCGTCGAGGTAAGAACCTCCGTCCATCAAGATATGGAACCGAAAGTACGGAATATCGTACTTCTCCTTTAGCTCGGGCCCTATATCGCAAGAACTGTCCGCGCTCAAGATAACTTTTTTCGCACTCATAATATAAAAGTCACTCCGATAAATTATTAAAAATTTTCGATTACAAGTAAAACTGTCCAAAACCATTATAGCAAATTATTTCAAAAAGCACAAACCATATTTAATCAAGCGGGTTGCGGAGGTTTTGGAGCCGGTCGCGTTGATCTTTTTGGCGCAAAAATGTATAATGGTGTATGATTAAATATAGCTATTGCGGGGGGACGCGTGGGTATGCGACAGAGTGTGGACAGATTTTTTGATTATATTGCGGGCAAGAGGGTGGCCTTTTGCGGCGTGGGGCGGACTAATTTGCCGCTTATTAAGATGTTTAGTCAGAAGGGAGCTATGGTTACGGCTTGCGATTCTAAGCGGGAGGATCAGATGGCGGACGTGATCAATCAGCTTGGGGCCTATAATGTTCAGTTTATGCTGGGGCCTGAATACTTGCAAAACCTGGATTTTGACATTATATTTCGTTCGCCGGGGTTAAAATTTTCTACTCCGGAGCTCGTTGAAGCCCGTCGGCGTGGGAGTGTTGTCACCTCGGAGATGGAAGTTTTTTTTGATCTTTGCCCATGCAAAGTAATCGCCGTTACTGGCAGCGACGGCAAAACTACCACCACCACTATAATTTCCGAGATTTTAAAGCAGGACGGCAAAACTGTTCATCTGGGCGGAAACATCGGTACGCCGCTGCTGCCCATCATTGAAGACATCCACGAAGACGACGTTGCCGTTGTGGAACTCTCTAGTTTTCAGCTGATTTCTATGCGCAAAAGCCCGGATATCGCCGTGGTTACTAATCTTTCGCCCAATCATCTAGACGTGCACAAAGACATGGCCGAGTACATCGAGGCTAAGCGGAACATTATTTCCCATCAGAACGCCTTTTCTCGCGCTGTTTTAAATTTGGATAACGAGGTAACCCGGCAGTTTGGTGCGGATGTTCGTGGTGAGAGATTATTCTTTTCTGCCCAAAATCCTTGCGACAACGGCATTTATCTTCGTGACGATTTCATCTGCTTTGCCAAAAACGGCGACGCTCAGCCGGTTCTTAATGTGAACGATATTCTTATTCCGGGCGGGCACAATGTGGAAAACTACATGGCGGCGATTGGGGCGGTCTTTGGTGATGTTTCGGTCGAGTCCATTAACGCTGTTGCCAAGAATTTTAGCGGTGTTGAGCACAGAATCGAGTTTGTGCGCGAGGTTGACGGCGTGAAGTATTACAACGATTCGATTGCTTCGAGCCCCACGCGGACTATTTGCGGGACTTTGTCCCTGTTTCCGCAGCGGATTATCTTGATCTGCGGCGGCTACGACAAAAAAATCTCGTTTGACGCTATGGGCCCCGTGGTTGCCGATAAAGTCAAGGTTCTCATTTTGCTTGGCCAAACAGCGGGCAAAATCCGCGATGCTGTGGTTAATTCGCCCAACTTTTCTGCCGACTCGCTTAAAATCGTGCACGCTAAAGATATGCCCGAGGCGGTCAATTTGGCTCGCAGCAACGCTTCTCCCGGCGACGTCGTCTCGCTTTCTCCTGCCTGCGCCAGCTTCGATCTATATGAAAATTTTATGCAACGTGGCGCTCATTTTAAAGATATAGTTAATAATATTTAGATATTTTGTGAATAATTTTTATAATTTGCATCACAATAATTTTAAACATTTATATTTACTGTAAACTATAATTTATTTTTCACAAATCTCTTGACTATTTTATAATTTTTGTGTATAATTTAATTGTAGAAGATTATTTCAAAAAGATTAAAAGGGGGCTTTTACCATGGATTTACAGGAATTTAAATCTAAAAACCCGGAGTTTGTTAAGAAGGCGCGCGAATGTAAGGACACTTTTGAGTTTACAAAATTGGCCGAGGCTTACGGAATCAAGCTGGGTGCCGATGCTTTTGATAAAGCCTATGCTCTGTTTTGCCAGCCAGACGGCGGTAACGCCAATGGAGAGCTTTCAGACGAGATGCTCGAAAATGCTGCCGGTGGCGTCAGCGCTACCTTTAATGCGGAATCATTCGGTTTTGGCGGGCCCAAAGATACGACTATAATTAGCTTTAACTAAATTGTAAAATTTTTGAAAATCATAAAATATGTAGGCAGAATCGCAAAACCCCCGGTTACAAAAGCTGTAATCGAGGGTTTTATTTTTTCGCCAATTGCCGGCGATCTATATGTCACGGTCGTTTACTGGACGAAACCAATTTTTTTCATTACTTCATTTAACGTTCTGTTCGAGATTTCTAACGCCTCTTTGGCGCCCTTTTTGTAGCATTTTTCTAAATATTCCTTATCTTTTATAAGCTCATCAAACCTGCTCTGAACCGGGGCAAATTTATCCGCGATGCACTCCCCGATGGCCTCTTTAAACTTGCCATAGCCCACACCGTCAAACTCCTTCTCGATCTCCTCAAAGCTCTTACCCGTCGCGCATGAATAAATCGTCATCAAATTGCTTATTCCTGGCTTTGCCTTGCCGTCATACCGCACGCACGATTCCGAGTCCGTCACAGCGCGCTTGAACTTCTTAATAACCTCGTCTTTGCTGTCCAGAATGGCCACCCAGGAGC
Organism: uncultured Eubacteriales bacterium; assembly: GCA_948537335.1. Taxonomy (GTDB): domain Bacteria; phylum Bacillota; class Clostridia; order Oscillospirales; family Acutalibacteraceae; genus CAG-557. The sequence goes on from CAOUJG010000004.1 coordinate 44,388, forward strand.
TCAGGTTTTCGTCAGACTTCGACATTTTTCTGCCAGGGTCCTGCAAAGACATTATCTTGGAGCCGTTTTTAGGGATATACGCTTCGGTTATCTTGAAGGTCTCGCCGTACAAAAAATTAAACCGTTCCGCCACCGTGCGAGTTAACTCCAGATGCTGTTTCTGATCTAGCCCGATGGGCACCATGTCTACCTGATACAGCAATATATCTGCAACCATCAACACCGGATACGCGAACAATCCGCAATTTATGTTATCCGAATGCTTTGTAGACTTATCCTTAAACTGCGTCATCCGCGACAGCTCGCCAAACTGAGTATAGCAATCCAGAATCCACGCCAACTGCGAATGCGTATTTACCTGACTTTGTATAAAAAATAAGCTCTTCTCCGCGTCAATTCCGCAAGCCAACAGCAGTGCGTAGGCTTCTAACGTATTCTTCTTCAAATTCTCTGGCCGCTGAAACACCGTTATAGCGTGCAAATCCGCCAACGCAAACATACAATTATAGTCGTCTTGCAGCTCTACCCAATTTTTTATCGCGCCAAAATAGTTCCCAATAGTGATTATCCCGCTGGGCTGGATGGCGCTAAATAACGTTTTTGCGGACTCTTCCATAAAATTCCTCCTTTTTTATTCACACTTAAAAAGAAGTTTTCCTCAAATCAAAACTCGAACTCGGTATACTCAACACAAACGCCGCCATTGCCACTCAAATGAACCGCCAAATTTCGCCTAATCCAAATCGCTCAAATTATTAAATATATAAATGTTAAACATCGATAAATATTCTATAATTAATGCTAAAATTTTGTCTAAATGATGAATTAAATTTCAAATAAAAATTTTTCGATCGTCAAAAGGCAGGTCAAAACTTAATTAGTATGATATCATTATTTTGCCTTTTTTACAAGAATTTTGTATAAAAATTTTAACCAGTTTTTTACATTTATGGTTTGGCGCCCGCCGTAGGGCTCTTTTGACATCCTCGAGGTTCTGTTATATCATTTATACAAATAATACATAACGTAGTCTGTGAGTGAGTTTTGGCATGACGTATCGGCAAGCTTTGAGGTATATCAACTCTCTTTCTAAGTTTGGCATTAGGCCGGGTCTCGAGCGGATCCAAGTTTTGCTCGAGATGCTTTCTTGTCCACAAAAAAATTTAAAATTCGTCCATGTCGCCGGCACCAACGGCAAGGGCTCTGTTTGCACTTTCGTCTCCTCTATTTTGAATGCTGCCGGGCTCAAAACGGGTTTGTTCATTTCGCCTTTTGTTCTGGACTTTCGCGAGCAGTTCCAAATAGACGGCGCCATGATTTCGGAAAAAGATTTCGTGGATGTTTTTGAGTATATCATGCCGTTTGTGAAAAAAATGCCAAAAAATGGTATAAATTTGGCCCAATTTGAATTAATTACAGCCATCGCGATATTCTGGTTTGCACGGGAGCACTGCGATATCGTAGTGCTAGAAACCGGATTGGGCGGCCGTTTGGACGCAACTAACGTGGTTGAAAACGTTGTCTGCTCCGTCATTACGTCTATTTCTTATGACCACACGAATATTCTGGGCGAGAGCATTTCTCAAATTGCCACAGAAAAGGCCGGGATCCTCAAGCAAAACGGGACTTTGGTTTTGTACCCAAAGCAGGATCCTCAGGCACTCTGCGTGATTAAAGCGGCCGCGGCGACGCTAAAAAATAAAGTTTTGACTCCTGACTTAACCAGCCTATTTAACGTGAGGTCCACTATTGCCTCCGGAACGAGCTTTGACTACATGGGCGAGGCTTTTAAGATTAATCTGTTGGGGCCGCACCAGGTTTATAACGCGATTACAGCTATTGCGGTTGCCAGTGAGCTCAATCGTTGCGGCGGTTTTACGATTTCTCCTCAAGCCGTCAAGGATGGGCTTTATAACGCTAAATTTCCCGCCAGGTTCGAGGTTCTCTCTCGGGAGCCACTTATTATTCTGGACGGTGCTCACAACCCCAGTGGTGCCTCTGTTTTGGCCGATTCTCTAAATTTATGCTTGGGTAAAAGGCGCATCATTGCTATTGTTGGCATGCTTAAAGACAAAGACATCTGCAATGTTTTGAGGATTATCTCACCTCAAGTTGCGGAATTCATCGTTGTGCAGCCAGAGAATCCTCGTGCTATAAATAAGTCTGAGTTGCACAATTTAATCGTCAAACAATTAAATAAGCCCAGCGTTGTAGCTACAGACCTAAATAACGCTGTTGAGATCGCTTTTAAAATGGCTTCTGAGCGGCCTTCGGATACTGCCATTTTGGTGTTTGGATCATTATACCTGGCTTCGCAGATCCGCCCGATGTTTTTGTCGTTTTTGCGGGATCATTAAAAATTTTTCATCGCATTTTTTGCGTTGTTTTGCCAAATAAGTGGCATATCATTGGGTCAAGAATTTTTATTTTTGACTCAGGGGTGAGCAAAATCGTGATAGAAGTGAAAATCGCAAGGGATGCCGATACCGCAACGGCCTTCATTACGGGGGATATCGACCATCACACCGCTCAGGATGTGCGAGAACAGATCGATGCTTACGTGCAGGAGACTCGTCCAAGCCTTTTAAATCTGGATTTTTCGCAGGTTCAATTTATGGACAGCTCCGGCGTGGGCCTCATCATGGGCCGCTATCGCATTATGCAGGCGCTGAATGGTTCTGTTTCTGTTGTAAACGTCCCGGCGCACCTTAAACGGCTGATTAAAATGTCCGGACTTTTGGCTCTGGGCGTCATAAAAGAAGGAGAAGTTTAAAATGGCACAATTGAAAAACGATATGAAATTTGAATTTATCAGTAAGTCCGCGAACGAAAGCTTCGCCAGAGCTACTGTTGCAGCCTTTGTTGCACAGCTCGACCCGACTATTTCGGAGATTGCAGACATTAAAACAGCCATCTCCGAGGCCGTCACTAACTGCATCGTGCACGCCTACAAGCACGGCCTGGGCTATATCTACATATCAGTCAAGATCTTCGACAACGGCCAGGTCACCATCCGGATTCGCGACAAGGGCTGCGGAATCGAGAATATCAGCCAAGCCATGGAGCCTCTGTATACTACTGGCGGTGCCGAGCGCGCTGGACTGGGCTTTGCCGTGATGCAAAGTTTTATGGATAACATCAAGGTTATATCTAAGGTTGGCCGCGGGACGACGATTACGCTCACCAAGAACATAATTCCCCGAGTCGCCAAAAATGGATAGCCGCGGACAAGTCATCAGCCAGAATATCGGGCTCGTACACGCTCTTGCCAAAAAGTTTAAGAGCCGCGGGATCGAATACGACGATCTTTTTCAGGCCGGATGCTTAGGATTGATTAAGGCCGTCGACGCTTTTGATGCTTCGCGCGGGGTCAAGTTCTCGACCTATGCCGTCCCCGTGATTCTGGGCGAGATCAAGCGGCTCTTTCGCGACGGTGGCGCCATCAAGGTGGGCAGGAACCTTAAGGAGCTCTCGTTAAAGGCCAGCCGGTTCATCAACGACTTTGCTGCAAAAAACGCCCGAGAACCGACCATCAGCGAATTAGCCCTCGCTTTGAATGTCGAGCCCCCTGTCGCAGCTCAGGCTTTGGAGGTCTCTCGTGCACCGATTTCCCTCACCGCCGCCGACGAAGACGGTCAGCACCAGATCGACATTCCAACTGACTCTCCAGACGAAAAGTTGGCCGAAATAATCGCGCTGAAGCAGGTTGTGAGCGATCTTAACGAAAAGGATCGGTCCTTAATTTTGCTGCGATTCTTCAAAAACCAGACGCAAACTCAAACGGCCAAAATTTTAGGCATGACTCAGGTGCAAGTTTCTCGCCGAGAGCGCGCCATTTTGAGCAACCTACGGGTTCAACTTAGCAGCTGATTCACCGTCGCTTTATTTTTCTTTTTTAGAATAATTATTTTTCCATATGTGAAAATTAGACATTTTACTACATAAGTTTAACAAGGGCAGATTCCAGAATCTAGCACGACGGTTTAAAACTTTGTTAAAAATGTTGAAAAATAATCGTTGATTCAAAATTTTATATGCTCATAATCGACAAAAAATTCTATTTTAGAAAATTAAACCACAAAATCCCTTGAAAAACAAGCATTTTAGTTTTTTGTTTAAAACTTTGTTGAAAATGTTGAAAATATCAGTTTCGTTTGATGATAAAATATAAAAATCTGCATAATTTAATTTATTTTGACATATTTCTTAAAAAGAAAAAATCGCTTTTGCAATTATTTTGGAGATTTTTTGTGCGGCTAAAATCTTAAACTTCTCATAATCCATGCGGCTTCCCTCGTCTGCATTGTCCGAGATCACCTTTAGAGCCGCAAATTTTACACTGTTCATAGCGCAAACCTGGCCTATACTGCCGGATTCCATCTCGCATGCCACTGCTTTAAACGTATTTTTTATGTCGCGCAATTTTTCTTTATTAGAAATAAACTGGTCCCCCGTTGCGACACATCCCACGTGGGGATGCTCGTTTAGCTGAGCGGTGGCGGACTTTATTTTTTCGGTAACGTCCTTTTCGCAGGGAATTTTCACTAGCCCTAGGCCGGAGATAAACCCGCGCTCATCGCCCACGGCAGTGGTATCCACGTCATGCTGCACAACGGAATCGGCCACCACTACGTCTCCGATTCTTATATCAGATCCCAAAGAGCCCGCTACACCTACGTTTATAATCACTTCGGGGTTGTACTTTGTTATCATCAGCTGCGCGCAGACTGCGGCGTTAACTTTGCCCGGCGCGCATACCGATACTACGCAGTTTGACTCATTTATTTTTCCTTTATAGAATTTTATATGCGCAAAAGTCTCGATTTCTGCTGCATTCATGAGTTCTATTATACTTTCGACCTCTATTTGCATTGCGCCGATTATCCCGATCATACCTAGCTTGCACCCCCATTTTACGATGTTTTCATTTTATCACATAAAAAATCTTGCTGCAAACGCGCGCGTTATTGTACACTATCCACGCTATTTTCGCCGTGCAAATTTACAAAAAGTTACCATGTTTTTCTATATATTGCTATATTTTTGAGTTTTAGTTCATATTTGAGATAATTCTCGCAATATTTTTTGCGTTTTTTATTGACAATAAAAAAATAATGGTGTAATATTGATAGTGGATTTGGTTATAAATCAACGTAATTTGCAAAATTTGGCGATTTTTATTTTCTCTTTTTGATTATAACTTTTTTCTTTTTTGGAATATACTATTGTTGTATTATTCTTTGCTGTTTTTTGGCGATGTGCCCATGTAGCTTAGGTTAGAAGAGCGTTGGTTGTTTCAGTATTATCAAAGGTGTCGGTGCAAGTCCGTCCGGGGGCAAATATTTTTATCCAAAGCGAGGTATTTTAATGTACGAAGACAAAAATCTCATCTGTAAGGACTGTGGCAAGGAATTTACTTTTACCGCCGGCGAACAAGAATTCTATGCAGAAAAAGGGTTCGTTAACGAGCCGCAAAGATGCAAAGAGTGCCGCGATGCACGTAAAAACGCTGCTAGAGAAGGCCGCGTAATGCACGAAGCTACTTGTGCTGCTTGCGGTGGCGTTGCTAAGATTCCTTTTGAACCGCGCGGAGACCGCCCTGTTTATTGCAGCGAGTGCTTTGCTCAGCAAGAGCAGAGAGAGAGATAAGAAAATAATTTTATTTTCTTAATTTTTGTTTGACTTTTGGCTCCCTGACTCACTTTTTGTGGGTTTGGGAGCTTTATTTTTTGTTGACAAGAGATTTTTGCAGGTTTAATATATTGTTTGATGCACATAATATCGATGAGGAGGTCTTCTTATGATAACTGTTGATAGAAACACGCTTATTGGCGACGTTTTGGATGCTGATGAGACTACTGGTAGATATTTTGCGGAGATGGGGATGCATTGTTTGGGATGTCCGGCTTCTCGCGGGGAAACTGTGGCGCAAGCTTGTGAGGTCCACGGCACGGACGCGGACGCGCTTATAAAAAAGCTTAATGAACATCTTAGTTCTAGCGCCAATACGAGGTCTCGGTAAGGCAAAATACTTTTTTTATTTTAATTTTTCGGCCGCTCGGGCAAGTTTTTTCGCCGGGCGGTTGTTTTGCCGGGTTTGATATTTTCGATTATGCTACGAAATGCCACTGAGCGAGGGTTGGTTGTATGAAAAAGGCTCACAACACGCCGATGCGTCTGGATAAACGGCTTTATTTGTGCGCAAAAAATGTTCGGCTGAGCTCTACCGTTGCCGACATCGGCGCCGATCATGCTTATCTTGCGATTTGGCTTGTTTTGAATGGGGTTTGCCCGCGTGCGATTGCAACGGACTTGCGTGCGGGGCCTTTGCGAAACGCCCAAAAAAACATCTTTAAATATGGCGTTGCGGATAAAATTGAAACTCGGCTTTCTGACGGGCTTGACGCTGTTTTTCCTGCCGAAGTGGATGACATTATCATTGCTGGAATGGGCGGCGAGCTGATTATGCAGATCATCGCGCGCGCTGATTGGCTTAAGGACCCCGCTAAGCACTTGGTTTTGCAGCCTATGTCTGGCGAGGTGGAGTTACGCGAATTTTTGGCCTCTCAGAAGTTTAAAATTGTTGCGGAGCAAGCGGTGGTCTCTTGCGGCAAGGTTTACACCGTTATGTCGGTCTTTTTTGACGCTAACTTTCGCCGTTGCGATGAGCTTTATCCTTATATTGGCCGGCTTGGCGACGATTTGACTGCTGAGAATCGGCTTTACATTGAGCGGACGATTCGCGATTTGAGCAACCAGCTTAGTGGCTTTTTGGCTACTCAAAATTTTGAGAAAGCCGCCGATCTACAAGGTATAATCGCACGGCTCGAAGATATTTGTAAGGGAGATTGTAGAAATGACTAGGGTTTTGGATATATTTGAATTTATCGATGGCTTTGCGCCTTTTGATTCTGCCATGGATTTCGACAATGTTGGCATTTTGGTGGGCAACGAGCAGGCTCCGGTTGAACGCTGCTTGTTGGCTCTTGACGTGACTTTGGATGTCATCGAGGAGGCTAAAAGCCTTGGTGCTAGCTTGATTGTGAGCCATCACCCCGTGATTTTTGAGGCTATTCGGGCTTTGCAGCACGATTCTGTCCCGCACACTTTGGCTAGGAATGGGATTTCGGTAATTTGCGCTCACACAAACTTAGATATGGCACCGTTTGGTGTGAACTCCTGTTTGGCGGAGGCTCTTTCTTTGCTAGACCTGACCGCTTTGGCTAATTACGAATCTAATATTGGCCCGCGGCCTGAGGGTTTGATTGGCGTTATGGAGAATGTTTGCAATTGCCATGAACTTGCTGCTTTGGTTAAAGATCGCCTTGGTTGCACGGGTTTGCGGTATCTTCCTACTGACCGAGGCATACGGCGGGTTGCTATTTGCTCTGGTGCGGGCGGAAATCTCATTGGGGCGGCGATTTCTGAGGGTGCTGATGCTTTCGTTACAGGTGAGATCAAGCATCACGAGATTTTGATGGCTTTGACGCACGGTATTTGCGTTGTGGATGCGGGTCATTTTAAGACGGAGGATGTTGTTATCTTGCCTCTTACGAAAAAATTGTCCGAGAACTTTGGTGGTGTCGAGTTTATTAAGTCTAAGGCCTACACGGATCCCATGAAATACCTTATTTGACATATTTTAATTCTGACTTTTCCCCATATTACTTACATATGATTATGCTATTATGGAAAATGTGAAAATTTTTTGCCAAAATCGATTTATTTTTAAGCCAATTGACTATGAACTCCCTCCGTTTCTGCACTTTTTCTCGTTTTCTTTTTTTGAAAAAAACTGTTGACGCAAAACTGTATGTAGAGTATAATCAGTATTAGCAATAGGTTTTGCCACAAGATGTTGTGGTTTTATTTTGATAAGGAGGGTTCTTTTATTATGATTGACACTGTTACTAAAAAAATTGGAAGGAAGCCTGATTTTTGTACTATAAAGACTATTACTAAACGCGATGGCAGAAAAACTGAGTTTAACAGGGATAAAGTCGCTCAAGCAATTTTTAAGGCCGCTATTAAGATGGGCGGGGATGATTTTGACCTCTCTAAACGCCTTGCTGACCAGGTTGTTGAATACCTTGAGAACGAACAGCCCGCCGAGGTTACTGTTGAGCACGTTCAGGACGTTGTTGAGAAAATTCTTATTGAGAACGGCCACGCTCTGACGGCTAAGGAATATATTTTGTACCGCTTCGAGCGCACCCGCGCTAGGGAAATGAACTCTAAGCTGATGAAGACTTATGAGGATTTGACCTTTAAATCGGCTAAGGACAATGACGTGAAGCGCGAAAACGCCAATATTAACGGCGATACGGCTATGGGGACTATGCTGAAGTACGGCTCGGAGGGCGCTAAGCAATTTTACGAGATGTATATACTTGACCCTCGCTTTGCTAAAGCCCACTCTAACGGCGATATTCATATTCATGATTTGGACTTTTTGACTTTGACTACTACTTGCTGCCAGATTGATTTGGACAAATTATTTACTGGAGGGTTTTCTACTGGGCACGGCTTTTTGCGCGAGCCAAATGATATCATAAGTTACGCAGCTTTGGCTTGTATCGCTATTCAGGCTAATCAGAACGACCAGCACGGCGGCCAGAGTGTGCCTAATTTTGATTACGCTTTGGCGAAGGGCGTGGCTAAGACTTATCGCAAGGCTTACCGCCAGAATATGGTTAAGGCTTTGGAGATTTTGACTGGTTGCGAGGATCCTGCTGCTTTGTATGAGGAGATTTTCTCCCGCGCTCAGGGTGAGACTGGTGATTCCCCGTCTTTAGAAAATGGCCAGGCTTACATGGCTCGCGAACTCGAGCTTTTGAGTGAGGTTCTTGGTGATGATCGTTCTGCTAAAAAAGTGCAGAAGTTTGCTTATAGTCACGCTACGGAGGAGACTAACCGCGCTACATACCAGGCTATGGAGGCTTTGGTTCATAATTTGAACACCATGCACTCGCGCGCTGGGGCCCAGGTTCCTTTTAGCTCCATCAACTACGGCACCGACACTACGCCTGAGGGCCGGCTTGTTATTAAGAATATTCTTTTGGCGACTGAGAAGGGCCTTGGAAACGGCGAGACGCCTATTTTTCCTATTCATATTTTTAAGGTTAAGGAGGGCGTTAACTACAACCCTGCTGACCCGAACTACGATTTGTTTAAGCTGGCTTGCAGGGTTAGCGCTAAGCGGTTGTTTCCGAATTTCTCTTTTATTGACGCGCCTTTTAATTTGAAGTATTATCGCGCTGGGCGCCCTGAGACGGAGGCTGCTTATATGGGCTGCCGAACTCGCGTGGTTGCTAATCATTTTGACCCAACTAAGGAAATTGTTAATGGTCGCGGAAATTTGAGCTTTACTTCTATAAATCTGCCGAGGCTGGCTATTGAAAGCAAACAGAACGTCGACGTTTTTTACAAGTTGCTTGATGATAGGATTAATTTGGTTGTTGAGCAACTTTTGGCTCGGTTTGAGCTGCAGGCTGTTAAGACTATTCGGAACTTTCCCTTCCTTATGGGGCAGGGCGTTTGGATTGACTCTGACCGCTTGGGTATGGACGAGAGCGTTCGCGAAGTCTTGAAGCACGGCACTTTGACTACTGGGTTTATTGGGTTGGCTGAATGCTTGAAGGCTTTGACGGGTAAACATCACGGTGAGAGTGAGAGTTCGCAGAAGCTGGGGCTTGAGATTATTGCTCATATGAGGGCGCGCATGGATGAGGCTACTGAGCGCTATAATATGAACTTCTCTTTGATTGCGACGCCGGCGGAGGGGCTTTCTGGTCGATTTGTGCGCATGGATGCTAAGAAATACGGCAAAATTCCTGGCATTACCGACAGGGACTACTACACCAACTCCTTCCACGTGCCGGTTTATTACAACATTTCGGCTTTTGATAAGATTAAGAAAGAGGCTCCTTACCACGAACTTACTAATGGCGGCCATATTTCTTATGTTGAGCTCGATGGCGACCCTTCGAAGAATCTTGACGCTTTTGAGCAGATTGTCCGCTGCATGAAGGAGTCTGGCATTGGGTATGGCTCTATTAACCACCCTGTCGACCGCGATCCTGTTTGCGGGTTCACTGGCATTATTGACGACATTTGCCCTCAATGCGGCCGCAAGGAGACTCCGGGGACTCCTGGGTTTGAGCGCATTCGCAGGATTACTGGCTATTTGGTAGGTACGGTTGATCGCTTTAACAACGCTAAACGGGCTGAGGAGCGCGATCGCGTGAAGCATTCGGTTGAGGTTGATTGCTGCAATTAAATTTGCTTTTGCTATTGGGCCTAGCTTCTTTTGGCTAGGCCTGTGCTATGCTGCTATGTGGAAGGGTGTGCTGTTGGTTTGAGCAAGTTACGGGTTGCTGGGATTGTTGCGGAGTCCATTGTGGATGGCCCAGGGCTGCGGTTTGTGATTTTTGCGCAGGGCTGTTTGCACCACTGCAAGGGCTGCCATAACCCCTCAACTTTTGACGTTAACGGCGGAACCTTGATGGATACTGACGACTTGATTGCTAAGATTAAAAAAAATCCGCTTTTGAAGGGCGTTACTTTCTCTGGTGGTGAGCCTTTTTTGCAGGCTTATGCTTTCTCCGAGATCGCTAAGGAGTGCCATTTGATGGGCTTGGACGTGCTCTCCTATACTGGCTACACTTTTGAAGAGCTTGTTGCTGGGTTTGGCGCTCACCCTGAATGGAAGTCTCTTTTAGAAAACATCGACGTTTTGATTGACGGCCCTTTTATTGAGGAGAAAAAAAGTTTGATGCTTTTATTTCGAGGTTCGTCGAACCAGCGGATCCTCAATGCGCCGGGATCTTTGCTTAATCTTAGTCCGGTTACGATGGATTTATAGTTTTTGTTTTTTATATTTTTAATTTGTAAAAAAGTAGAATGTTTTGTTTTTGCATTCTACTTTTTGTTTTTGTCTTTATTAATTTTTGAATCCTCACAAAGCTCGATGGAATAGCCTTTCTGTCCATTTTGTGCTGCCTTTTTGCACTGCGAAATCGCTAATTTTAGCAAGTCTATGTCGGGCGTTATTTCGGCTTTGTTTATCAGCTGTCCCGTTTTTTCCTCTATTTCGTAAGTTTCCAATATCATCCTTGCCACTACGGCTCTTGCTTGCAGCGAGGTTTGGCAATGTGCCGCCAGCAACTGCAATAGCGCTATCCACGAGCTGCCGTGTGTTCCGCTCATTAGATAGATTAATTCTTTTTTCTCTTTTGCGCTTGTATTTTTTATTAGGTTCGATAAAATCTCACAGAGCTCCGCCTCGTTGTGCTGCCGATTTTTGCCCTCAAAGAACTGTGGATACAAAAATTCCATATAATATTTTGTTGGGTTCAGGCCCAGCAGCCGGAACCACTCGGCCGCTTGAAACAAATTTGGCGCACTTAGCCCCTTTTCCCAATTCTGTATCGTCTTTTTTGAAACGCCCAAGCCTAGCGCCATGAACTCCTGCGATTTGCCGCTGTCCGCTCTCGACTGCCACCACATTTTGGAGAAACGTTTCGTTCTTTCTATCCGCGACTCATCGTACATTTTTCACACCACCGAAAAATAATTATCCAACATCGTTTTAAAATAGAGTAAAATATTTCCTTCTTATAATATAAAAAATGGAGGGCCAAAAAGGACCCTCAAAATTGCCTCAAAATGTATCTTTATAACTGCTGACATTTTTATACATCCGCACTAAAATTTAACATAAAATAATTATAATTATAATCTAAACCAGAAAGGGTACTTAGTAAAAATATAATCAAATTTTATATGTCTACAAAATCCATGCTCCATGCTCAAAAAATATAAATTTTCAACAGCAACGAATCAGCTAAAAAGTAAAATAAATTACATTTTTTAACACAAAAACACATTATTTACCATAACATGATTTCTTGCAATTGTCAATAATATTTTAAAAATCAGATGGAACTTCGACAAACACTGGCAGATGCATCTAGTATACTTTTAACATCGCAAAACTACTTTGTGCAAGGAGAGAAATAAATTATGGAAAGAGTGCAAATATGTAAATACATCAAAAATTATTCTAAAATAGAAAAAATTCAGACCGAGCATCAAGTAATCTACAGTGCCGAGGCGCTTTTAGATGACATTTTTCTAAGCGTTGTACATATTCAGCCCGGGCAAGATGATTACTATGTAAAATGCCAGTGCAGCGGGATTCTCCCCGACCACGCGAAAAATATCATGCTCTTTATGTACGAGAACAGCATCGATGTTGGCGGCTTTTTGGACGTGCTGCAAGAACTCTCGGTAAAGTACACCGAGGTCGAACCCTCATTTTAGCCGCAATCAGCTGCCGGATCGCAGTTCTTTGAAGAAGTCTGTTAGCACCTTCGCGCATTCTTCTTTTAAAACGCCGCTCTTTACCGTCGGCTTGTGATTATACGGCTGCTCGAATAAATTTATCACCGATCCGCATGAGCCTGCTTTGAGGTCGTGCGCCCCGAAAACTAGCCGTTCTATGCGAGAATTTATAATCGCACCGGCACACATCGGGCAAGGCTCTAGCGTTACAAAAAGTTCGCATCCGCACAACCGCCATCCGCCCAGCGCCTGGCATGCGTTGTTTATTGCCTCTATTTCTGCGTGATAGAGCGCATTTTTTTTGCCTTCTCTTCGGTTGCGCCCTGTCGCTATTATGGCTCCATCCCTCACTATGACGGCGCCCACAGGCACTTCGCCTTCTGAGTGTGCCTTTCGTGCAAGCTTTAGCGCCTCTGCCATAAAGTAATTGTCGTCCGGTTGCAAGCCTTCAACCCCTAACATCTATGTAAAAATCTTTCCGCAATGCTCTCAAATTGCGTTTGTGTCGTGGTTTTTGAGGACTTCATCTGCTGCCATCATAACGGCGACCTTTGCGCTATGAAAGTTGAGTCCGCCCTGCAAAAACACCGCGTATGGTTCCCGAAGTGGCGCGTCCGCCGAAAGTTCTATGGATGCCCCCTGCGTGAACGTTCCCGCCGCCATTATGATCTTGTTGTCGTACCCCGGCATGTCCCACGGCTCTGGCTTCACAAAAGAGTCCACCGGCGACGCTGCCTGGATGCTTTGGCAAAATGAGATCAAATTTTCAGCATTGCCGAGCTTTATCACCTGGACTATGTCGCTTCGAGGCTCATTGTATCTGGGAAAAACCTCATAGCCCAAAAGCTCAAACAACGCGGCCGAAAAAATGGCAGTCTTCAAAGCTTCCCCTGTAGCATGCGGCGCATTGAACAGCCCCATAAAGAGCTCTCTGTTCAGTCCGAGCGTCGCGCCCACTTCCTTGCCCGTGCCTGGCATCGTCAAGCGATATGAGCACTGTTCGACCAAATCCTGCCGTCCTGCGATGTAGCCTCCCGTTGGCGCCAATCCTCCACCCGGATTCTTTATGAGCGACCCTGCAATTAAGTCCACCCCATTCTGCAGCGGTTCTTCGCAGCCTACGAATTCTCCATAGCAATTATCCAGCATCACAACGCAGTTTGGCGCAATTTTTTTGGCTAGCTGCGCGACTTTTCCTATATTAGCAACCGACAAAGCCCCACGCATGCTGTACCCTCGGGATCTTTGCATATAAACCATTTTGGTGTCACTTTTTATAGATTTTTCTATTGTGGAAAAATCCAGCGATCCGTCCGATGCCAGCGCTACTTCTTCATAATTTATTCCAAATTCTTTTAAAGAACCCGAACTGGCTCTGACAGCACCAATGACGCCCTGCAGCGTGTCGTAAGGCGCCCCTGTTACGCTTATAATCGTGTCCCCAGGGCGGAGCACGCCAAAAAGCGCGACAGTTAGGGCATGCGTGCCGCTCACAAAGTTGTGCCGGATTATTGCATCCTCTGCCGCAAAAACCTGCGCAAAGACCCGCTCCAAGGCTTCACGGCCGTCGTCTCCATATCCGTAACCCGTGGAACCCGCAAAATGCCGGTCACTAACCTTATTGTCTATAAACGCCTTCAAGACCTTTCGCTGGTTATATTCCGCCATTTCGTTGACTTTTTTGAACTCCGGCGCGCACATCTCCTGCGTCCTTCGCGCTACTTTTTCTATTTTCTCACTTACCTTAAAAAACATCTATAAAACGCGTCCCCTCGCCATTTTGCTAGGCACCACAAATTTTTTCCGCCAACTTCTCGACCAATTTCTGAGTCTCCCAAATGTCGTCCGCGCAAATCATCCCGCACGCCGTGTGAAGATATCTACACGGCAGCGAGACCGCAATAGTCCGGACTCCTGCGCGAGTTTGATGAATCGCGCCAGCATCGTTACCGCCCGCCACCATGGACTTTACCTGCACTTTTATGTCGTTCTCTTTGGCGAGCTTCAGCGCCAAATCGTAGATCTCTCTATCGTATATCGTGTGCTTGTCCATAAACGCGACAACCGCGCCGTTTGAGAGCCTGCACACTTTCTTATCTGGCGCCGTTCCTTTTATGTCGGCTGCAGTAGTCGCCTCCACCACGATTGCCGCGTCCGGATCTATGCCAAAGGCCGCGACCTTGGCGCCGCGCAGCCCAACTTCCTCTTGCACCACAAAAGAAAAATACATGTCAAACGGCAGCTCCCGCTTGATCAAATTGACCAAAACGAAGCATCCCACGCGGTCATCGAGCGCTTTGGCCTTCACCATGCCATTTTCGAATTTAAAATTTGCGGGGAAGCTCACTCCGTCGCCCGGTGTAACGTGTTCCAGCGCCTGATCTTTGTCCGTGGCACCGATGTCGATATGCATGTCAGCTATGGCGACGCTTTTCCGGCGCTCCTCCGCCTTCAAAAGATGCACCGGCTTGTCCACGCCGATTACCCCAGCCACCGCCTTTTTGCCTACCGTGACGGGCTTACCGCAAACCGCATTTGCATCGATGCCGCCAACTGGCGCGAATTTTAGCAGCCCCTCGTCCGTAACATGCGTCACGATGAACCCGACCTCGTCCATATGCGCCGAAATCATCAGCTTTTTGCCCGCTCTTTTAGCTCCCCTTTTGAATGCAATGATGTTTCCGAGCGCGTCAACCTTCACATCCGCCACAAACGGCGAAATCTCGCTTAAAATTATCTCTCTCACGCTGGCCTCATCGCCAGAAACCCCGCTAGAGTCGCATAGTTGCTGCAATAAATTTAAATCATCGGCCACAGTCGTCGCCCCCAGTCAGAATGTACTGCGCCAGCAGCCTGGCGGTGTTTTCGATGTCCACGATGTCAACCACCTCTACCGGCGTGTGCATGTTCCGCAGTGGCACGGACAAAAGTCCGCCAGCCACCCCGCTTTTTGAGGCTGTTATCACATCAGAGGTTGTGCTCGTTGCCGAGCTCATGACCTCCAGCTGATATGGGATCTTGTTCGCTCTCGCCAAATCTATAAATTTGCACGACATTTCTCTCGAAAGTGTCGGCGCAATGCCTATCATAGGCCCTCCAGACAAATTACCGCACTTTTCCTCAGGAACGCCAGGCTGCTTTGCAAAGCTCACGTCAACAGATATCGCCTCGTCACAGTCAAGCGCGAACGCCGCAGTCTTCGCCCCCACCGAGTTTATTTCTTCCTGCGTGCTGAATAAAAACGTCACCCGGGCAGGAATTTCCTTGTCTTTTAGCAAACTTGCGCAATAAATTAGCGCTGCGACTCCTGCGCGATTGTCCAAAGCTGGCGCCGTTATTCTGCTGCCAAGCAACTTCTGCGGCTTCGTGCTAAACGAGACGTAGTCGCCAACCGAAACAACCTCATGCACCTTTTCTGCCGACAGACCGGTATCCACGAGCAAGTCTTCGGTCTTTTCAAAGTCGGAGGTTTCTTTGCTTGCCAAATGCGGCGGAGTGGTACACACGATGCCCGTTACGACCTCTTTGCCATGAATAAGCACCGTCGAACCTGGCAGCGTTCTGCTGTCGACACCTCCACACGGCGAAATATTTATAAACCCGGAATCGTCGACGGCTGTAACCAGCATGCTGACTTGATCCATGTGCGCATCGATCAAAATATGCCGCGCGGATTCTGGAGTCTTGCCCATCGTGCAAATGACATTCCCGTTTTTGTCTATTCGCGCTTCGTCCGAATAATTCTGCATTTCGGTTCTTATTACGTTTGCGATACCCAATTCCGCTCCAGAGCCCGAAAAAGTCCCACAAAGCTTGAATAATAGCTCCTCTACCATCACTTTCGCATGCCCCAACCCCGCAATTACGCCGCTCAGAGACCATGCTGTCTCCTTCCTTTTGTGTTTTACGCAATATTCACGCCGTTAGATTATTACTGATCAGCTTGAGTGCTCGGTGTTTCCTCTTTTTCCTGATAAAATTCCTGCTCGTTCAAGAAAATTTCCTTGTCCGTGGTGTCTATCAAGTAGACCTCTTCGTCGCCGTCAACTCGAACATACGCACCCTTGCCAAGCGGTGCGTCACTACCCAAGAGCAACTTCATCTTTTCGTCGTTAGAAAACGTCACAGTTACCTCTGCGGCGGGATTATCCAGTCCGTAAGCCGAGAGATCGCTTGCGTCGTCTATTTTCTGCGTCGGCTTCAGGTTTATCAGGCTGTCATACAGCGCCTCCGCCTTGCTTTGCGACGTTTCGCCCTCTTCCCAGCCGGCAACAGCGTAAACTTGCTTATCGTCCTTGCTCTCAGCCTTGATTTCGTAATCTTCCTTTTGATTTTTCACCGCAACGCTCGCTATTTTTTTGTCCTCAGTCAACTTTACGATATTCTCGAAGCTCACGCTGCTCGTGTCCAAAGAGGCATTCTTCTCTGGCGCTGGCATTGAGATCAAGAAAAACAGCAACCCCAGCAACAGCGCAAAAAGTGCCGACACGACTATCAATGTGTTTTTTCGTCTTCTCATTATCGCGACCCCCAGCCTGCTCTACTTATTTTTTCGCCTGAAGTATACGATTATTCCTATGATTACAATCGCAGCTGGCAAAATTATTGCCATCATTATGCCGATTGTGTTTGCTGTGGCTTTGTCTAACCCCAGCTCTTCGCCGCCAAGACTCTTCGACTCTATTGTTATTCCCACGTCTTCGCGGTTTGTCATGGTGTTGACCATGTTTACAAAGTACGCCGAGTTATTGAGCGCGTTCGAGGCCAAGAGCTCCGGCATCAAGGCGCCGTACGAACCTATCACCGCAAGCTTCGACGTTTTCGCGTCGTCCAGCTTCACGTCAGAAAGCACAACAGACGGGATCGGCCCAGATATATTGCCCCTAAAATCAAAGTTCTGATCCGCGCCCTTTGGCAGAATGCCTGTAGTAGGCGAAAACTGCAGTAAAATCCCTGTATTCTCGCTGTTTGTAATCTCTATCGGCCTGCAATATAGCATCATCACAGGGATCGTCTTGTTTTTCAGCCTGCTGTATTCCTCGTCAACATAATCATTGACCGCCTCAAACGCGCCACCGTACGCCTTTTTCATGTCCGTCTCATAAACCAAGCCCTCATTAATCTTAACGCCGTGCTTCTCCAAAAATGCACTCAAATTCGGCGCCGCGGCCTGGTTCGGGTTGAGCACGTATATCAAATTCTTGTCGCCCAGTTCTAGGAATTTCTCGACCTTCTCTATCGCCGGTGCGTCAAAGTCCCGCTCGGGCGCATAAATCATCACCAGCCTAGCATCCTCGGGGATCTCCTGCGTTAAAACCGAGGCGTCCTCCACATTAAAATTATTCTTCTTCAAAAGCTCAGAAAACGCGGTAGAATCCTGTTCTCCGTAGCCTTTCAGCATCACTATTTTTTCTTGATTCTCACTCGTAACATATAAAATCGCCGAAGTCAGCTCTTGCTCCGCCTTGGAGCCCGTTATGGCGCTGCCGTAGTAACTTCTTTGAATTTCAAAAATATCCTGCACAGTTATGATCTTGTGCTTGTCGCCCGACCGCACTATAACGCTGTTTTCGGTCAAGTTCTCGTTCTGATATTCATTCAAGTACGCCGGATTCTTCACCGGGTCCAGGTACTTAAGCCTAATTTTGTCCGAATTCTGCTCATACTTTTTCAAAACCGAATTCGCCTGCGCAAAATATGAATTCACCTTCGGAAACGCGTTCTCATCGCTCAAAACCACGATCTCTACGTCTTTCTTCAGGTCCTTTATAAAATCAATCGACTGGTCGGTTAGCGAGAAAATTTTATTCTGAGTCAAGTCCAAGCTCAAGCTGAATTTGTCCGTCAGCTGGCCCACAATCAGGTTAACAACCACCGTCGCCGCCACCACAATCACCGTTATGGCCGTTGCCACGCTGCCCACCTTGAACTTTCTTGTGTTAAACTTTGCGAGCATCTTGCCGATTTTTTCTTTCATCTTACGTCATACTCCCTTCTGTTGCCGCAACTTCTAGCTCCATCTTTTTTTCTCAAACACTCGCACCGTCAAGAACACGAACAGCGCGCTCACGCTCACAAAAAACACGACGTCTTTAAGCGTCACAATGCCCAGCGTAAAGTTGTTGTAGTACGTCATGAAGGAGATCCCTCTCAAAATGTTGCCGATAAACTCCACCGACACGGCCTGCGCAATAGAATCCATAAACAGCATCAAAACTCCAACCGCGATTCCGCCTATGGCCGCCACGATTTGATTTTCTGTAATCGAAGATAAAAACATTCCAACCGCGATGAGCGCTGAACCCAGCAAAAATACGCCCAAAAAGTTGCCAAAAACACTCGTCCAAGACGGCGCATTGTAGCACGCGATTATCCCCGCATACACTAGTGTGATCGCAATGCAGCACAGGTACATCACTATTGCCGCAAAATATTTCCCCAAAGCAATCGACGTCAAACTGACGGGCGCCGTGAGCAAAGCTTGATCTGTTTTTTGCTTTTTTTCTTCGCTAAAAAGCCTCATGGTCAGTATCGGGATGATGAACATCAAAATGATAAACAAGCTGCTAAACGTGTACGATAAGTCCGTCGTGTTCGACACCAGCGCGCTCATGTAAAAGTAGAACCCGCCAAAAACGTAGAACACCGCCAAAACTATGTATCCGATTGCCGACGAAAAATATGCCAAAATCTCGCGTTTTATTATTGCTCCCATTTAACCTCTCTGCCTTTCTCGATTTTCAAATTTGTCAACCGCGCGTGCCCGCTTATCTACTGGGCTCATCTTGAGTCAGCTTTCTAAAAACGTCCTCAAGCGTCATGCTGTCGTTGCTCATAGAGATTATCGGACAATTCATTTCTGCCATCTTCGAAAAAACAAACTTCCGAACATCCTGACTCTTGTCGTAACTTACCACATACTCCGCGCTAGAATCCGCATTCTGCCTGCTAAACGCAACTTCAGTTACTCCCGTAACCTCCTTAAGCGCCGCTATAACTGCATTTTTTTCGCCTTCAATAGTCAAAACCAGCCTATTTTCGGCCGAAAGCCCGCTAGACAGGTTCGCAGTTGTATCGTCGGCGACAACTTTGCCGTTGTTTATTACAATGACCCGGTCGCAAACCGACTGAACCTCCGGCAAAACGTGCGACGACAATATTATAGTATGGCTCTTGCCCAGCGACTTCACAAGGTCACGGATCTCGATGATCTGGTTCGGATCCAGCCCCACAGTGGGTTCGTCCAAAATAAGAAGTTTCGGCTCTCCAAGCAACGCCTGCGCAATGCCTACCCGCTGCTTGTACCCCTTCGAAAGGTGCTTTATCACGCGGTCGTACACGTCGTCTATCTTCACCAGCTTGCAGATTTGCTCGATATGCTGCGGTTTGTTTAATTTTACCTTTTTTAGGTCATACATAAAACTCAGATAAGCTTTTACCGTCATATCCAAGTAGAGAGGCGGTTGTTCGGGCAGGTACCCGATCTTCTTCTTCACTGCTATGGGGTTTTCCATAATTTCGTCTCCGTCGACTGTGACCGTGCCGGACGTTGAAGATATGTACCCGGTTATGATGTTCATCGTTGTGGACTTTCCCGCTCCATTAGGGCCCAAAAATCCCAAAATCTCGCCATCATTCACCGTAAAGCTAACGTCACTTATGGCTGTTTTGCCGCCGTAATTTTTGCAAAGGCCTTTTACTTCTATCATTTGCGCCACTCCCTATAAATTTTTGATGTTCATTTGAACCAATTTGCTACATAATTTTCCGATATTTCGCCGATAATCGGCAACTTAAAATATATGCTGTTGGCCGCCTTCACCATTAAAAATACTAGCACGGCGGCGAAAATAATGTCAAATAATACCGTGAGGCCCGTGCCCACGATGGGCATCAGCACCAAAAAGTTGCGAAACAGCAGCGCCGTTAAGCTTAGCACTACCGATTGCGCCGCCGACTTCCTTACAAATTCGTCCTTTTTCTCGGCCGCCAAAAATAAAACTCCGCTAAAATACAGACCCAAATATGACAAAACCGCTTTGCTCCGGCTACTCACGCCCGCTCACTCCTTTAATATCAGCTCCACCGGGCAATGATCGCTACCCAGCACCTCGCTGTGAATTATCGAATCCCCAACCCTGTATTTAATTTTGTCCGACACGATAAAATAGTCGATGCGCCACCCTGCGTTGTTGGCCCTCGCGTTGAACATGTACGACCACCACGTGTATGCACCCCGCTTTTCGGGATACAAGTGCCTAAATGTGTCGGTAAACCCCGAATCCAGGAGCTGCGTCATTTTGCCTCTTTCTTCGTCCGAAAAGCCCGCATTTTTGTGGTTAGACGCCGGGTTCTTCAAGTCTATCTCGTTATGCGCCACGTTTAAGTCTCCGCACAAAATAACCGGCTTTTTCTCATCCAGCCCCAGCAAATACGCCCGGAAGTCGTCCTCCCACTTCATCCTGTAGTCTATGCGCTCCAGGCCCCGCTTGGCGTTCGGCGTATAGCAGTTCACCAGATAAAAATCGCTCATCTCCAGCGTTATCACGCGGCCCTCGTGCGAATGCTCCTCCATGTTTATGTCGTAAATCACATTCTGCGGCTTCTGCTTTGTAAACACCGCCGTGCCCGAGTATCCCTTTTTGTCGGCGCTGTTCCAATACTGATAATACCCATCTGCGGCCACTTCTGCCTGACCTTCTTGCATCTTCGTCTCTTGTATACAGAATATGTCGGCGTTTCTCTCTTTAAAAAACTCCATGAACCCTTTATTCATGCACGCCCGCAGGCCGTTTACGTTCCACGAGATTAACCTCAACCATTTGGCCCCCTTTTTCTTTTTTCTTTATTAGAATATTATAACATACATTTTGGCCCGTTAACAAGACGCAGCCTACAATTTTGCGCAAAAACACCGCGGGGCGGCCGCATCTAAATCTTTTCAACTACGTTGAAGATTTAGCAAGAAAAAATAACATTTTTTCTTCGTTGAGTCCAAAAAGTTCTTTTGTGGACTCAACTTGCGGCCGCCCCGCGCGGGCTAGCTCTTGACTATTATATTTTATGTGTCAAACACAATTTTCGTACTCATCTTGCTTCGGCGCCCTCAAAATTAACGAACTTTGTTCCGCCAAAGTCGCACACTACAACCTCTCCGGACTCGGGCTCTTTTAGCACCACGAAGTTATTGCCCACAGCTAACAGCACTCCGGACTTCTCGATTAAAGTATCCGTGCCGATCAAAAACTGCATCCGAACGTTCCTGCCGATCTGTGTGCGCAAAAATGCATCCATGTTTTTGTCGCTTACCTCATGCAAATGATGCTCCAAGCTAAGGCTATTCTCGGCGTCATTGCTATTTTCGCTGCCTTGAATAGGCCGTCCCGTTGGCAAAGTCTGCTCTTGACGGTGCGGCGCCGGAATCATCTGATCATTCCGCTGCTCTATTTGCTGAGTCGTGTTGTTTCTGGCTTCCAAATCCTCACGCTGCGTCGTATTGTTAATATCGCTATTACTCGACGGTGTCCTATCAGCCTCTGCAGTGCGATTGTCAGCATTTGCACGGCTGTCACCCTGCGCATTTGCCTCAGGTTCATTCACGTTGTACCCGGCCAGATTCTCCAAGTTTCTCTCCGAACCATCTGCATCTGCAGGCTCATTCACTCCATAAATCCTTGCCATATCCAGTTCTGCGTCCGTAAAGTTACCGTTGTTGCTCGTGTTAGCCATACTAATCCTCCTAAAAAAAGTAGATACATTTTTTATAATAATATGCAAAACTCTTTTTAGGTGTTACACAATCGCCTTCAAGCTAGTTACGCTAACTGCGTTGATCGCTATACTCCTAGTTCATTGCAAGCTCTTAATATTTTTTTGAGGTTTTCACTACTAACTTTGTCGCTCACCTCTGTCCGTGTTCCTCCCAGCCACCAATACACAGTTTTAGTTATTTGTAATTTATAAACCCCTCCCACCGTAACTATTTTATCCTTTAAATCTTTAAGGTCTGACACAAGCTCTCCCTTGCTTTCATAATTCATACGATAATCGTCTCCAAATTTTTCTAAATTTTGCACAATATAATTTGCTTTGTCCTCATCCGATTTACCAACAAATTTGTTATACGTTGGTAAGCCTTTTGACGCTTCCTTATACAATGCAACAAAACTACTACCATTTGGATAACTACTACCTATATCAAAGTTCTTGTTTTTGGAGTTATATAGAATTAAACCTAACTTCAACACTTCTGATTCAAGCTTAGCTTTAGAATCCTCGCTAACATTTTTACCATCTTCTGAATCTAACCGAACTTTCATCAATCGTTCTACCACATTCATTTTTTCATCGGTTCCTTCGTCAGACAAATTTTCTATATCCCACTCAAGATTTTCAATCTCTTTTTCCATAGCAGCCTTCCTTGCTGCCGCCTTCTTGGCCGCTTTTGCTACCTTATTAAACGCAGCGTCAAAATTTATCAGCTTCTGTACTTTCGCCAAATCTTCGTCGCTATTAAAAACTTTCCAATTATCTTTTACCTCATTTACCTCATTAAGCACCTCTGATATATCACCCCATAAATTTCCTTTTGAAGATTGCTGTACTTTGTCTATAGAGCTCAAATCTTTTATATAGTTATATACGTAATCGACTTTTTCTTTCACGCTCATCTTTTTGTCAGTACCTGATTCTTCAACTGAAATAGCTGTATAGTCCTTCTTTGCCGCTTCTTCCTCTTTTGCTTCTGCCAAAATATCTCTTTCAAGATCTCCGGTATTCACCATTTCTTTGTCTGCGTCCCTATCCGCTCTCTCCTTTCTCTTCTTTTGCGCTTCTGGCGTTTTAAGTGCTTCTTCCTTTTTCTTTGCATTTGCTGCTTTTTCTTCTGCTTTCTTCTTGGCCGCTTCTTCCGCTGCCTTCTTCGCTGCTTCTTCCTCAGCCTTCTTTGCTGCTTCTTCCGCTGCCTCTTCCGCAGCTTTCTTAGCCTCTGCTTCTTTCTTGGCCGCTTCTTCTTTTTCTGAAATTACATTTTTTAGCCCTGTTTTAAAATTCTCTAGTCTATCTTTTAGCTCTTGCGGCCAATCAGCTGTATTACCTGCTTTAATACCCTCATCTAACTTGTTTGATAAGTCTTTCAAATCACTTATTTCCGCATCTTTAACATCTTGAGCACTTTCGTTAAACAAAGCAACTGTAAAGGCATTGCCCCCGGTATAATCGAGCGTGCTCTCCTTGCTTGCGGCATTTAGCAATACGATAGCATCTGATCCACTTAAAACACAGCCTTTCCAATGTATGCCCTGCTTGTCTAACGAAGAGTTTTCCCAAAAATCATCCAACTTATCTTTCTCATCGTTCCCGCTTTTTATAGCTTCAACTAAATCATTAATCTCTTTCTTGGCCTCTTCTTCTGCTGCTTTCTTAGCCGCTTCTTCTGCTACCTTCTTTGCCAAATCTTTCTTTTCCACTTCTGCCGTATAGTTATCGTAAGATGTTTTTATTTTATTGTAAGTATCTTCATCCACTTTTTCTGCATCTTTAACAAAGGCTCCAATATCACTTATAGCATCTGCTGGATTAGAAAAATTATTTATATCAAGTCCAACATTGTTTAATTCTCCAAGAATATGGTTTCCTATATCTTGCCAGGTAGTTCCCCACCAATGCCATTTAAAATCACCAAACTTATTATATTCTTGTTTCTCTGTTGCTTCAGTTTTCGCTGCTTCGTCCTTCTTTGCCTCCTCAGACTTCTTTCCAGTCTCAGTTTTTGTTTCTTCTTTAGTCTCATCTTTCTTTGCTGCTTCGTCCTTTTTAGCTTCATCTTTCTTTGCTGCTTCTGCGCCAGGTTTCGCAGCTTCGTCTTTCTTTGTTGCTGTTGTTGCACCAGCGGCACCTCCTGCTGTTCCGCCACCTGCTGTAGTTTTTGTTGCAGTTGTTGACTTAGCTGCGCCTCCTGCTACTCCGCCACCTGCTACATTTTTATTTGTAGATGCTGAACTAGTCGCACCTACATCTGCTGCTCCGCTACCTGCTACATTTTTATTTGTAGACGCTGATTCCCCTGCGCCTCCTTGTGTGTCCACTTCATCTTCAGAAACATCAAACATGCCGGCACCCAACATGTCCATAGATACTCCTTCAGTGGCTGGTACTGCATCATCTTCATCATTAAATTCATTATCTTCTCTTTCATCATTTTCCGTGTCAACAACTTCTTCGTCCTCGGTGTCGTTACCAATACTTTGGCTATAAGTAATCGGTGTTGATGCAGCCCCTTGACCACCAGTGCTAGAGCCTCCTCCATTTCCTACTATATTATTTGCCATCAAACCAAGTCCTGTCGTTCCCACGCTCAGCAGTAAAAATCCAGTCGCCAAGCCTTGCCTTAAGTTCATGCCTCCGCTGACGTTTAACAGATTATCATCGCTTAGCTCGCCCTGCTGTACCACGCTGTTTGTGTACTTCAAGAAGTCCTCCATGGTAAAGTCCAGCCCGTGCTTCTTTGCCAGCGGGATAACCTTCTTGCTTATTATTTGCTCGTAATCCACGGTCTCGCCTTTGTTTTGAATTTCATCCTTAATCTTTGCAATTTCTCGAGACAGCTTCTCGTCTGACTTTACTAGCTCAAAAAACTTTTTCACGTTTTCTACAGCCATTTTCAACACTCCTTTTTCAAATTAAATTCTTTTAAAAATCGATATACGATAATATATTACTATAAAAATTTATTTTTGTCAATATATTTTATGTTTTTTGCCGAAATTTTATTGATAATTAAATATTTTTATGCTACCATTAAGTAAACTCGCGTTCTTGGTGTGGTAAATTCTCACTTGAATCTAAAAAACAACTTAAAACAGACCCTCCTCTGATTTGTAGATTTTGCCCTGACATTAATTTGATCATAAATGGCCGGCATTATTAGTATGTTTAGTTGTGAGCGCATAAACAGCAGTGGGGAGGGAAATTTTTTGGTAACTTTTGCGGATAAAAAGCTAAATTTAGGGACAAGAATCCTTTTGGCCGCCGTCCCTTTGATTATAATTCTCTTTTTGGGATACACCCTCGCGGCGGCACATATATCGGCTCAGCTGAGCACAGAAAATTTCTACGATGGCACTATCGTCGGCGGCGTGGATGTCTCTGGCATGAGCCGGGCCGAGGCTATTGACGTTATTTATGAAAAGCTTAAAAACGACGAGCAAAACGTGAATCTCACCGTCTGTTGCGAAGACAAAAGCCTCACGCTGACCGGTCCGGACTTTACATACGAATATAATGTGGAAGATGCTGTAAACTCGGCGTACAGCTGCGCGCGGATTGGCAATTTGTTCTCGCGCTACTTTGAGCTTTTGAGCATTAAAAATAACGCCGATAAATTCCCGATTAAGACGACCTTGGAGCCAGAAAGTTTAAGCCGGACCGTAGATTTTGTTGTGTGCAAGTTTGACGACCCCGACCTAGAAGCGCATGTCAAGAGCTTTGACCCGACGCGTGAGCCCATGTTTATGTATAGCGAGGGCAAAGATGGGTATAAATTAAATAGAGACGAGGTTTTGCAACAGATTCAGACCTCTGTTTTGGCCAAAAAAAGCGGCGAAGTCTGCCTGCAAAAGCACGAATACAAAAACGATACTACTATTGACGACGCAAAGGCTCGAACTCAGCTAATTGGCGAGTTTAAGACGATTTCTACCAACAACAATAACAGCAATCAAAACATGAAGCTCTCGCTGGAGGCCGTTAATGGCACGGTTTTGCGGCCTTTTGAAACTTTTTCTTTTAACCAAACTGTTGGTGATTCCAACGACCCAGCAAGAGGCTTTTTGCCCGGCGCTTCTATCTTGAACGGGTCTATAGTTATGTCGTACGGCGGCGGAATCTGCCAGGCAGCCACTACCATCTACGGCGCGGCCATTCGTGCCGACATGACTATCATTGAACGCAAAAATCATCGGTTCAAGTCCTCGTACGTTCCTTACGGGCTCGACGCGACCATCGACTACAAGACCATTGACCTAAAATTTAGGAATGACTTTACTCATCCGGTTTACATTCAAACCACAATGGTCGGCAAAGAGCTTGTGTGCAGAATCTTTGGGCCCAAAAGCCAGAACTTTGACACAATAGAAGTTAATTCGTGGGTAACGGCGCAAGAAAGCCAAGAAATTAAAGCCGAAGCCGAACGAATTTACTATAAAGGCAATAAAATAATCGATAAAAAAAGGTTACCAAATTCTGTCTATAAGCCAAAGCAACACGTCGCTTGATTTTTTGTTTGAATTTTGGTAAAATTATTGTGTGTGATTAAAATTTAAGGTGTACTTCTCTTTTTGATATTATCAATATTGTTAAAATTTAGCTTTTAGCCTGTCTTTTGTTTCTTAAAAAGTACAGCTGATCTGTTGTTTAATATTTATCTGCCTGGAGGAAACAAATGAAAAAAAAGATCAGCGTTAAAGTAATTTTAAATACTGTTTTAGTTGTTTTTTTGGTTTCTTTGTTTTTTTATCTTTGCTTTTCGGATAATGGTCTTATTGACCTATTAAAGAATTCTAAAGGCTTTAACAAACCATGGCTAATTATGGCTTTTTGCTGCCATTTGATTAATATTTTTATCGATATTTACTTGGTTTATAAGTTTACTGTTAATATGGACAAACGGTATACTTTTAAGAAGGCTATTCGCTCTTCTATGATTGGCCAATTTTTTTCTGCCGTTACGCCTGGTGCCTCTGGCGGGCAACCTATGCAAGTCTATGCGATGGCCGATCAAGGGGTAGACAGCGGGATTGCTACTTCGGCTTTGGTGCAAAAATTTTTGGTTTATCAGACGGTTTTGACTTTTTATAGTATAATTGCTATCCTAATTAGAATAGATTATTTTAACAGCCTTAATAAAATTGTTTGGTCTATTACTCTTACGGGCTTTGTTATGCAGGCTGTTGTTATTGCTGCTATTTTGCTTTTTTCTTTTAACCGCAAGGTCACCTCTAAGATTATTTCTGGTACTATGCATTTGCTCTCTAGCTTGCATGTTTTGAAGAATGTGGATGAGAAAATCGATCGCCTTAACGCTCAGCTGGTTTTGTTTTACGACGGAAATAAGGCTCTTTATCGAGACAAATATATGTTTTTAAAGACTTATGTTTTAACCGCAGTTCAGCTTACTTCCATATTTATTGTTCCTTATTGTATTTATCGGGCTTTTCATTTGCACGGCGCCAGCATGATTAGCATGATTTGTGCGCAGTCTTTTGTTACTATGTCTTCTTGCTTGGTGCCAATTCCGGGTTCTTCTGGCGTGGCCGAGGGCGCTAGCTCTATTTTCTTTAGCCCTTTTTTTGATGAAACTACCATCAAATCTGCTATTGCTTTGTCTCGGTTTATTACTTATTATTTTACTATTTTGATTTCTTTGCCGTTTTCTCGGTTTGCTAAAAATAAAAAAGTTAAAAATTAATGGGCTTTTGAGGTTTTTTTGTAGTTATATTTTAAGGGGAGATTTAAAATTGAGTTCTGTTAATCCAAAAATCAGTTTGATTATTCCGGTTTATAATATGGCGCAGTACTTGGAGGATACTTTGCAGTCGGTTTTGGCGCAGAGCTTTACCGATTACGAGGTTGTTATGGTTAATGACGGCTCTACGGACGGAAGTTTGGCTATTTTAAAAAAATATGCCCGCAGATATGATAATTTTCATTTAATAGATCAAAATAACTGTGGGTTGAGTAAAGCGCGTGCTGCTGGAATTGCCGCCTCTTGCGGTGAGTACATTGCTTTTTTGGACAGCGACGACTTTTTGGATCCGGAATTTTTGGCGCAGCTGTATAAGAGTGCTATTGAAAACGACGCGGATATCGCTTGCTGCAACTATTATCTTTACTACGACAAAAGCTGCAAAAAGATTTATATGCCGTTTACGGCTAAGACTGGCGTTTACTCTAACGAAGTCGCCCTTAAGAAGCTTATTTTGGACACGACTTTTCACTTTTTTATGTGGAACAAATTGTTTAAGCGGCACTTGTTTTTTGACAACGACGTGATCTTTTTTGACATGTACTTTGAGGATGTGGCGATATGTCCGCAGTTGTTTTACTACGCCAATAAGGTTTCCTTTATTAATCGGCCTTTATACTACTATCGCCGGCACCAGGGTAGCATTATTTCGCAGATTGACGCCCCTAAAACGAACGATTATATTAAGTCTTTGGGGATTATTCGCAACTTTTTGGAGCAAAAAAATGTTTACTCGAAGTACAAGTCGGTGTTCAAGATTTATGCTTTTCGGTTTAAAATTCAGATCGGATACTGCATTTTGACAAATCATATTGATAATCTGAGTTTTGCGGATATTGGCGTAAACCTCAAGCGGGCGTATGTTGCGATTAATTCTTTTAAGAGCGACAAGTATATTCCGGCCAGCGAGCTGCCTATTTTGCCGTTTTATGTGGAGGCTCCCCGCCAGAACAGGAAGGCGCTTATTCGGTAATTATTTTTGGAGGAGGAATTTTTAAAGATGAAAAAATTTTTCAATTTAAAAAGTCTTTACTTAGTTCTCCTTTTGATCTCGTTTTTTATACTTATTTATTTTTGCGTCGATGACAATAACTTGGCCACGCTGCTTGGCATTATTTCTGCGCTTAACTTGGGCTGGCTCTTTGTTGCTTGCGCCTTGATGGCTGCGTTTTGGCTCATTGACGCTTATGTTTTTAAGATTTTGACGAATTCGGTTTATAACAAGGCCTACACGATGCGCGATGCTTTTTGCGTCACCATGGTTGGCCAATTTTTTAATGCGGTAACTCCTTTTTGCCTGGCAAGTCAGCCTATGCAGATTTTGACTATGTCCCGGCAGCGGCTGGATGCTGGTCGAGCTTTTTCTGTTGTGGTCCGCAAATTCATCATTTATCAGGCGACTTTGGTGTTTTATCTGGTTTGCACCATGCTTTTTAGCTACCCGTTTTTTGCCGACAAAATCCCGGAGTTCATGAATTTAGTCATTTTGGGCTGCGTTTCGCAGTCTTTGGTCATTTTGCTGATCGCGTTTTTCACTGTTAAAAAAAATCTTACCTTAAAGCTGATTTCGCTCGTTTTGACGGGGCTTAGTAAGTTTAACTTTGTTGCGAAGCCTCTTGAAAAGATGCAGTATATTGAGGATCAGATGAATGTTTATGTTGAGAATAACCGGGCTATCGGCGAGAATCCTAAACTG
This sequence comes from uncultured Eubacteriales bacterium, assembly GCA_948537335.1. GTDB lineage: Bacteria > Bacillota > Clostridia > Oscillospirales > Acutalibacteraceae > CAG-557. The sequence continues at coordinate 73,952 of CAOUJG010000004.1, forward strand.
AGCTTTACGGCTTTCTTTTTGACGTTTTTGCAGCTCACCGCGATGTTTAGCATTTCTTTTTGCATTTACAAGGCGTTTAACCACCCGGGGCTCGACATTGTTGATATGATCGCGGCGCAGGCTTTTGTGATGACTACCGCGGCCTATATGCCTTTGCCCGGCGGCTGCGGCGCTATGGAGAGTTCCTTTATTTTGGTTTTTCGCGTGTTTTTCGCCGCCTGCCACATTAAGCCCGCCATGCTGCTTTGGCGCTTCATCACTTACTATTCTTGCATTATTTTCGGGCTTTTCTTCGCGGTTAACATCAAAAAGCGCGCTGTTTCGGCCTGAGTCCGCGTGTTAATTTCCTTTAATGCAGCAAAAGTACCGCACTATACCGCGCGGTACTTTTATTTTTGCCATTTTGTTGCGATTTCACCTTACTTTGTAGCCGAGGTGATATTCACAAGGTGCGCCACTGCTGGGATGGTCTCGCCTTGCTGGGTTGAGGTTGGCGACATTAGCGCGCCGGTGGCCATGAACAAAACATTGTTTAGCTCGTGACTTTTCATTTTGTTCAAGACGTCCGAGCACAAAACCACCGCAGAACATCCGCAGCCAGAGCCTCCTGCATGCACGTCCTGATCATTTTGGTCGTAAATCATCAAGCCGCAGTCTTTGTGATTATCCTTCAGCTCGATGCCTTCTCGGGTTAGCAGCTCTTTTAGCAGCTTGCCGCCAACTTCTCCTAGATCCCCGGTTAAGATCAAGTCGTAATCGCCCGGTACTGTGCTGGTGTCATCCAAAAAATCCTTTAACGTTGCTGCCGCTGCTGGTGCCATCGCCGCGCCCATGTTGTTTGCGTCCTTCACTCCGAGGTCCACTATCCGACCCACCGTTACTTTCGAGATCTGCGGGCTTTGGGCGTTTCTTCCCACCACCGCAGCGCCCGAGCCTGTAACCGTCCACTGCGCTGTGGGCGTTCTTTGTCCGCCGTACTCTAGCGGAAAGCGAAATTGCCTCTCTGCCGAGCAAAAATGCGACGACGTCACGGCAATGCAGTTGTTGGCCGCGCCGGAATCCACCATTATTGCGGAAAGCGCCAAGGTCTGCGCCATGGTGGAGCACGCGCCGTACTGCCCCAAGAATGGTATGTTCAAGCTTTTGAGCCCGAACGTCGATGAAATGCACTGATTTAGCAGGTCTCCTGCAAAGATAAAGTCGATCTCTCCCTGCGCTACGCCGGATTTCTCTATGGCTAAGTTCACCGCTTTCGATTGCAGCTTGCTTTCTGCCTTCTCCCAAGAAGCCTCCCCCAGAGTGGTATCCTCAAACGTTTGATCAAAGGCTTTGCTAAGCGGTCCTTGCGCCTCTTTTTTGCCGCAAACTGCTGCATAACCCCGGATTGCCGGCTTTTTCTCCATTTCGATTGTGTACTTTCCTATTCGTTTTGCCATTTTTTAGCCTCTTTTCTGCTCTGACCTAGTTTTTCTCTATTTATTATTGGAAATTACCCCAAAACTATTCACTTTTGTCGGCTTTTTTGTTAATCGTGGAGAAATTTTCTCTCGCGCTCTTTTTGGACATTTTTTGCTTGCTTTTTTCGGTTTTAGAATATAAAATATATTTAGCACTCGAGTTGTTAGATTGCTAAAAAATCTTTTATGCTTTAAGGAGGCATATGTCATGAAAATTAAACCCCTTGCAGACAGAGTCGTCATTAAGATGGAGCAAGCTCAGGAAACCACCAAAAGCGGCATCGTTCTGGCCGGCACGGCTAAAGAAAAACCTCAGATTGCTGCTGTTGTGGCGGTTGGCCCTGGCGGAATCGTTGACGGCAAGGAAGTGCAGATGTATGTGAAGGTTGGCGATCGCGTCATTACTAGCAAGTATTCTGGCACCGAAGTCAAGTTCGATAACGAGGAGTACACTATTCTTCGCCAGTCGGACATTTTGGCGGTCGTTGAATAATTCGTTTTGACCTTTTGCATCGCGATACATAGCGGTTTTTGAAGTTTGATTATATTACATTTTAGGAGGACTTGTTGATATGGCTAAAAAAATAATTTACGGGGAAGACGCGCGAAAGGCGCTGTTAAGCGGGGTTAATCAGCTTGCCGACACTGTTAAAATTACGCTTGGGCCGCGCGGCAGAAATGTTGTTTTGGACAAAAAGTTCGGCGCACCGCTCATCACCAACGACGGCGTCACCATTGCTAAGGAGATCGAGTTGGAGGATCCTTTCGAAAACATGGGCGCTCAGCTCGTTAAGGAAGTTTCTACCAAAACCAACGACGTGGCCGGAGACGGCACCACCACTGCAACGCTCCTGGCTCAGGCTCTTATTTGCGAGGGGATGAAGAACGTGGCGGCCGGCGCTAATCCGATGGTTGTTAAGCGCGGCATTCAGGCTGCCGTTGACAAGGCTGTGGAGGCTATCAAGAAAAATTCTAAAAAAGTCAATGGTACCGATGACATCGCGAGGGTTGCGACTATTTCGGCTGCCGACGAATTTATTGGTCAGCTGATTGCCGAGGCTATGGAGAAGGTCGGTTCGGACGGCGTCATTACGGTTGAGGAGTCCAAAACGGCCGAGACTTATTCCGAGATCGTCGAGGGCATGATGTTCGACAGAGGCTACGTTTCGCCTTACATGGTCACCGACACTGAGAAGATGGTCGCGGTTATCGATGACGCCTACATTCTGATCACCGACAAGAAGATTTCGAATATTCAAGAGATTCTGCCTCTGTTGGAGCAGGTTGTGCAGTCCGGCAAAAAGCTCGTTATCATCGCAGAGGACGTCGAGGGCGAGGCTTTGGCTACGCTCATTCTGAACAAGCTCCGCGGAACATTTACTTGCGTTGCCGTTAAGGCCCCAGGTTTTGGCGACAGGCGCAAAGAAATGCTTCGTGATATCGCGATTCTAACGGGCGGCCAGGTGATTACTGAAGAGTTGGGATTGGAGCTCAAGGATACCACTGTTGACCAGCTCGGACGTGCTCGCCAGGTTAAAATCGAAAAAGAAAACACCATCATCGTTGATGGCGCCGGCAAATCTAAGGAAATTAAGGATCGCGTTTCGCAGATTCGCGCTCAGATCGAGAATACCACTTCTGACTTCGACAAAGAAAAGTTGCAAGAGCGCTTGGCTAAGCTGGCCGGCGGCGTTGCTGTTATAAAGGTTGGCGCGGCTACCGAAGTCGAGATGAAAGAGAAAAAGCTCCGCATAGAAGATGCGCTGGCTGCGACGAAAGCTGCCGTAGAAGAGGGCATCGTAGCTGGTGGCGGTGTCGCTTTGATTAACGCAATGTCCAGCGTGTCGGCTCTTTTAAAGAGTTCTGATGGTGACGAAAAAACCGGTGTTGCCATCGTTCTTAAGGCTCTCGAGGCTCCGCTTCGTCAGATCGCGAAAAACTCCGGCGTGGAAGGATCCGTAATCATCAATAAAATCAAGGACGAGAACAAATCTGGCTTTGGATACAATGCCCGCACCGAGGAATACGTCGACATGATATCAGCCGGCATAGTGGATCCAACTAAGGTTACTCGCTCCGCCCTGCAGAACGCGGCTTCTGTCGCTGCGATGGTCTTGACCACCGAATCCCTGGTTACGGACATCAAAGAAGAAAAAGCCCCAGCAATGCCAGTGGACCCCGGCATGGGCGGCATGTATTAATCTAAATTTTTGCAAAAAGAATCGGTAAGGCGCTAAACTACGCTTTACCGATTTTTCTGTTTTTTTCAATACTCTGTTAATCTTTTGTTAGGATTAATAACCATTCTTTATACGAGCATAAGCAGCCTCAATCATAGCCTCATTATTGTTAGTTTCAGAATCATCATCCTTAATTATCAAACTCATATCAAATTTTTTAACTCCGGATTTTTCTTTTTTAGGCTCACTCTTAAACCAGTCAGCAACTTTATTACATGCCCATTTTGTTCCATCCCATAGCTTTTTAGTTACATACCCTGCTCCTATTGCTGAAAAAACATTTTTAAAACCAATTCTTTCTAATATCCGATATACGCAGTCGCCAATCTCAAATACATCTTCACCTAAATGTTTGGCAAGTACTAGCAGTGCTTTAATAAAAGTTCCTATATCAGTTGCTGTACGAGCCCCAAAAGCCTTAACAAATCCTAACTCTTTAACTATAGAATCTCCATGTGCTGCCCAAAAGTTGGTTATTACTTCTTTGTTTTCACTAAAAATTTTTGAATATCCTTCATAATTATCATGCGCCCCATTACATAATAATAGCCAAATAAGCACATATATGCCTATGCCTGCACCCGCTAGCCCTGCTTTTTTCAAAGTGTCTTTTACCTTACTGCTACCTTGATTTACTTGTTGTGCTTGTTCATTATCAGCAAAACAGCAGTTATTTGCCCCTACCGGAGCCAACAATAAACTCGCAGCCAAACCTACCGACATAATCTTTTTACCAATTGATTTTACCTTTTTCATAATACATTCTCCTTTTTCTTATAAAAATCCTCTTCTTACTTTTCGAAGGAACAAAATTTATATTCGTTTTGCTGTTACCTCCGAAACTATTAGTATTATACTACACCCACGAGCACTTATAATTCCGAAAAAGAAATTAGGCCCATTTTCTCCTTATCAAACAAAGCAATCATTTTTTTATAATATTTCCTTGTTCAATTTGCAACAAAACTAAACTTAAAACCATCTTTAAAACAGCTGTTTTTGTTACTAGTTGTTACTCTTTACATCATTTTTTAATTTTTAAGCCCATTTTTCTTGATTTTTACAAATCTATTTTTAAAAAAATTTTGAAATTTTTTATTTTTCGCTTGACTTTTATGATAATCTCATAAAAGCAGCAACAAATATCTGCGGACTGTCTAATATAAAAAGTTACGTCATACTTACTTTCTCATACGAAACTGCTTAAAGATGTTCTTGGCTATGCCCAATAAATACCGAAACTCCTCTGTTTTGTAGAACATAAAGACGTTGATTCCGTTTGGCACTATCAGGCAAATTAGCGCATTTATGACAAGTTTTAAAAAGCCGTCCACCCTAAACAGCGAGCATATATAATATGTAAAGATGCACGAAATCAGCGTTACGATGGCGTACAGCACGTGCTTTCTGTAATACGAGGCCACAGACCTATTGAATATATTTTTGTAGACGACATATGGTTGTGTCCAAAACGGGATCACCAGCGAGCTAAGGATATTCGCGATTATAACGCCGTTTAAGCCCAATCTGCCAACCAGTAAGACTGCTAACCCCAGGTTTATTGCCGCTTCTAGCAACGCAAAATATCTATCTGGCCGATAGAGCCCCGCGCTGTTCTTGACCATGCTTATTGACTTTCTCATCCCAAAAGTGTAAAAATTTATGGTTATTAGCACGATTGTCGCTTTTTTTAACAAAAAAGCCTCGCCCATCCACAGCCGGATGAACGGGTCTATGAGGCAAAACAGCGACACCGCAAAAAACGAGTACATCGCATAATTTAGGAAAAATATCTTTTTATAAACATTAAAAATCTCGCCCTTCGTCGCCTTTACCATCAAGTTGCCAAAACTCGTCAAAATCGCATTAAAGACTTGGTCCGTAACACTCATCAGGCCGTTGGTTATGAGCGTATACGGGTAGTACATCCCCGTTATGGACTCCCCCAGATTGCTTGTGATTATCAGCGTGGAGCCCGAGGCCAAGCTCTGGTAACCTATTTTGTGATAAAAAAGCGCTCCCAGATTTTTAAAAAGGTCGTTGCGCTCCGTCTTGTCGAGCTTCTTTTTGATTTTCAAATCTATATTTTTGTACTTCACCTTATACATCACGTGCACAAAAATGCTGTCCAAAAGCGTGCACACAAGCCGCGAGACAACATACATCTCAAAAGACCGAAAGCACACGATGGAGACAAGCTGCAAAATGTACATCAGCACCTGGCAGCTCGTGCGGCAAATGCTCACCAAGTAATTGCGCTGATCCGCGATCAGCATGGCCCGCTTGTGCCCAAACAGATATGTTGCCAGGGTGTCTGCCAAATACAAGACGAACATTGTACTTAGCCATTTGTCCGAAAACCGGCTAGAGTCGTGCTCCGGCACAATTTGCGGAATACTTACAGCCGTCAGCAAGCCCAAAACAAGCAGCACTAAAGCTATTACCTTAAACGTATTTTTATAAAAGTTCAGCAATATCGCGATTTTTTCCGTGTCGTTTTCTGCAATGGGTCTATAAAGCTTATATATGACGCCAAAGCTGATCCCGAGCTCGATTATATTCAGCAGCGCAACGGTATCCATAAACGTCTTCTGAATGCCAAGCACCTCGCTGCCAAGGCTCGCAACAACCGGGCTTAAAACAAGCGGCCCCAGCAGCAGGATAACGTACGAGCCCAAGCCCACCAAACTATTTATAATAGAATTTTTTGTTCTCATTTAAAACTTTCCTTCACCCAAACAAGCTTTTCTCAATGAACCGCGCCACCATTAAGGAGTCCCTTCAGCTTAAAAAACAAATATATGGCCTTTTTCCGCTTCCGTTTTATCAGTTCACACACGATTTTTACTTGGCTATCGGACAATTTTACATTATATAATATATTTTTCACAAAATCATTTTCTAAACAATCGTCTATTTTTCTTAGCTTAACGCCCTTTTCCTCGGCCGAAACTATAACCAGCTTCTTCAAATAATAATAAATTTCTTTTGCAAACACTTCGTTAATTCCGCTAAAATCCTGCGAATTAAAGCTCTTTTTAAAAAACTCTTGCACTTTTTTATGCAGCATAATTTCCGTATCAAAAAGGCCATCGTTATATTGGTCCGACAGGCTCCCCGGCGCAGAAACGCTGTAATTATAAAGTTTATCCTTCACCACAGATATTTTACCACAATTTGAAAAGTAACACAAATTAAACAGCAGATCCTCTCCCAAAGTGCAGGTTTCATCGAATGGCGCCGTTATTTTGTCTCTGCGATAAAGCTTATTGCACGGCGAATTAAAAAACGCACCCTTATAAAGCGCCTCAAAGCAGCTCTTAAACTCCGCCAGACTTTGGCCGCAAAACCTCGGCGGAGTCTTTTTTATCACGCTGCTGCCATTCACCCTATTATACCCGCAAACCACCACGTCTGCGTTGTTTTTGGCCATCTCATCCGTCAAAATTTGCGTCATATCTGAGTTTATATAATCGTCCGCATCCAAAAACTGTATCAGTTCGCCATTTGACGCATTTATCCCTGCGTTCCTTGCCGAGGAAACCCCGTTGTTCTCTTTGTTTAGCACCTTTACTCTTTTTTCGTCCGCTAACTTTAGCGCCTCGCAGACCTTCAGAGAGCCATCCGTTGAGCCATCGTTAACCAGAACAACCTCCACATTGCCGTAGCTTTGCGAAAGAATACTCTCTGCACAGCGTTTTAGCGTTTTTTCGGAGTTATAGACCGGCACAATCACGCTCACCTTCGGTTTTGTTGACGTTTTCACAAACTATCGTTCTCCTTTATAAGGCTTCCTGCCGCCAATTTTGAGGCTTCTGCCTTAGCAAAATAGCCAGAATACCCCATGCAAAGCCAAAACGTTAGCACGTTGATGGTGTTTACGAAGAATATTTCTGACAAGAAAAACGCCGAAACCGCCACCGCCACGACGACGGTGAAGCTGAGCAGGACCATGTAATAATTTTCGCCCGCCGGGGCTAAAAACAGGTGCGTGAAGATGAAAATCAAGTACTTCACGAAAAAAACGATCAAGAACAATGCCCCCACAACGCCCGTGGACGCGAAGATATCCAAATAAGCATTGTGCACTGCATAGGCTCTCTGCGCGATGAAGCCATTTGGAAAAAGCTCCTTGGCGTAAGTTCGCATGTTTCTGGGTGAGGTTCCAAATACGGGTGCGCTCAAAAACAGCTCCCATGCGCTCTCCCAAATCTTGAACCTGCAATTTGACACGTCGGAGCTGTTCACCACGTCCCCGCGGTTCATGTCGATGTGCTTCCTTAGCCGTGCGTCCGAAACGCTTGCCTGCTCAAACGGAGAGCTCACAAACTGCGGCAAGTAGGAAAGCCCTTTTCGTGCAATGTTAACGCTCAAAAACACCGCAAGGCCGCATATTAACGAAATCGCAGCTAAAACAAACTGCTTTACAATCAGGTTTAATCGCACATTCTTGACTTCGAAATTCTTTAGCAACACGAAATACACACCAAAAATCACTGTGACGGCAGCCGCAACCTCCGACGTTCTGGAGCCGGACAAGGTTATGTAGCAAAAATTGACCGCTATGCTCAGCCAATAAAACGCCTTGAGCGCCGCCCTTTCGCTGTTTTTTATATTAAAAATCGAAAAGATTATCACGACGATGGCCACGGAGGCCGCAAAATTAGGATCCTCAAAAATCCCAAACAGGCGCCCTTCTATGAACCCGAACCTTGCGAACAAGTCCGGCGAGACGTCCACATAATCGCCGATCTGGAACAAAAACATCGCCAGCGAAGCCGTGCACGCCACGAACCACACCAAAATCAGGATGTTGCTTACGTATTTTATCTCACTTTTTACCTCCGCCCGCGACAGTTCGGCGTCTACCGGGTACAGGAGGAAAAATGAAATCGCAAGCCACACCAAATTGCGGACGTTCCCGAGCACTCCGAACCTTGCGTTTATTAAGCTGGAAACCGCACACGCGGCGAGAAAAAGCACTAGCCAGACTACATTTTTCTGTTTTAGAAAAATGCGCCGCGTAAAAAAGTCAAAGCAAATTATGCTTGCACCGAACACCGCCACCGCCGAGAATACTAGTGTGTTTACCGCCTGAGTCTCCGCGAGCGCGATTGGCAGTAGCACCCGCGTCAGGACCGCCGCGATAAACGCCGTCATATATGCTTTTCGCAAAAATTGGTAAACATCTTTGCTGGCATATTTTCTCAAAATCATCGTCAAACCAAATCCTCTTTTTAATCTAAATTTTCTCCGGGTAATCAATCGTTGAGCCTCGCCCTGCTGGCCTTTTGCCACCTTAGCAATTTTTTATAAAGCCCCGGACAAAGCCACAGTACTAGCATTGCCGCTTTGCGCTTTAATGAAAAGCACGAGTTTATCAGCATTTTGGGCGTGTTTGCCCGCAACTTTTTTAGCACCTCTTCGTAGCTCTGCGGGTCCTCCAATTTCTCGCTCAAAACCATCTTGTCAAAAACATACGTATACGCCCACAGCAATCGGAACTCTGCCTGTTTTGTTAAGTCTGCAAAATCTTTTTTTACAAGCTCCAAATTCTGCTCATACGCTGACACCACGTCGAAGTCCTGCCGCTTAAACGCCGACGTGGTGATGCTTTTGCCCCTGTGCATGTAGTAGTATTTGGGTGAAGAGTCGAAAACGACCGTCGCGGCGCTCGCCAAAACCTTTGGGATCGTAAACGCATCCTCAGAAAGCCTCCCCTTGGGGAACCTTACCTCCGCGAAAAGATCCCTCTTATACAGCTTATTCACCGCATTCACCGAGAATTTGACGCCCTCCAAAGCGGCTCCAAGCGCCTCTTTATTGTTCAAAATCAGAAACTCGTCTTGCCCCGAATACTGCGGCACTTTGCGATCCACATAACAATCATACAGCCCGCATACCGCCACATCCGCGTTTTGCTCGGTTATATTTTTGTACAAAACCTCATACATGTCCGGCGCAACGTAGTCGTCCCCGTCCACAAAACCTATATATTCACTCGCGGCGGCCTTTATTCCTACGTTTCTCGCCTCGCTCAGACCCTCATTCGGCTTGTGAATCACCTTTATGCGCGCGTCCTGTTTTGCATAATCATCACAAATCGCGCCACAATCGTCCGGAGAGCCATCATCAACCAAAATTATTTCTATGTCCGACAAAGTCTGCCCCACAAGCGAGTCCACGCATTTTCTTATGTATTTCTCGACCTTATAAATCGGCACTATCACGCTGATTTTAGCCATTTTTCACCTACAACTTCCACTCAAAAACGGTCTTGAACATCGTTCCGGAGTCCTCCGCAAAGGCTCTGTGAATGTCCGCGATGCTGGCGACCGGCTTCGTTTCGCAGATAATCGCAGAGATCCGATTTTGAAAATCCGGATTCTCCAAGAGCTTAACCGCATTCTCAAAGTCAACTCTGCCCGACCTGCTGCAGCCGATCAGCGTCAGGCCCTTCTCCAGCACGTTCCTAGTGTTAATCGGCACCTTATCCTCGCTAACCCCCAGCATAATCGCCGTTCCCTGCGGGTTAATGTGGCGAATTATTTCGTTTATCGCATAAAAGCTGCCAGTCGACCCCACGCACTCAAAGGCATGGTCTATGCGCAAATCCGCCGGCAGACTGCCAGTAAGATAGGTCTCGTCCGCGAAAGAAAAGTACGAAAGTTTCGTCCTATTTTTGCCAATAACAATAATTTTTGAATTCTTAAAAGTATTCTTCAAGATGCAAGAAACCGCATAGGCAAGGCTTCCGTCGCCCCAAACCGCAATCGCATCCCGATACTGATGGGCGTTATGGTCAAAGCGCCTCACCGCATGCACGCCAACGCTAATAAATTCACAAATTGCTGCTATCGTCAGCGGAATCTTCTCGAACGGAACCAGCCTGTCGCCCGGCATAGCCACAAATTCCTGCATGAATCCGTCGTAGCCGCTAGACAAAAACTTGGCCCCTTTGGCATAGTTCTCGTACTCACCGGCCCGGACATTCCCCGGCACGTTGGGAATCATCACAACATTCTGGCCAACGCTGAATTTTTGAGACTTATCATAAACGACTTCCCCGCAGCATTCGTGGATTAGCGCCATAGGCAACTTTTTTTGCAAAACATTCGCATCCCGCTGCCCCAAGTAATACCGCTGGTCGGCGTGGCAAATCGCCATGTACCGGGGCTTCACAACGACCTCCCCCGCGATGTCTATGTCGGAGTACTTCACCGAGAAAACCCGCGGGCACACCAGCTGGTACGCGCAACTAATCAACCCGGACTCCCCCCTCCAGCGCCATCGCGATCTTGTAATCCGCAACAGTCGTGATTTTTAGGTTCGAGACTTCGCCCTCCACCAGATACACTGGGTAATCTCGCACAACGCAAATTTTGCATGCGTCCGTCAAGACTGCCTTTTCCGCATCGGTCAGATCATTGTACATTTCAAAAAGCAGATTAACCCTAAAGCTCTGCGGGGTCTGACCCTGATACATAAACTTTCTATTCGGGATGCTTGTGATTGTGCTGCCATTTTCCGACGTTACGATGGTGTCCGTTGCAGCAATGACGGTATCGCACGCACCATATTTTATCGCAGCATCGATATTCTCCTCAATAATCCGATTCGTCACAAACGGTCTCACAGAGTCATGCGTGACCACAATATTGTCCTCGTCGTCGCCGTATCGCTCTTTTATGCTGTTTATAATGTTAAAAATCGTGCTATTTCGGTCACTACCCCCAGGTACGCACACCAACTTATCCGCATCTAGGCCATATTTCTCTATCAAATCCTGCATATGCAGCATCCAGTCTGGGTGCACACCTATATAAATTTTGTCCAGCCGCGGACACATCAGGAATTTCTCCACCGTATGGATTATAATCGGCTTGCTGCCGAGCATTAAGAATTGTTTTGGCATGTCGGCTATGTTCATCCGCGAGCCGACCCCGCCCGCCAATATCGCTCCAAAAATCATTTTCGTTCTCCTTTGCAGTAATACTCGCCTTTGTACCTTGCATAGCCGTTCGATAGGTCGCAAAAAACCGCGTTGTGATGCGGTACCTGCTTCCCCTCGGGCGGCAATCTCATGTAGTCGCCAAACGCCATCCGCAAATATTCGTCATACCCCGTCGGAATGGGCATCTTCTCGCCTTCAAAGTCAACATCCAACGCCTCGCTAAACGCCGATTTGGGGTATTTGTTTCTCATGTAGCGCGGCCCTGAGCACAGCTCGGTAACATTGCTGCAGTCGCGGATCTTGTGCTTGGACATCTGTCGTTCAGCAAACCGCCAAATTTTATACCGCAACCTTCGCGACGGAACGAGACCTAAGAGCATCTTGCCGCAAAAATTGACCATCCCGCCGTGATTCACCGGCACTATCTGTGCGCAAAACACGGAATAAACAAGCGCCCAAAACACCTGAATCCCTCTTGCAGCCCTAGAATTCGGGCATCCATCCAGCGGCAAAATGTCCAAAGCTACGCCATGGTTAATGTCCAGGTCGGCCTGATGCGTCTTGATGAACGTCGTGTTGTTGTCGTTTATCGTGGCAAAAAGGTTCCTATAATGATGCGCCTCATCCGCGCGGCAGTAGGAATATCTTCTCGTATCCGCCTTTTGATTCCACAGCTCACCTAGCTTCTCGTAATCATCACGCGGCATAAATACGTCTACGTCGTCGTCCCACGGCACAAATCCCTTATTTCGCACCGCTCCAATGCAGCATCCGCCGCAAAGAAAAAACTTAAGGCCATTTCGTTTGCAAAAATCCCTAAAATAAAGCGCCATCTCAAGGTTCTTCAACTGTAGTTGTCGCAGTTCTTCTTGCGAAAGCTCGCATTTTTCGTACCCGTTCTCCATATTCGTAAAATCTATTTCTCCTTCAATTGGCAAAAGTGGCGTCGCACCTGAACTTTGCGTTCCAAAATTTAAATATTCCGCAGAAGAATCCCGCGCCATAGGCAATATGTAAAACAAAATGCACCCAAACTAGCCGGAGTTTATCGCAAAATCTGCGCAAATACTTGCTTTTAAGCGAAAAATAAAAAGATAAACTTAAGTAAATCAGCATCACAACAGCAAAAGTCAGACACGCCAACCCGCTAAACAATGATAGCACCGAGAACATCGCAACAAACAAAAAAAACAAAACCGGCACCAAGTGCGATAATCGTGCGAAATTTCCGTGTTTTTTTATGACCGCCACTTTCCACAGCCCATACTCAAAATACTGCTTAAACAGCGCTCCATAGCGGCTCCTCGGGTAATACACGCTCTTTATCTTCGGCGTCACATACACCCTGCCGCCACTTTTCAAAATCCTCAAATTCAAGTCGTCATCCTCATTGCGCGGCAAATCCTCGTCGTAAAGCCCCAACCTTAGCAGAGTTTCTCTTTTAAAAGCTCCCAAATACACCGTGTCAGCGTAACCTTCGTAATTTTCATCGTGAAACTTCCCACCGCCAAGCGCAAATGGACTATGATATGCCGCCGCAATCACCTTTTGAAGCCTAGTTTTACCCCTTGCAATCATCGGTCCGCCCACATTTGCGGCATTTGTTTTCTCTAAGTGCCTCACGCATTCCGATACATAGTCGCTGGCGTACTCCGAATGTGCGTCCATCCGCACCACATACCTGCCCACAGCGTTTTTGATGCCTATATTCAGCGCGTGCTGCACCGTCTTTCTTGGGTTTTCGCATAACCTTATAAAATCATATTTGGCTGCAAAACCTTCTATTATCGCAACGGTTCGGTCTTCGGAAGCTCCGTCGACCAAGATCAGCTCCATATCTTTTTTCGGAAAATCCTGATTCAGCACCGACTCCACGCACTTTGCAATGTATTTTTCCTCATTGCGCACCGGAATCACCACCGAAACCAGCCGCCCACCCGCGTCAGCCGTTCTTTTCTGAGTCTCCATAGTTCTTTCGCCTCGCTAACTTGCAATTTGCCGCCCGCGCCGCCCATTTTTCGCGCTCATCATATTATATCAAATTTTCGCGCCGTTGTAAAAACATCGTTCGCCCGCATAACTGCGCGGCCGAGCGCGAATAACTATTATGAGGTGATTTTTATGGATAGCCATTTTGGCGATAACATCGACTCCAACGCCTATTTTCAGGCGCTGCCCGCCTACGTTAAGGAGAGCATCAAGCAGAGCGGAGTCCACTTTGCGTCCGAAGAAGAGCTTCGCGACTGCGCCGAAAAGCTGATGAAAAATAATTAAGCAAACACCAATCCCCAAATTGGCGCCAATCTTTGATTTTGAAATTGCAAAGCCTATAGATTTCATGCGAACTAGCACAATTTCTATAGGCCAAATTTTTGCAAAATTATTTATTTTCCGAGTCCGGAACCAACAAGCCGTAATCCCCGTTCTCTCGGCGATATACCAGATTTATCTCGCCCGTTTCGGTGCTTCTAAACATGTAAAATTTGTGGCCAATCATGTTCATCTGCAAAATCGCTTCGTCCACCGCCAGCGCCACTGCCGGGACCTTCTTCACCCGAACAACATTGTAACTATCCTCTTCAAGGTCCGCCCCAAGCGCACCAGACTCGTGTTCCTGCAAATATTTCTCTAGCGAATCCTGCTTGAGCCTCTTTGCAAGCTTGGTTTTGTGCTTTCTAAACTGCCGCGACAGCGCCTCCATGACCTTATCGAGCGCTTCGTTCATCTCCAACGTCGTCGCCTCCGCGCGGTAAACCATTCCGTCGTGCCGGATGGTCACCTCAACCGTCTGCCGATTTTTCTCCACAGTAACGGTGACCGTCGCCGTCGGCTCGCCATCGAACAATTTGTCAAACTTCGCGATCTTTTTTTCGGCCAGCTCCTTAAAATTATCCTTTAAATTTACCTTTCTCCCCGTGATAACTGTCTTCACGCTTTTCAGCCTCCTTCAAAAATACGATTTCGCTAATATGATACCACACCTGGCACCGAAATAAAACCGTCTGGCGGCATTTTTACATAATTTTATTTTCTATTTTTCCGTCGCAAATAACCAGAGTCAGCTTTTTCATCACGTCAAACGGCGAACCGTCAAAAACCACGAGGTCTGCGTCTTTCCCCTCGCTGATAGATCCCACTCTGTCGGCAATCTTGCAAATCCGAGCGGGGTTTATCGTTATGGCCTTGAGCGCCTCGTATTCGTCCATGCCCTCGCGCACCGCCACGGCCGCACACAGCGGCAAATATTGTATCGGCGTTTCTGGGTGATCCGTTACAATCCCTATAACCACGCTATTCTCAGCTAGAACTTTCGGCGTCTTTGTAGATAAATTCGCAAGTTCCGGCTTAGATCTATCCGTCAATATCGGCCCGCTCAAGACATTCACTCGCTCCGCCCTTAGCCTGTCCGCAATAAGATGCCCCTCCGTCGCGTGCACGATAGTAAAGTCGATATCAAATTCCTTAGCAATTCTGATGGCAGTAAAGATATCATCGGCCCGGTGCGCATGGATGTGCGCGGGAACTTCTCTTTTCAAAAGCGGAATTAAAGCCTCGCACTTCGCGTCATACTCCGGTAAATCGTATTCTGACGGGCTTTTCTCTGCCTTCTCCTTGTCGCAAAGATACCTCTTGGCCTTGTTCAGCTGCTCCCGAATGATCGCTGCCGTCGCCATCCTCGTCATCGGAGTCTGATTTTTGTCGTTGTAAATCATCTTTGGGTTCTCGCCAAGCGCGAACTTCACCGCCACCGGGGCCTTTATAAGCATCTCATCCACGCAGACGCCCGATGTTTTCATAGCCAAAAGCTGACCGCCAATAGGATTCGCACTCCCCGGACCAGTTATCACCGTCGTTACGCCGGCCAAAAGAGCCTCCCGAAAGCTTTTGTCCATTGGATTCACCGCGTCAATAGCCCTCAACTGTGGTGTGGCTGGGTCCGTATATTCGTTGCCGTCCTCTCCCTCAATTCCCAAGCCATTTTCAAACAATCCCATATGCGTGTGAGCGTCCACAAAGCCCGGATACACGCTATGTCCGTTCAGGTCGATCTCATCTTTATCCGTCAGACCGCCCAGCTCGTCCATTTTGCCAACTTTAGCAATCTTGCCGGCCGTCACAAAAATGAACCCGCTCGCGATCACACCGGTGTCCATCGTATATATCCTCGCGTTGGTCAGTAACATAAAATGCCCCTTTTTCGCCTTAATTCTAGCCTTTCAAGCAAAAAGAGCCGACTCCGTACCCATCGTTTCGACCCTTTTGCCACCTAAACCTATATTAATGTTGAGTGCCTCTTCTTGAAAAGCCCCCACGTTTTGATTCTGTCGCGCGTTTCAAGTCTGAAATTTTCTCCTCGCTTTTGTGCTTAAAAGATTGCAACATCTCTTCAAAATCCACCGCAGCGCCCTTTTTGGTCTCCTGCAAAGAAGTCCTGCCGCGTCTCTCCGGCCTATTAGTACTAGCCCTACCAAAATTACGCCCTTGTCCGCGGCTCTGGCCCTGATGTTGACCATCTCTAGAGCCCGTTTTTGCCGGCATTAGCTGCTTTATCGACAGCCGAATCTCGTTTTTCTCCGAAATACTGATAACCTTGGCCCTAACAGCTTGGCCAACCTTCAAATAGTCGTTGATGTCTCGAACAAAATCGCTCGAAACCTCCGAAATATGGATCATCCCAGTCTTTCCGTCCGGAAAATCAACAAACGCTCCAAAGTTCGTTATCCCCGCCACTTTGCCTTCCAACACCATTCCAACCTCTATTTGCATAAAATAAAAAAGCTCCCCTTTTCAAGTTTAATCCCAAAATCAGCGCATTCCAAAGCTATCTGTTCACAAAAATTCGCTCATTCGGCTTTGCCATATTCAGCTCCCGCGCCTTTTTTACAAAATACTCTTCATTCTCCGCGTCAGTCGCGTTGTAGGCCCTTTTAAGCTCATCATTTTTGGTCTTTTGCAGCTCCAACTCCGCGCTAATGCTGCTCAAATGTTCCTTTTTATCGTTTATTTTCACGAACTGATTGACGATTGCGAAGCCCATATAAAAAATAAAAAGCAACACCGAGGCTTTTACTGCCCATTTAACTAAATTTCTGTTGACTCCAGCTGGTTTTTTTAGCACTTTAAATTCCATTATCTTGTAAATATTCCTTTCGCGAAAGGTTAAAGTCTATTTATTATACCACAGCATCGCCCGAATTTCAACAACTATTTTAATTTTACTTTATTTTTGTCTGATTTTTTCTTTTTGCGTGGTTTTGTCCAAAAAATTTTTGAGGCGGCTGCGGCTTTTATCACTTTGACTTTGTTTGTAACGGCAGATTTTACCTTAATAATTTTGCCTTTTGGAAACTTGGACACCGCGTAATTTCTGAAGGTTCGCGCGATTTTTATTGCAAACTCTACCACTTTTAAAACGATTTTATAGATGAATTTGCCCACCGTTGCCCGATAAATCAGCCAGCCCACGGCCTCACCGACAACAATGTAAACACGAATCTCGCCGCCGTTCACCACCAGCATATACACAAACGTGATTACAGCGCTTATTATGAAGTATAGCACGTCCTGAACAAAGATGCGCACTAGGTTTTCTTTAACAACAGCGTTAAAAACCCTGATAGCATCGTAGATTACCCCTAACACCGCTCCCAAGATTGCCGAAAATAAAAAGATAGTTAACTGTGAAGCTACCGTCGACCCCATCTTCACGCGCTCCTATCTAAATAGCTTCGAGAAAAAACCTTTCTCCGCCGGCCGATCCTCTGTATACTCAAGCCGACTCACCTCTCCATCCAGCTCCAAATCGCCACTGTCCAGGTTTATCTTGTTGATATGCAGCCCCGTGCCTTTTATCGTCAGCTCTCCCAAGTCCGTGTACGCCACCACTGTGCTATCGTCAAAACTATCAACGTCCAGCACCCCAGATATATTCAGCAGTTTCCGCTCTTTTAATATCAAATTATGCGTCAAATTCGCGCATCTCTTCTCTTCCGGCATCTTCGTCCCCCACAATTATCATGTTTACTTATAAAAATAATTATGAGCTTCTTAACGCCAATATTCCTACATTTTGCCTCTTTGCGATCACCACCATCCCCGATAGTCTCGCATAAATTAAATATTCTATCAAAATAAAAATCGACTCCCCGCTAAAGGGGAGCCGACTTAAGCCAAACCAGATCTTATCTGCCGCCAACTGCTTTTTTGAAAACAGCGCCTGCTGTAAATGCAGGTACATCACGTGCAGGAATTGTGATCGGCTTGCCAGTTCTTGGGTCACGGCCAGATCTCTTGTTGCGATGACGTTTTGAAAATGTTCCAAAACCAATGAGTTGAACTTTGTCGCCCTTCTTAACAGCCTTAACTACTGTGTCAACAATAGTTGAAACTGCCTTCTCAGAGTCCTTCTTAGAAAGGCCACTCTTCTTTGCCACTGCTGCAACCAATTCTGTTTTGTTCATTTTTTTACCTCCATTTTTTTATTATTCATCAAAGCGATTGCTTTGAGAATTAACTTAAAACCTAGTTTTAAAACATCGCATAAAACCTTAATTTATAAATGGCTTTAAATCGCTATTTTCTAAAACTTCCTACATTATATCCCATATTTTTTAATTTGTCTACTATTTTTTTAAAATTTATTGAAAAATTTTTTAAATAGTCAAGAAAAAATGTTCATATTTTGTCGAACAAGATCAATTTTAACTT
>CAOUJG010000005.1:0-273 GCA_948537335.1 uncultured Eubacteriales bacterium
AGCTGCATGCTGCGGTTAAAAGCTTGCCCATTGAAGAGCAGACCTTGCTCAGTTACATATTCGAAAAAGAGATGACTCAACGTGAGTTAGAGAAAATTTACAAAATGAAGCACCAAAGCATATGCGAAAGAATTGATAAAATTATTAACAAACTGAAAAGTAATTTATAAAATAGGGAGAAAATTTAAAATTTTTAAATTTTTTTGCGATTTTGCCTGCCAAAAATGGCCCGAAAATCCTCTTATATATATAGGGGGGTTTTTAGGTTCCCTT
>CAOUJG010000005.1:299-70163 GCA_948537335.1 uncultured Eubacteriales bacterium
GATGACCTCATTGAGCGAGCGGTAAACATCCAGATATAAAATTTGCGTGGTGGCAAATCCGCGATGAATCCAGCAATCTATAATGATACTCCTGTCCACAGTCGAGGTTAAGTCCCAGAGTGCAGTCCCAGTGTGGGGAACGTAAGAACCGTGTGATGCTGTAACCACCAGCAGGCTGAAATATTTTGCGAAAATGAATAGGCTATATTTAAAACTAACTTTCAATATAAATTAATGTAATTTATAGAGGCAGGTGATTTATGAACATATATATACATAAACCTAAGAATGAATCCAATAAAATTGAAGCAGAAGTTGCAAAAATACATGCACAAAGTGTTAAAAAATATCTGGACAAATTGAAATGCAGCAAAGAACAAAAAATACAGTTACTAACAGAGATATTAAAAAAGTAGACTAAAATACCTTTTTATTTTAGAGCGCTTGACTTTGGTGAATCACTATGCTATGATTGTGTAAACGATTGGAGATGAAAAGCATGGCAATTTCTGAAAATAATTCTAGAATAATATTAACTGTAAGCAAAGACCTAAAGGAAAGAATTATAAACATAGCAAAAAAGGAAGAGTGCTCTGTTTCTAAGGTTTGTGCGAAGATAATTTCAGATTATATGGATAGAAAGGTAAAAAATTAGGAATGTATTATATTTATAGTAGAAAGTCTAAATATACTGGGAAAGGTGAGTCGATAGAAAACCAAGTAGAAATGTGCAAGGAATATATTTTAGTACATAATAAAAACGTTAAAGATGAAGACATTGTAATCTATGAAGATGAAGGCTTTTCGGCCAAAAATTTAAAAAGGCCAATGTTCGGGCAAATGATGCAAGACTTGAAAAAGGATAAAGTCAAATGCATCGTATGTTATCGCCTTGACAGAATAAGCAGAAATGTAAGTGACTTTTCCTCATTAATAACAGATTTGATTGACAGGGGTATAGATTTTGTTTCTGTAAAAGAGCAATTTGATACAAGTACACCGATGGGCCGAGCTATGATGTATATATCGTCTGTTTTTGCACAGCTTGAACGAGAGACTATTGCAGAAAGAATAAGAGACAATATGCTAATGTTAGCAAAGACAGGCAGATGGCTGGGTGGAGTGGCTCCAACAGGATATAAATCAGAAAAAGTTGAGCAAATAGTTGTCAACGGTAAATCAAAACAAATGTTTAAATTAAAAATAGTTCCAGAAGAAGCTAAAATAATAAAAACAATATTTAAAAAATTTCTTGAAACAAACTCTCTTACAAAAGTAGAAACATACTTATTACAGAATAATGTAAAAACTAAAAATGGAAAAAATTTTGGCAGATTTACAATAAGAAATATATTAACGAACCCAGTTTATATGGTTGCAGATAAAAATGCGTTTGATTTTTTCTTGAAAAATGGTGTTGAATTTTCTGAAGATATTAACGTTAAAGAAAACTTTAATGGTGAACACGCTGTGATGGCATATAATAAGACCCTTCAAAAAGAAGGAAAGCATAATTGCATTCGGGATATGAAGGATTGGATAGTGTCGGTTGGAAAGCACAAGGGTATAATATCATCGGAAGATTGGCTTAAAGTTAGAAAACAATTGCTACAAAATTCATCAAAATCTTATCACAAGCCAAAAAGTAATGCTGCTTTGCTTTCAGGTTTGTTGTTTTGTGGCAACTGCGGAGATTATATGAGACCAAAATTAAGCCAAAGAAAAAATGCGCAAGGTGAGTACATATATAGTTACCTTTGCCAGACAAAAGAGAAAAGCCGATTACATAACTGCCAAATGAAAAATCCAAACGGCAATACATTAGATAAAGCTGTATGCGAAGAGATAAAAAAACTTACGGAGGATAAATCTGAATTTTCGGCTCAATTAGAGGTGATAAAAAATAATTTATTTAGGCAGAATGAAAGCTACGAAGATGAGCTCTCGGAGTTAACCAACGCGCGCAGCCAATTGGAAAAAGACATTAAAATTTTGGTAAAATCTTTATGCACAGCATTGAATGAAACTTCTCAAAAGTATATTATTGAAGAAATAGAAAAACTTGATGCGAAAAAAGTTCAGATTGAGGAAAGAATAAAAAGTTTGAATGATTTTGCAGAACAACAGAATTTTTCTGAGGCAGGTTTTGAAAATGTAAAAAATATGATGCTATCATTTAACAAAATGTTTGAACAAATGAGTATCGAAGAGAAGCGAAATGCATTAAAAGCATTTATAAGAAAGATAGTTTGGGATGGAGAAAATGTGCATATATACTTGTTTGGCAGTGATGAGGCAAATTCAAACATTATTAGACAAGAGAATTCAGAGCCACAGTGCAAGGATAGCAAACGAGATTTTGATGTTTTTTCGAAATTGCAAGAAATCGGCGCAGGATGTCTCGATGAACGAGCCGATAGATACCGATAAGGACGGAAACGCGCTAGTTTTGATGGACGTGATGGCGACAGAGGACTTGATTGTGGAGGAGCTGGACACGAAAATCAAGTCGGAAAGCCTGTATAGGTACATAGATGAGGTGCTGTCGGAGCGCGAGAGAATCATCGTTAGATTGCGATATGGCCTTGGCGGAAAAATTCCTTTGACGCAGCGAGAAGTGGCCAAAAAGCTCAATATATCTAGATCTTATGTTTCTCGGATAGAAAAAAAGTCTCTGCTGGCGCTAAAAAAAAGGTTTAACAAAGCGTAAAATAGTAGTAAAATTAAGATAAAGGACGTGACAAATTTGTTAAAAGTGAGTTTGATTTCGCATACGAATGAGCCGGAAAAATTAATAGCCTGTGCTGCCAAACTTTGCTATTCGCCGGTGGGCGCGGATGGCATCCGGCAGGGGTTGACCGACGAAAAGGTGACCAACTTTGTGAATATGTTGGCCGAATTAGGGCACGAAAGTCCAACGGAGCACGTTACATTCACGTTTGCTATCGAGGGAGTGTCGCGGTCGTTGCTCGCGCAGCTGACGAGACATCGGATGGCTTCGTATAGCGTGCAAAGCCAGCGATACGTAAAAACAAGCGATTTTGAATTTGTACTGCCACCGGAAATAGCGGAAATAAGCGAGGCCAAGGAAGAATTCTTGCGTGCTATGCAAGAGGACGCCCAGCATTACGAGAGTTTAGTGCAAATTTTGAAGAAGAAGCATAAGGAAAGCTTGATGAATGGCGGAAAAGACGAAAAAGTTGCAGAGAAATTGGCGGAGAAAAAGGCGATTGAAGATGCGAGGTATGTTCTGCCCAATGCTTGCGAGACTAAGCTTGTCTGCACATTTAATGCGCGCAGTTTGATGAATTTTTTTGCGCATCGCTGTTGCAATCGGGCGCAGTGGGAGATTCGGCAACTTGCGGCGGAGATGCTGCGGTTGGTTTCGGAAGTCGCGCCGAACATCTTTAAAAAGGCAGGGCCGCCTTGCATCAACGGAAAGTGCCCGGAGGGCCAGATGTCGTGCGGAGAGCAGGTCAAGGTTAAGAAATATTTTTCGCAGCTAAAGGGAGAACGGCCATGAACACGGGAAAGTTCATCGTTATAGAGGGCTTGGACGGCAGCGGAAAGGCGACTCAGACTAAGCTGATTTGCGAAAAGCTTGAGCAAAAGAACAAGACGGTTTGCAAACTGAGCTTTCCTGACTACACCGAGCCTTCTTCTGCGCTTGTTAGGATGTACCTTAACTCGGAGTTTGGCGATTCTCCGGACGACGTGAATGTTTATGCGGCTTCTTCTTTTTACGCGGTGGACCGGTACGCGAGCTACAAGCGGTTCTGGAAGGATAAGTACGAAGGCGGGCAGACTATTGTTGCGGACCGGTATACGACGTCGAACGCGATATATCAGCTTTGCCGGCTCGAGGAAGCTCAGTGGAACGAGTACATCGAGTGGATGGAAGATTATGAGTACGGGAAGCTGGAGTTGCCGCGGCCGGACTTGGTTGTCTATTTGGACATGCCGGTGGAAGTCTCGCAAAAGCTGATGCGTGGGCGATATAACGGGGACGACTCGAAGAAGGATTTGCATGAAAAGGACGTAGAGTTTTTGAAGAAATGCCGGGAGTCGGCAATGTATTCGGTACAAAAGCTTGGTTGGAAGGTTGTTAATTGTAGCGAAAACGGAGTACCCAAGCCGATTGAAGAGATAAATAGGGCGATTGAAATATTGATTGAGCAAGGCTTGGGCTAGCGCTGGTGAGACAAGCCAAAAAGGAGGCAGGGCAAAGATGAGTGACGACAAGGATTTTGACTTTGACGGGAGAAAAAAGAAGATAGAAAATTTTGAGGTTGAAATAAATGACGCGAGCCTGGACAAGGAGCCGATGGAAGACCTGATGAGCTATAGCGATGGCGGCAAAAAGACGCGTGGAAGCGGTAGACGCAAGGCCTCTAAAAATGCGCCGACGGTTAAAAAGTCACCGCAAAATGCAAAGCTTTTTAAGATGGTTTGGATCGGCATGATTGCGGCGGTCTGCATTATGCTGGGGCAATTTGTTCTTTTTGGAACGCTGGACATGCTGGCCATCACGAGGCAGGACGACACTTTTAGCGTGGAGATCCCCAAAGGCGCGTCGAAGAGCCAGGTGGTGGACATTCTGCGCGAAAACGGAGTCATAAATCAGCCGACGTTCTTCAAGCTGTACCTGTTTTTTACCAAGGGCTCGCAAAAGTTTATTCCGGGCACGTTCGAGATAAAGGCGAATCTTGACTACGAGGCCATTGTTAATTATTTGCAGTCGAACGCGAACCGGATAGATACCGACATCGTGGACGTGACGATCCCTGAGGGCAAGAACGTAATGGAGATTGCGGCTATTCTTGAAAGCAACGAGATTTGCTCGGCCGAAGAGTTCATGGGTGCCTGCAAATCCAGCGAATTTGACAAGGACTATAGCTTTTTGAAGGAGCGGAAGTCGGCTGCAGACACGATTTACAGGCTGGAGGGCTTTTTGTTTCCCGACACATACAGCTTTTACAAGAATGTTGAGCCGAAGACCGTGATAAAGAAGTTTTTGAATAATTTTAACAACAAGATCTCGAAAAAGCTGATTACCGATGAGTCGAACGAAAAAGTTAGCATAAAGACCGTGGCAGAGCGTAAGTCCATGCCGATAGAGGATTTAATAATTATTGCGTCGATGATTCAGGCTGAGGCCTCGAACGACGCGGACATGCTGGGGATAGCTTCGGTAATAGAGAACAGGCTGAGTACTTCGAAAAATGGGGGCCTTTCACCGTTTGGAGATGCAATAAATAGTTGCCTGTGCATAGACTCGACGGTTTGGTACCCATATAGAAACAAGGACAAAGCTCCAGAAGAGGTTCGGGAGAATTACGAAAGCCCTTATGATACCTACAAAAAAAGAGGCCTCACCCCGGGAGCTATCTGTAACCCTGGCATGGCGGCCATCGAAGCGGTATTGAACCACAAATCAACGCAGTATTACTTTTATTGCCACAATAAAGAGGGCAAAACCTTCTATGCGAAGACGTTCTCGGAGCATAATGTGAACTTGAAGAAGGCCGGTATATCTTAATTTTTTTGAGAAGGAAGAAAGTTTTGAGAGATAAAAATATTTTTGCAAAAAGACCCGAAGTTTTGGCTCCGGCGGGCGACATGGAGCGGTTGATGGCGGCGGTGAATTTTGGCGCGGACGCAGTATACCTGGCAGGGCAGGCGTTTGGCATGAGAACGGCGCCGAACAATTTTAGCGAAGAAGAAATCGTAAAAGCAGTAGAATTTGCGCACAAAAATGGTGCCAAAGTGTACATTACATGCAATACATTGCCGCATAACGACGAGGTTACAGAGCTGCCATCGTTTATTCAAAAGCTAGCAGACGCGCGGGTGGACGCGATTATCGTCGCGGATGTGGGCGTTTTGCAGCTGGCAAAAAAATATGCGCCGGATGTGGACGTTCACATCTCGACGCAGGCCGGCGTGGTGAATTATTTGACAGCGCGGGCTTTTTACGAGCTGGGCGCCAAGAGGGTTATCTTGGCAAGGGAGTTAACGCTCGAAGAGATCGCTACGATCAGAGCCAAAACAGATGCAGATTTAGAATTAGAGGTTTTTGTGCATGGCTCGATGTGCGTGTCGTTCTCGGGCCGATGCTTGCTCTCGAGCTATTTAACGGGCCGCGACGCCAACAGAGGTGACTGCGCGCAGCCGTGCCGCTGGAAGTATAGCTTGGTTGAAGAAAACAGAGAAGGGCAGCTTTTCCCTATTGTGGAGGGAAGCGGCGGGGCGTACATACTGAATTCGCGCGACCTATGTATGATCAACCACATTCCAGAGGTGATAAATGCGGGTGCGACGAGCCTGAAGATTGAAGGTAGGGCGAAGTCCGCCTACTATGTGGCGACAACGACGAATGCCTACCGCAATGCAGTGGATCTATGCATAAGCGGAAAGCCCATTGAGCCGTGGATTATCGACGAGCTAGAGAAAATCAGCCACAGAGAGTACAGCACGGGTTTCTTTTTTGGAAACGAGCCCGGCCAGATATACTCAAACGGAGGCTACATCCGAAAATATGATGTCGTCGCGGTTTGTGATGGCTTTAATGACGGAATGGCAGAAATAACTCAGCGGAATAAATTTTCTAAGGGAGACACCTTAGACGTGCTGGAGTCAGGCCGCAAGCCATTTGAAATAAAGGTTGAGAAAATTTTAGACCAATGGGGTAACGAGGTTGAATCCGCTCCTCACGCGATGCAGAAGCTGTTTGTTCAGGTAGACGAAGGCAAAAAAGTTTCCTCCGGAGCATATCTGCGAAAAAGGCGATAAACAAAAATTCGCATTTGTGCGAGAGTTATTGAAGAACGAGAAATAACTTATTGCTCGTTGATGTCGGAACACTCAGTTAAATCTAGGTCGCATGTAATTGAAGAAGAGGTTTCATTTGTGGTTACCACGGACGAAGAGAGGCTGTCTTCATTTTTTATTAAATCTTCAGCTATATCGTCATCGATTTCACCCTGCATTTGGGGCTCCTCGGTATTTGCACCAAAGCAGAAATCTTTGACTTTTACAGATTTTTTTGTTATAATAATTAAATCTATTTTTGGAGAGGTGTCCGAGCTGGCCGAAGGAGCACGATTGGAAATCGTGTAAACCGTTAAAGCGGTTTCTGGGGTTCGAATCCCCATCTCTCCGCCACTTTGTACGATGTTATATTAGGAGAAAGGGGTTTCTAATGAATTTTTGGATAAGTTCAACTTTTAGCAAGTAAATGCCGGAATGGACATGAAGAGCCCTAAGCCAGATTTTGGGTGTGACGAAGGACAAAATCAAATCGCCTGTGGCCAACGTTTTAAGTAAGAATACCGCTAATTTTGCTGCCATGTATAATTTGTTTTTTCCGATTCGATTAATTAAGATGGCGTACCAATCGCTAAACTTAGAGCTTAGCGATGATGATATTCGTGAACAAGCCGCAAATGCTGTGGGCTCCTGCATTATAACTGCTGCTTTTGCAGGCAAAAGTGATATTCCAGAAGCCCTTGTACCCAAAATAGAGGCTAAGGGTGACGAATTGATAAATTTGTGTGAATTCAAATTAGGCACAGATTTTCAAGCATTGTTTAACTAAAAACAACTAATATTTGAACGCCAGGTAAGGGTTTGTCCATTTTTAATTTTTTAAAATATGAAAAAAGGAGATTTTGCAACGGATGTGTGAAAAAAAGACGTTAAAAAGCAGACTTTGGTTGGTTGTGGTGGCTTGTGCTGCGATTTTATTTAGCGTAGCGTTTGCATTTGTTTGGAACCAAAAGGAGGAATATACGCCAGGTGGGCACCCAATGCTGATGGCAGCCCACAGCGGTTATAGTCAGCCGATGGTAATACCGGTGGCGATGGCGGCGGACGATAATTACACGTACCCGACGATAGTTGCGATAACGTCGATGATGATAAATTCTAACAGCAACACGCAATACGATATTTACATTATGACGCCGGGCGGCTTTGCGGGTAAGAATAAGCAGAGAATCTTGAGTCTGCAGGATAAATACAAAAATAGGTGCAAAATAACGTTTATCGATATGCAGGACCGCTATAAAAAGGCGAACGATAGGGGCCATATAACGACACCGACGTATTATCGACTGTCTTTGTCATCTTTGCTGCCAGAAATAGAAAAGATCATTTGGCTGGACGGGGACGTCTTAGTTTTGGGCGATTTTACGGATATGTATAACATAAGCATGGACGGGCTTTATTATAGGGGCTTTTTGGATAGCAACGTCCGTGGGACAGAGAAGTTTGGAATAAAAAATGACCATTTTATATGTGCCGGCGTGATGTTGGTAAACTTAGCGAAGCTGAGAGCCGACAATATGGAGGCAAAGTTTGAAAAGTTTATTGAAAATAATAATGACAGGCTTGAGCAGCACGACCAGACAGTTATAAACGTGGTTTGTTATAAAAACACAGACTTTTTGCCTGCCAAGTACGGGATATTTAATTTTGGGACCGTAGAAGCGGCCAGGTCACACGCGGAGGCTTTGTTAGCTAGGGACCGATATACTGCAGACGAGATGCAAGATGCGTATGAAAACCCAGTAATATTGCACTGTATATGCAAGCCGTGGGGCCAGGGCGAGGCTAATAGAAAAAGTTTGTGGTGGGAATACGCCGCAAAGACCGATTATTTTGAGGAAATAAAAGTAAAATATAATTCGTAGGCGCAAGGTTTTTGCCAGAATGAACTAACGAGAGATTCCTTTTTCAATATGGGGGTCTCTTTAGTTTTGCCGCCGCGGGGTTGACAATAGCTGGGGCATTGCGTAACATAATAGTAGAGGTCGCAAAATGGGGGATGTTTATGGAATTAAAAGCGCGAAATTATGGGAATGACAGCATATCGTCGCTGAAGGGTGCCGACAGAGTGCGCAAACGGCCGGCGGTTATATTTGGTTCGGACGGAATAGAGGGATGCCAGCACTCGGTTTTTGAGATTTTGTCGAATTCAATTGACGAAGCGCGAGAGGGATTTGGCGCGGAGATAGTGGTGACGCTGTTTGAGAATCACTCGATAGAGATAGAAGACCACGGCAGAGGGATTCCGGTGGACTTTAACAAAAACGAGGGCAAGTTCAACTGGGAGCTTGTTTTTTGCGAGCTTTACGCGGGCGGCAAGTATAACAACGCTGCGGCGCAAAATTACGAGTACTCACTGGGGCTAAACGGCTTGGGGCTGTGCTCCACGCAGTATTCATCGGAGTATATGGACGTTGAGATAAAGCGCGACGGCTTTGTTTATGGCTTGCACTTCGAAAAGGGCGAGAATGTCGGCGGTTTAAAAAAGGAGCCGTATGGTGGTAAAGACACCGGAACGAAGATTCGCTGGAGGCCCGACTTGGCGGTGTTTACGGACATAAACATAAGCCAGGAGTACTTTTTTGACATAATGAAGCGCCAGGCCATTGTTAATGCGGGTTTGAAGTTTATTTTTCGGTACCAGGCGGGCGAAAGCTTCGAGGTATCTGAGTTTCAGTACGAAAACGGCATTGTGGACCACGTTAAGGAGCTCGTTGAAGAGGACTTTTTGACTCCGGTGCAGTTTTGGACGGGCGAAAAAAAGGTCCGCGACCGCGACGACAAGCCATATTACAAAACGAAGATAAACATCGCGTTTGCGTTTTCGAACAAAGTAAGCGGGGCCGAGTACTACCACAACTCGAGCTGGCTGGAGTACGGCGGCGCGCCCGAAAAGGCCGTGAAGAACGCGTTTGTGTATCAGATCGATTCCTACTTGAAGCAGGGCGGGAAGTACAACAAAAACGAGAGTAAGATAACGTTTGCCGACGTGGAGGACTGCTTGGTCGTGGTGGTTTCGTCGTTTTCGAACGTGACGTCGTATGAGAACCAGACGAAAAAATCGATAACGAACAAGGGCATACAGGACGCCATGGTCGAGATGTTCCGGCATCAGTTGGAGGTTTATTTTATTGAGAACCCGACGGACGCCGAAAAAATCGGGGCGCAGGTGCTCATAAACAAACGAAGCCGCGAGGATGCGGAAAAGACGCGCCTTAACATCAAAAAGAAACTGACGAGCAATATGGACATCACGAGCCGGGTTGCGAAGTTTGTGGACTGCCGGAGTAAGGATGTGTCGGAGCGCGAACTATTTATCGTGGAGGGCGACTCTGCGCTGGGAGCCTGCAAACAGGCGCGCGACCCGAATTTTCAGGCGATTATCCCGATTCGCGGCAAAATTTTGAACTGTCTGAAGGTCGATTATAACAAGATTTTTAAAAGCGAGATTATAACAGACCTCATTAAGGTTCTGGGCTGCGGAGTGCAGATAAAATCTAAGGCGAGCAAGGATTTGGCGTCGTTTGACATAAATTTGCTGCGGTGGAACAAGGTGATTCTGTGTACGGATGCCGACGTGGACGGCTTTCAGATCCGAACGCTGCTGTTGACGATGATTTATCGGTTGACGCCCCGACTGATCGACGAGGGCAAGGTTTTCATCGCGGAATCGCCGCTTTATGAGATCAACACGAAGAGCGAGACGTACTTTGCGTACACGGAAAAGGAAAAGGAGGACTTCATAAAGGGCTTGGGAACGCAAAAGTATACGATCCAGCGGTCGAAGGGGCTTGGCGAGAACGAGCCGGACATGATGAATCTGACGACGATGAACCCGAAAACGCGCAGGCTGATAAAGATAATGCCAGAGGACGCGCAACGGACGGCGCAGATGTTTGACGTGCTGCTGGGGGACAACATAGCGGGCCGCAAGGAGTTCATTGTGGAGAACGGGCATCTTTACATTGACGTCGCGGATATCAGCTGAGCGGCCGCGCAAAGGTTACGGAGGTGAAAAGTTTTGGCATCAAAGAAAAAAGATTTTTCAAAGGATATAAATGGGAATGGTGGCCGGACGCACGGAGTAATTAACGGTGCGGGCGAAATTGTGGAGCAAAAAATTGCGAGTACGCTGGAGAAAAACTATATGCCGTACGCGATGAGTGTGATTTTGTCGCGGGCCATCCCGCAGATAGATGGCTTTAAGCCGTCGCATCGTAAGTTGCTCTACACAATGTACAAGATGGGGCTTTTGGGCTCGGCCAGGACTAAGTCGGCGAATATAGTGGGGCAAACGATGAAGCTCAACCCGCACGGAGACAGCGCGATTTATGATACCATGGTGCGTCTGAGTCGCGGCTATGAGGCCTTGTTGCACCCGTATGTGGATTCTAAGGGAAATTTTGGTAAATTTTATTCTAGAGACATGATGTGCGCAGCTTCGCGATACACCGAGGCGCGGCTTGACGACATCTGTGAGGAGCTTTTTAAGGATATCGACAAGGACACCGTCGATTTTGTGGACAACTATGATAACACGCAAAAGGAGCCGACCCTGTTGCCGGCGAGCTTTCCGTCGATCTTGGTGAATGCGAATACGGGGATAGCCGTAGGCATGGCAAGCTCGATTTGTCCCTTCAATCTGCGAGAGGTCTGTAAAGCGACGACAATGCTGATTAAAGACCCGGAAGCGGATATAAGCAAAGTGCTTCTGGCGCCCGACTTTACCGGCGGAGGCAGCATAATTTACGACGAAAAGGCCATGGCCGAGATTTACAAAACGGGACGCGGCAGCATAAAGGTGCGCGCGCGGTATACTTACGACAAAGCGCAGAACTGCATTGACATTAGCAGCATTCCGCCCACCACAACCTCAGAAGCGATCATCGAAAAGATCATTGATCTTGTGAAAAAGGGCAGCGTGAGGGAAATCTCGGACATCCGCGATGAAACGGGAATAGAAGGCCTGAAGATAACGATCGACCTAAAACGGGGAACAGACGCAGAAAAACTCATGCAAAAGCTGTACAGAATGACGCCGCTTGAGGATTCGTTCTCGTGCAACTTCAATGTGCTGATAAACGCCACGCCACGAGTGCTGGGAGTAAGAGCGCTACTTTGCGAGTGGATTGCCTTTAGAACGGAGTGCGTGCGCCGCAGAACGCAGTTTGATCTTCATAAGCAGAAAAGCAAGATGCACCTACTGGCGGGCCTCAAGAAGATTCTTGTGGACATAGACAAGGCGATAAAAATCATCCGAAACACGAAGGAAGAATCGATGGTGGTGCCCAACTTGATGCAGGGTTTCGACATCGACGAGGTGCAGGCAGACTACGTGGCGGAGATAAAGCTGCGGCACTTGAACCGAGAGTACATCCTGAAGCGGACGGACGAAATCGAGCGGCTAAAGGAGCTAATCAAAGATTTAGAGTCGATTTTGAACGACGACAAAAAAATAAAGGAAATAATCGCGCAAGAATTAAAAAATATTGCAGAAAAGTATGGCAAACCGAGGAAAACTATGCTAATATACAAGGAGGACGTGGCCGAGGCTGACGTGGAGGAAGAAGTGCCGGATTATCCAGTGCACCTGTTCTTTACGAAGCACCAGTATTTCAAGAAGATCACGCCGCAGTCCTTGCGGATGAGCAGCGATCAGAAGCTAAAAGACGGGGACG
Organism: uncultured Eubacteriales bacterium; assembly: GCA_948537335.1. Lineage (GTDB taxonomy): Bacteria > Bacillota > Clostridia > Oscillospirales > Acutalibacteraceae > CAG-557. Next base: position 12,806 of record CAOUJG010000005.1, read on the forward strand.
AAATCCTGCAGACCATCGAAGCGAACAATAATTTTGATTTGCTATTTTTTACGGATAGGCAGCAGGTCTATAAGGCAAAGGTTGCGGATTTTGCGGATTCGAAGGCGAGCGTGCTTGGAGAATTTGTGCCGGCCAAGCTAGAGATGGAGCCGGATGAATCGGCCTTGTGCATGATTGCAACACAGAATTATGCAGGATGCGTGCTGTTCTTTTTTGAAAACGGCAAGGTCGCCAAGGTGACACTCGAGGCCTACAAAACCAAGACGAACAGAAAAAAGCTGGTCAAGGCTTATTCGGATAAATCGCGCGTTGTGGAGATTAAGTACTTGGGCGAGGAAAAAGATTTTGTGGTGACTTCGTCGGCAGGGCGGGCGTTGGTCTTTAACACGAGCATGCTTAACGCTAAGACAACGAAGTCGACGCAGGGCGTCTCGGTAATGAGCCTGAGAAAGGGGCACCGCGTTGTTGCCGCAAAGGAGCTTGACCCAAAGAGCTTAACGGACGTTGCGAGGTATTATCGGCCAAAGAACTTACCCGCCGCGGGAACGGTGCCGAATTCAAGTGTGGACGGGCCAGAGCAGCTGACACTGTGATTATAATTTTGTAAAAAACGAAGGAGAATAGAACTATGGGTATCAAAAAAGACTGGATGGAGCGGCAAATAGAGGCGATTGCTAACACGTTTGCGGCGATTCTTTTTGGAAAAGACAAGGTGAAGACGATTTTGGACGTGGACGAGGATGAAGATTCCGCAACGGAGCTGGAAGACGACATCTTAGAGAGAATGGCAAAAAAGCTGATAGCGGATAAAAACTTTAACAAGGCGGAGAGGCTGATTTTTGACGGTCTGGACAAGCAAAAAACGGCCAGACGCTTTGAATTGGCGCTGAACTTTTTTAATGAAGCGCATGAATTCGGTGATGAAACCTTGGCAAAGTACGATTACTCGCACGATAAAATCGAAAAAGGCATAGAAAGACTAAAGGTTTTGTATAACATGGACTAATCAAACAAAATTGAATAAATAGCCAAATTTTATTGACAATTAATGGGAAAGATATATAATAATTGCGTTTGAGCTGATTTATGAAATATTTTGACGGCCAGGTGGACGTATTTATGCGCGTTTGGGGGAATTTTTTTTGTTAACATTGGGGACAAAAGGGGAGCTAGACTACACTGTTCAAAAAAAGGACACTTATAAATCGCAGGAGTTGGGGAATTTGGATGTTTTGTCGACTTCTTCGATGATCTATTTTATGGAGTCCACCGCGTGCAAAAGCTTGGAGGACCACTTAGAAAAAGGCCTCACCACTGTGGGGAGGTCCATGAATATTCAGCATTTTTGCGCCACCCCGGTGGGAACGCAGGTGAAGTTTGAATCGGAACTTGTGAAGATCGACGGCAAATTCTTGACGTTTGAAATCACGGCCAAAGACCCGTTCGGCGTGATGGGAGCTGGAGTTCACGAGCGCACAATCGTGGATAGCCAATATTTAACAATGAAGGCTTTCGTAAAAAAGGTGGAATAGCTTGCGCAAAATTGATTTGTGGAGGCGAGTCTGATGGGCTTTTTAGCGGTAATTTTCTTGATTTTGCTGTTCGTGCTGTTTTTGTTTTCTTTTTGGCTAAAAAATGGTGTAAAGGCGCTAAATGCCCGGCGTGAACCCAAGGAACTGAAGTTTGGAAGCGGCAAAAAGTCCGCTCTGGTGGTTTATCAGCCGACGAAACACGGAGCAGAGGCCGAATTAACGGTGGCACTTGCTGATTATTTAGCGAAAAATGGCTACACAGTCACGGTGAATTACCCCTCGCACGAGCTTAAATATATTTTGAGCGAATATGATCTGTTGGCGTTTGGCTCTGGTGTGTGCGTTGGCCGAGTGTCGCCGATTTTGAGCGAATACATAATGACGCACCCGTTTAAAAACAAGAAAGTTTTGGTGTACACGGTGGGCCGGAATGCCGGGGATCTTACAGATTTAAACGAGCTGAAAATCTTGATTGATGTGCAAAATAACGAGGTCCACGCAATAAAAGTGAGCAAAGGGCAAGAGGCCGAGCTTACCGGATTTGTCCACAATTTGATTAATAATTAAATAAATTTCTGTAAAAGAAAATACCCCAGATGTCGCAACACAGGGCGGCAACCGGGGTATTAATTTTGAAAACCTACATGCTTTCGGGCACGCTGATTTTAAGCATATTCAAAACGTTGCTAATGACGGTCTTCACGCAGACGCATAGGCTAATCCGCGCGAACATCAAGGGCTCGTCGTCGCAATTAACGCGGCAAGAGTTGTAAAATTTATGAAACAGAGTGGCCAAGGCGATCACATAGCGCGTGATGCGGGTCGGATCGTAACTTTTAGCAGAGTCAACGATCTCACCGGTGTACATGGCTAAATGCCGGATCAAATCGCGCTCTTCCGGGGTGTCAAGCAAAGAAAGTTCTGTCAAAGAGCAAGCCCGAGGCCGAATATTCTCCTTTTCAAGCGCCCGCAAAATGCTGCAAATCCGGGCGTGCGCGTACTGCACGTAGTAAACGGGGTTTTGAGCATCCTCTTTGACCGCCAAATCGAGGTCGAAGTCCATCTGAGTGTTGGCCTCGCGCATGTTAAAAATGAACCTGGCCGAGTCCACCGAGACTTCGTCCAAAAGGTCGGCGAGCTGAATGGCCTTGCCGGTGCGCTTGCTCATGCGGACGACCTGACCGTCCTTAACGAGCTTCACAAGCTGCATCAAAATGACCTCCAGATTATTTCCATCCAGGCCAATAGCGTCCATAGCGCCCTTGACGCGCGCGACATGCCCGTGGTGATCGGCGCCCCAGATGTCGATGCAAAGATCAAAGCCGCGCTTAACGAATTTGTTGCGGTGATAAGCGATATCGGCGGCGAAATAGGTGGGGTTACCGTTTTGGCGGACCAAAACTTCGTCCTTCTCGGAGCCAAACTTAGTCGCCTTGTACCACAAAGCGCCGTCGAGCTCATAAGTCATGCCGTTATTCTTCAAAATCTCGATAGTCTCGGTAATCTCGCCGTTGTTGTGCAGGTCGCTCTCGTGGAACCACTTGTCAAAAACGATGCGGTATTTCTCGAGGTCAACCATCATCTTAGTGATGTTCTTCGGCAGCGCAAAGTCAATCAACGCCTGCTGACGGATGGCCGGGTCGACGTTCAAGTAGCTGTCGCCGTTTAAATCGATAAATTCCTGTGCCAAATCCTTAATATCCTCACCGTGATAGCTATCCTCGGGCAGCGGGTGATTTTTCTCGCCGTCAAGAAGCTGCAAATAGCGCACCTCTAAGGACATCCCAAACTTGTCAATCTGATTCCCCGCGTCATTTATATAAAACTCGCGCCAAACATCAAAGCCAGCCGCATCCAAAACCGCAGCCAAGCAGTCTCCCAAAGCGCCACCACGAGCATTTCCCATGTGCATGGGGCCGGTGGGGTTCGCCGAGACAAACTCAACCATAACCTTCTTGCCACGCCCAAAGTCAGAACGGCCGTAGTCAGCGCCAAGCGCCAAAATATCGTTCACAACAGAAGCGTAAAATTCTTTAGCAAAGAAAAAGTTGATAAACCCAGGCCCGGCAATCTCGAACCGGTCAAAAAGACTATCGCTCAAATCCAAGTTCTGACCGATAATCTCCGCAATTTTAATGGGTGCCATACCAAATTTCTTGGCATTCACCATAGCAACATTAGAAGAAAAGTCCCCGTTTTTGCGGTCAGCAGGAGTCTCCACATTAACGCAAATGGCCTCATAAACAGGCGGCAAAGCCTCACTCTTAACAGCCGCGTCAATAGCAGCGCCAATAATCCTCTTCAAATCGTCAATAGCCCCAAACACGATCTTAGACATCCCCGTCATCCTCCTTAACATCCACAACAATTTCGTTCTCGCTAAAAGCCGCGCCGCCGGAGTCCAAAGCGTAACGAATAGCAATACGGCAACGACCATCACCAAAATCGCAAGCCAAATCATGCGCCAAAACGCCCAAATCAAAGCTCCCAGCCTCGGTAAAATAAGTGCAAACATGGCGAGCGTTTTTCTCAAATATAAGTTTAACCGATTGCACGCCGTTTCGCAATACACAAACAGAGCCCGGACCCAAAACCTTGATGGTGCAGGCAGTCCGGCAGCCGTCAGTGACCTCGTCGTAAGAAATATCCGCCGCCCCAAGCGCAGAGTCAACACAGCAGCGGCACGGAGCCGAAAACTCAAATTCCTCAACTTGTCCATTGCAGGCCTGGCGGCTAAAAACAGACACAACCGGATTCTTGTACTGCCGCAGCATCGGATTATGTAAACCTCTCGCTAAAAGAGGCCGGCGAGTACTTCTCAATATCGACCATTTTAACCTTCGAAGTGACGTTCTGCTGCAGAAAAAGTTCGGCATTTTTCGAAAAACTGCTCACAGTGTCGCTAACATAAAAAGTACACGAGCCAGAAGTCTTGCGCTCGGCCAAGTTCTCGGAAAACCGAAGGATATTCGCGGCAAAAACGGCGGCTTCTCGACCAGAGTCAACCAAGCGAACCTCCGGACCAATGACTCTAGAGATGATCTCGCTGATGATGGGGTAGTGAGTGCAGCCAAAAATCAAAGTGTCGATCTTCTTGTTGCGAAGCCCCGCAAGATACTTCTCGGCAATAATCAAAGTGGCCTGATTGTCGCTCTCAATAAAGCCGTTCTCGACCAAAGGCACAAACAAAGGGCAGTCCTGCTCAAAAATCTGAAAATGCGGATTAATCTTAAGCAGCTCGCGCCGATACGCACCGCTTTTAATAGTCGCCGTAGTACCAATAATCCCGATCCGGTTGTTTCGAGTAACGTTGGCAGCAGCAGTGGCGGTAGGTTTAACCACGCCGGTAAACGGAACGTCAATTTTCACCGCGCTCTCATCAAGAGTAGAACTGACCGTGCCGCATGCTGCCAAGATCATCTTAACGTCCAAAGACTTCAAAAACTCGATATCCTGCAAAGCGTACTTCAAAATAGTCTTCTGGCTCTTGTCGCCGTAGGGCACGCGCCCAGTGTCGCCAAAATAAACAATATTCTCGTGCGGCAAAACCTTCAAAAGCTCCTTAACCGCAGTCAGGCCGCCAAGTCCAGAGTCAAAAACACCAATAGCTTTATTATTCATCCAAGTTTGCCCTCTTTAAAGCCAGATTAATCAGCCGGTCAATAAGCTCCGCAAACGGGATTCCAGTGCGCTCAAAGAGTTTAGGGTACATACTAATAGAAGTAAAGCCGGGGAAAGTGTTTATCTCATTTAAATAAACCTCATTGCTGCCGCGCTCAACAAAAAAGTCAACACGAGCAAGCCCAGAGCAGCTCATGGTTTTGTAGGCTTTTATTGCAATTTCACGAATACGCTTAGAGACCTCATCGCCGATGTGGGCGGGGATGTAGAGCTTAGAATTGTCGTTAATATACTTGGCTTCGTAGTCGTAAATTTCGTTTGCAGAAACAATCTCGCCCACAATGGAGGCAATCGGGCTTTCGTCCCCCAAAACAGCGCATTCAACTTCTTGCCCAACAATGGCCTCCTCAACCAAAACGCGGTCGTCCTCGTTAAGAGCCGTCTTTATAGCGCCAGACAAGCCCTCGCGCGAGGTAACCTTGGTAACACCAACAGAAGATCCCGCATTAGAGGGCTTAACAAAAACCGGGTAACCCGGCAAAGTCTTCTCAACGTGGTCAAGACAGCGCTCGGCGTCCTCATTAAAGTCGTTCTTAGTAAAAAAAGCAAACCTAGCCTTCTTGACGCCGGCAAAGCCCAAAATAATGTTCGTGCAAATTTTATCCATGCAAGTGGCGGAGGAAAGCAAGTCGCAGCCCACAAAAGGAATCTTGGCAAGCTGAAAAAGCCCCTGAATAGTGCCGTCCTCACCGTTTTTGCCGTGTAAAACAGGTATGATAACGTCGACTTTTAAAGTGGAGTATTGGCCGTCGGCAAGAACAAAAAGGCCGCCCGTCGAGGCATCTGGCGAGACAAACGCAGCTTTTTTATTTTGAATGTCCTGCTCCCATTCGCCATTCGGAATTTTAGCAACATCGCCGCTATAAAGGAACCACTCGCCCTTTTTGGTGATGCCAACCAGCAAAATATCGTACTTTTCTCTAGAAATATTCTCTATAATAGCAGTGGCAGAGCGCCGCGAAACCTCGTGTTCCGAAGAGGCGCCGCCAAACAAAATAGCAACAACTTTTTTCTTCATTATAAAAAACCTCCCACAAGTTAATATTACCATATTGGCGCAAATGGTTCAATAAAATTAAAAAATTTTTGCGCCGTAGCCAACAATAGAAAAATGTGCTAAAATAGCATTAGAGTATAAATTAGGAGTGACTGTTTTGAGGGATAAGGCGCTAAAAATCATAGGTGAGAAATTAAGCGAAGTGCTGTCAAAAAGCGGATACAACAAGGTTAAAGCCGAGAATAATGATAGTACATCCATATTATTTGCAAAAGAATCGACGGGTAGCGGGTTTGCGGTGAATTTTGAAGAGTCGAAAAATCAGTTCGAGCTTTTGAGCTGTGAAGTAGAGAACGGCAGAATATCGCAGGGTTCGGAGAGCAAGGTGCTCTCCACTTGGCTGTTTGACCCGCACTTAGATACCGAAAGAGAAGCCAAGGACATAGCTGCGGACTTTGCAGAAACAGTGCGGGGCGCAACAGGCAAGGCTGGTAGTAAGAAGATTGCAAAGAAAAAGAAAAAGGGCGAAGATGAAGATAGCGCAAGCTCGCTGTTTTTGATGAATAGGATAGCGAATATCTTTCCGGAGCTAAAAGAGAGCTTGCAGCAGGAGAAGGAAAGCTACGAAAACTTTAGAGGGGTAACCTTTGCGCGAGAAAAGGCATTGCCGCTGGTAAAAGAGGTCCTAACGAGCGAGGAGCCCAAAGATAAGTTTAAGAAGTTGTGCACGGTGTTTAGCAATTTGTACGATTCTGGCGACCTGGACACAAAAGCCATAATAACCATTGTATTTTTAAATGCGATTGATGACACAACCGCGCGAGAAAACATCGGTGCGGCGGTTAGCAAAGAGCTGCAAATTGCGATGAAAGAGGCATTTAAGCTAAAAGGAAAAAAGATAAAACCAGAAAAAATAAAGAAAAAATCGACATTTATTTCTGATACACTAAGTGCAGCGCAGGCACAGCAAACTCAGCAGAGAAAATAGCCACGCAAAACCCTGAAAACCCGCGCAGTATAAGCTCGCAAAAATATGACAGAAAATACTTGACGAAAACTTGTGAATTGTGGTATAGTATATTTACCTCTAAATAAAGGCTGTGTTTTTTGTGCTTTTTAGAGGGAGGCTAAAAATTCCGATATACCGGGAGGTGCCGTCATGCGAGTAAAAATTACATTAGCCTGCACAGAGTGCAAACAGCGCAATTACGATACAATGAAAAATAAAAAAAATGATCCTGACAGGCTTGAAATGAACAAGTACTGTAGGTTCTGCAAAAAACATACCTTGCACAAAGAAACAAAGTAAATTTAAAAAGGGGGCCTTTTTTATGGCAAAGAAAGCACATGCAGATGGCAAAGTCAATGTATTTAAACGAATTGGTAAATTTTTTGTTGATTGCAAAAGCGAGCTAAAAAAAGTAGTTTGGCCAACGATTGGATCCACCTTTAAAGATACTTGGGTTGTTTTATCATCAATTTTTGTTAGTGCGGTTTTTGTGGGTGCTTTAGATTACCTTTTGACTATGGGATTTGGCACGATTATGCACATTGCCAACTGATGCGCCTAGGGGGAAGTTATGGCAGAAGAAGCTAAATGGTACATTGTGCATACCTACTCGGGGTATGAGAATAAGGTTGCCTCGAACCTTGAGAAGACTATTGAAAACAGGGGTTTGCGCGACTTGATTCAAGAGATCTTTGTACCTATGGAGACTGTTACTGAGATTAAAGATAACCAGAAGCGCGAGGTTGAGCGCAAGGTTTTTCCGGGGTATGTTCTTATCAAGATGGTCTTGACGGATGAGACTTGGTATGTTGTGAGGAATATTCGAGGTTGCACGGGTTTTGTGGGGCCTTCGTCTAAACCGAGCCCGCTGACTGAGGAAGAAGTTAAACGCCTTGGGGTTGAGAAAAACTCGGTAGAAGTTAATTACGGCGTTGGTGACCGGGTTGTTATTATTGATGGCCCGCTAGAGGATAATGTGGGCACGGTTGAGGAGCTCGACACGGCTAACGATTATGTGCGAGTCAACGTTATGATGTTTGGCCGCAACACACCGGTTGAACTGGATTTATCGCAAGTTCAGCTTGCGGACTGATTTATCTTTGTGATGAACGGGATTTTTGAACATTGCAAGGGCGCTAATGAGGGCTCAAGAGGGGATATGAAGGGGCAGAGAACCCAAAAAGGGGCCAGGTGAGCAAGTAGGCTCGGAAAGATACGAGTGCAAGGGTACCAAGAGCGATTCCATAGAGGCGCAAGAGTCAAGAGGAGCGAAGGTGCGCAGGGGGGAAGAATTTAAAGGGACCCGGACCCAAGAACTCGAGTAAGGTCAAGAGGTTAAGATTTCGATAGCTCGAGGTTGATATCTGTTCGTCACGATGTAGGTTTTATGCCTACGGGTGGGAGGAGCCAGAAAATTTTGAACTGGTTCCGCATTTTACCACAAATTTTGGAGGTGCAAAAAATGGCTCAAAAAGTCACTGGCTTTATTAAGCTGCAAATTCCTGCTGGCAAGGCAACTCCGGCGCCACCTGTTGGTCCGGCGCTTGGTCAGCACGGTGTTAATATCATGGCGTTCACTAAGGAGTTTAATGAACGCACAAAGAACGACGCGGGGCTGATTATCCCTGTTGTCATTACGGTTTACGCCGATCGCTCGTTCACTTTTGTGACGAAAACTCCGCCGGCCGCTGTACTTATTAAAAAGGCTTGCGGAATTGAAAGCGGTTCGGGCGTTCCGAATAAAAATAAGGTTGCAAAAATTACCCGCGAACAAGTCAAAAAGATTGCTGAACAGAAAATGCAAGACCTGAATGCTGCAAATGTCGACACTGCGATGAGTATGATTTCCGGTACGGCGCGCAGCATGGGCATAGAAGTAATCGATTGATTTACCCGGGTGGGAGGACAGAAATCCGATTTTACCACTTAATAGGGAGGAAAACCAATGAAACACGGTAAAAAATATGTTGATAGCGCGAAGCTTATCGACAAAACTAAATTATATGATACTGACGAGGCCTTGGACCTTTGCGTTAAGACGGCCACTGCTAAATTTGACGAAACTGTTGAGGTTCACGTTAAGCTGGGGGTTGACTCTCGGCATGCGGACCAGCAGGTGCGCGGAGCTATTGTTTTGCCTAATGGAACCGGCAAGAATATTAGAGTGCTGGCCATTTGTAAGGGCGAGAACACCAAACTAGCGCAAGAAGCCGGTGCAGACTTTGTGGGCGCAGAGGAAATGGTTACGAAGATCCAAAACGAAGGCTGGATGGACTTTGATGTGCTTATCACTACGCCTGATATGATGGCGCTTGTTGGCCGGTTGGGTAAAGTTTTGGGCCCAAGGGGTTTGATGCCAAACCCGAAGGCCGGTACAGTTGCGCCGGATATTGCTAAGGCTATTAGGGAAGCTAAGTCTGGTAAGATTGAGTATCGGCTGGATAAAACGAATATTATCCACTGCATGATCGGTAAGGCTTCTTTTGGCAAAGATAAACTTGTTGAAAACTTTGATGCTTTGCTTGGTGCGATTGTAAAGGCAAAACCGGCGGCAGCAAAAGGGCAATACATTAGGTCTTGTGTGGTTTCATCTACTATGGGGCCAGGTATTGCGCTTAATCCTAACAAAGTTGGGGTATAAAATATAGCATATAGAAAAGGTGACCAAGTATCACGTATTTGGTCATTTTTTGCATAAAAGTAGCCCTCATTGCGATTAATGAGGGCTTTTTGATATGTTTAATTAACTTACTTCATGTTATTTTCGTATTGCTCTATCATTTTTTTAACCATCTGGCCACCGACAGAACCGGCTTCTCTAGAAGTTAATTCGCCATTGTAGCCTTCTTTAAGGTTCACACCGACTTCGTTAGCAGCTTCCATCTTAAACTTATCAAGAGCCTTACGAGCCTCTGGGACAACGACTGAATTCTTAGCCATAATCATTCACTCCTTTTCAAAAATACAGATATTATTTGCGTTTGCACTAATATTATTTGCAAAAAAAGAGCGGATTATTATCGGAAATTTGCGGATAAAATTTTGGGTTTATCTAGGATATTTGTAATTTTGACGCATAATTATACAAATAGTAAAATAAAAAATTATTATAAATATTTTGCAAAATTAAAAGGATAATATTCATATTTAGAGCGATTTTTTGGGTTTGATTGGTTTACAATTTTCGAATTATAATATAAAATCTGTATTAGAAAAGTAAAATATTTGGGGGGTCGTGCAATGGATGTAAAGGACAATCACGAAAAAATATTGATTATTGTGGCGCTTGTGCTGTGCGCCGGAATTTTATTTTATAACGCGTTCTTTATTCCGACGATATCGATTCCGTCGGTGATTTATGTAGACTCCGATACGCAAGGCAGCGCAGTCGGTGGCGCAAGTGATAGTTTTGAAGCGGGGATGAGTTCGAGCACTAGCGGCAATGATGCGCAGAGCTCAAGTGGTGATTCTTCAAAGGTGAACATTAACACAGCGACGGCGGACGAACTGGACGAGAAGCTAAACGGAATTGGCCCGACGACGGCAGAAAAGATTATAGAATATAGGACGAAGATTGGCAGATTTTCGGACATTGAGGAAATAAAGAATGTCTCTGGTATCGGCGAGAAGACCTTCGAAAAGTTTAAAGATGTGATCTGCACTTGACTGCGTTGAGGCTGCATAAAAAATAACGAGCTTGCAACCTAGATTTTATCTAGCAAAAATTTTATTTTATGGTGCATACGGCGGCATTTTTCCGGTAAAGATATACTCGGAGGTGCTGTTGAAAATGAACGAGATAAAAATAAATGACGCGAAAGAAAAAAATAAAAAGAAGGGCATCAATTTTTACGTAGCGCTGGGGATCTGCGTTTTGGCGGTGGGGGTGGCTGGCTGGACTACTTATGACAGCATAAAGCGGTTTGCTGGGCCGGACGATGACGTAAATGTGTCGAACGTCTCGCAAAAATATAAGGTTAAAACAGAGAATTCGGCCAAAAACTCGGCAAGAAAGCCGACAAACAACGCCAATAGTGAACCGAAACAAATGAGCCGCTCGAGATCAGCGCCGGAATTGGACGAGCAGCAGAGTGTCTCGGTAAATGCGCAGGCGAGCGGTACCATCGTTTACCCGACTTCGAAGGACGTCGTCAAAGACTTTAGCGGAGAGAACCCGGTATTTTCGAAGACGTTGAATGACTGGCGCACACACGAGGGAATCGACCTAGCGGCCGAGCAAGGAAGCAAGATAAAATCGATTACAAACGGTAAAGTCAAGGAGATATATAACGATCCGTTATATGGCACAACCATGGTGGTGGAGCACGAGGGCGGCTTTGTAGCGTATTATTCGGGCCTGGGCGAGACAACCTTGGTCAACGCAAACGACGCAGTAGAAGCAGGACAAGAAATAGCCTCGATCAACGACATCCCCTGCGAGGCAGCCGACGGATATCACCTGCATTTGGCCATAAAAAAAGACGGTAAATTTATCAACCCGAAAGAGATTTTAGGCTAAAAGCAAAAGCAAAAAATTAAGGATCACCAAACTTGCCGGTGATCCTTTTATCAATTAAACCTAAACCGCCCTAAACGCGGCTAGCAATGTCTTTTAAATAAGTTTTGAAGTCAGCACCAATTTCTGGATGATTTAACCCGACCTCAACACAAGCCTTCAAAATGCCCAACTTATTGCCCATATCGTAGCGAACTCCGGTGAACTCCACAGCCGTAACACCCACAGTATTCGCAAGAACCTTAATAGCGTCGGTCAGCTGGATTTCTCCGCCAACGCCAGGCTTTATAGTGTCCAAAATATCAAAAATATCCGGCGTCAAAATGCATCTGCCCAAAATGGAGTACAGCGACATAACCTGATCCTTCGCGGGTTTTTCGATCATATCGGTGCAAGAAAAAATATTTTCCTTAATGTGCTCAACCCTCAAGGAGCTGTACTTAGAGATGTCCGCCGCGGAGACCTTGTTAATGCCCAAAACAGCGCGCCCAAACTCCTGATAAACGCGAATAAGCTGCGCGCAAGCCGGATCGTCGCCAATAATAACATCGTCGCCATAAAGAACGGCAAAAGCGTCGCTGCCAACAAAAGATCGCGCGCAGTTCACGGCATGACCCAAACCCAAAGTCTCCTTCTGGCGCAAAAAATAAATATTAGCAAGTTTAGAAATCCTGGCAAGATCGTCAGCCAGCTCGACTTTTCCGCAGTTTAAGATGCGTTGTTCAAGTTCTGGTGAGCGGTCAAAATGATCCTCAATGAGCTCCTTGCCGCGGTTTGTAATTATTAAAATGTCTGTAATCCCCGAAGCGACGGCTTCTTCAACAATATATTGAATAGCGGGTTTATCCACAATAGGCAACATCTCTTTTGGCAGAGCCTTTGTAGCGGGCAAAACCCTAGTCCCCAGGCCGGCCGCCGGAATTACAGCCTTCGTAATCTTCATGCAATCCTCAGTCCTCAAATTTTAAACAAATCAAAAAAGATTATAAAACACTTTAAAAATAAAGTCAACGTGCAAAACAAAAATGGCGAGACTCTAGCAATTATGCCGATTTATATCCAGCTCGTGTGATTTGTTTTCACGACTTTTGCTGCGCTTAGTAAAAGTAAAGCGATTAACCAGCATCGCAACGATAATGCCCATGCTGGTGTCGAGCATGCGGTTTACAACGTACATGAAGGCGGTGGAGACGTTCCCGTCCGGCCACATGACGACGCTCAAAACAACGATACAAGAAATGCTAACAGAGGCCGGCTGATTAATCACGTTGCAGATGTAAATCACCATCAGAATCGAAAAAGGCGCAATAAACAAAGTGGTAACCTCTCTAAAAGGCAGCTTATAAACCGTCAGAATAATCAAATACCCCACAATGCCGCCAACCAAAGTTCCAACCAAGCGCTGCAAGCCCGAACTAAAGGTCTTATTATAAGTCGGTTGCAGGCAGATGATAGCAGCGATGCTTGCAAACAAAGTGTCCGTCCGATTAAAAATAAGCGCGATCAAAAGGCAAAAGAACACCGAAATGGCAGTTTTAATGGCCCGCAAACCCAATTTATACCCAGGATTCATAAAAAGTCTCCTATTGCAAAGTTAAAATGAACGTCCTCAATACCCCGTTTTTCCGGCCAAAGATTCGTCATCCGCGACCCAGTCGTCCACGTCAAAGGTCTTAAAATTAGTTTCATCGATGCGAACAACAACAAAACGGATGCCAGCGTTGATAATAAGGCGTTTGCACATAGAGCAAGAGCAAGTATCCTTGACGTATTCGCCAGAAGAGGCCTCCCTACCCACCAAATACAAGGTGGCGCCTATCATGTCGTTTCTGGCTGCATGAATAATGGCGTTGGCTTCGGCATGGACAGACCTGCAAAGCTCATAACGCTCACCACGAGGGATATTTAAGACCTCGCGAGTACAGTGACCCACGTCTGAGCAGTTTTTGCGGCCTCTAGGCGCGCCAGTATAGCCCGAAGAGACGATCTGATCGTTCTTAACGATGATAGCGCCAAAATTCCGACGCATGCAAGTTCCGCGTTCCAGCACGGTTTGAGCGATGTCCAGATAATAATTTTCTTTATTAATTCTTTCCATAAAAAGACGAGCCCCCCAGATAGAATCATTATAAAATATTTTTCTACAAGAAGCAATCTTTTGGCACAATTTAAATTATGCTATAATAGGAAAAAGAGTTTATCGAAAAGAGTTAATAGAGGCGGCGGGAGAAGACAAAATGGGCAAGTTATCGGACATCAGCACAATAAAGCAGATTTTGGCAAGGCATGGGTTTAGCTTTTCGAAGGCGCTGGGGCAAAATTTTTTGATAAATCCAACCGTCAGCCCCAAAATGGCGGAATTATGCGGCGCCGGGCAAGAAAACACCGGAGTGCTAGAAATAGGTCCCGGAATAGGCGTGCTCACCTGCGAGCTAGCAAAAAGGGCGCCAAAAGTGGTTGCAATAGAGATCGATAAGCGGCTGATCCCCATTCTGAGCGAGACTCTTGCAGACTTTAATAATGTAAAAATCATCAACGACGACATAATGAAGGTGGACTTAAAAAAGCTGCTAAAGGCCGAATTTTCGGGCATGAACGTGGTTGTGTGCGCAAATTTGCCGTATTACATTACGTCGCCAGTTTTAATGCGGCTGCTCGAGGAAAGGTTAGGACTAGCCGCGATAACCGTGATGGTCCAAAGAGAAGTCGCACAAAGGCTCTGTGCCGGGGCAGAGAGCAGAAAAACCGGCAGCATAAGCCTCGCGGTGAACTATTACGCAGAGCCAGAACTCTTGTTTGGCGTAAAAAAAGGAAGCTTCATGCCAGAGCCAAAGATAGACTCGGCGGTGGTCAAATTGAATGTCCGAAAAAGCCCGCCGTGCAAGGTTTTAAGCGAGGAGTTATTTTTTAAAATCATAAAAATGGCGTTTTTGCAAAGGCGAAAAACGGTAATAAACGCGCTGAGCGGCGGGAACGCTATATCCGTGCCCAAACCTGAGCTTATGGAAATTTTTGAGCGGATAGGGATTTTGCCAACCAAACGGGCCGAAAATTTGTCCATAAAACAGTTCGCAGATCTCTCAAACGAGCTGCATCTTCGCGGTTATTGACAAAGGTTGGCGCCGGGCTTTAAAATGTTCGAGTTTTGTGGTATACTTAATGTGCAAAAATCAATTTTGGAGATTTTGATTTTACTTGAAATGCTAAGGATGTCGACGTGGAGGGAGTCATTGTGAACAAACTGGAGACTAGGATGCTGGAGCTTTTAAAAAGCCTGCAGGCCGAAAACAACGTTTTGGCGGTAAAGGCAGAGTTTGAGGCGGAAGGATCGCGCAAGGACGAGCTGATTCGGTTGTGCGAGCTTGTTTTTCGCGCAGACATGAAGCTGTTTATAAAGATTGGAGGCTGTGAGGCTGTACGAGACCTAGATCAGTGCAGGCTTTTGGGCGCGAGCGGAATCATGGCGCCGATGATTGAGAGCCCCTTTGCGATGAAAAAATTTGTGGGGGCAGCCAAAAAGGTCTATGGTGCGGAGATTTCTGACGTTGAATGGATTATAAATGCCGAAACAAAGACCTGTAAGCAAAATTTTGATGAGATACTTGAGCAAGGATCAGGCTTTTTGAACACTATCTCGATTGGGAGAGTGGATCTGTCAGCCTCCATGGGCCTCACACGGGACGCCATAAACGGAGAGGAAGTTTTTGAGACCTCGCAATATTTTGCAAAGAAAGCTAAGGCTGCCGGCATCGTGGTGGGCTTTGGCGGAGGCATATCGTTTGACGCGATTGACTTCATCAAGGGCATGAAGGGGCTTGCGGATAAATTTGAGACCAGAAAAATCGTGTTCAAGTACGATGATGACGCAGACCGGCTAAAATCAGGAATTTTGAAGGCGATGGAGTTTGAGGTTTTGTACCTACAGAACAAATGCGAGTTTTACGACAGGATGGCGAATGAAGACCGCGCCAGAATGCAGCTTTTGGTGCAGCGATTTGAGACCGCGAAGGCAAAGTTGGGGAAATGATTATGAAGAAGCTTGTTATTTTTGATTTGGACGGCACTTTGATCGACACTATAGTCGATGCGGGCCGGTGTTTCAACAAAGTCTTGGAGCATTTTGGCCTTAAAACCCACTCGCTCGAGGAATATAAGCACATGGTGGGCGGCAATTTGGAGGTTATGTTTTCTAATTTGGTTGGGGATGAGGGCCGGACCGCTGGGATGATCTCGCAGTTGAAGGATAAATATCGTGAGGTGTACCTGGCGGACTCGAAGCCGAATACCAAGCCATTTGACGGGATTTTGGAAGTCTTAAAAAAGTTGAATAAATATGGCAACATTTTGATTGCGATAAATACGAATAAATCGCAGCTTTTGGCGGAGGAGCTTTGCGCAGAGATGTTTGCCGGGATTAATTTTTCCGGCATTTTGGGGTATATAGAGAGCCGGCCCTCCAAGCCAGACCCTTATGCCGCGAACGAACTGATGCGGATTAACGGCGCTTTGCCGGAGGAAACCATCTACATCGGCGACAGCATAACGGACATAACCACGGCCAAAAACGCGGGCATAGACTGCGTCTTGGTGAATTGGCAAAATGCCGATGTCAATAAGCTTGTGAAGGAAAACGACGTCAAGTTTGTCGCTAATAAGCCGGCGGATATATTTAAGTTTTTGTAGTTATAGATAGACCGTAAGTTTTAAAGCGTATCATACCAGCAAAATTTTAAGCTGCGTGATGCGCTCTTTTTATTTTATGAATTTTAAATTTTACATATTATTACATGATTATAAATTTAATTTTTGTTAATAATATAATTAAATTCCGATTTATTAAAACGAATTTTAATATATTAAGAATAAATTAGGGGGTGGATGCAGAAAATAATTTTTGAAAATGCATAAACGATAAAAATATAAATTAAAAAAGGACAAAAATTAGTTTATAAAGGAGAATTAGTGATGAGTTTAATTAAATTGAAAACAATAAAAAAGATATTTATAGGGCTTTTGCCATTAGCGATTTTGTTTGGAATGGTATGCCCGGGGCACGTGGCGCAGTCTGTGGCTCCAACAACGGTGAGCGTCTTGCCAGCGGCGGCAGACGGGGCACTAACTCAGATTACAAATGGTCAAAGCAGGGACTATGCGACATCTAAGGGGTACAAAGACAGCACGGGTGCTGCTAGCGCCGGCAGAGGAAAGATCTCTTACTCCACAACGGGCGGAACCGGAGTTTTGACGCTGGACGGCGTGGACCTAAGCACTGATAATGGCTTGTTGACGGCGACAGGTGGCAATGGAGACTTAGAAATCGTCTTAATTGGTACAAACTCGATAACTTCGAACAAGAGCACAATTGCCCTGACGAGCAATAATGTGAGGTTTAGCGGTACGGGCACGCTGACGATCAGCCAGAATACGGCCGGCAATGCGATTTCTACAACAACGGCAGGCAATATAGATTTTGCAACGAGCACTGACATAGCGCTGAAACAAGCCGCAGGGGCCGCAGCAGTGAGCTCTGCAGCGAACATAACCTTAACGAGCAGCAAAGTGACGTTGGTTCAGACAGGCGCAGCCGACGCGGTAACGGCCGCGGGCAATGTTGCGATTAACGGCGGGAACCTGGACATAAACCAGGGCACAACGAACGCAGCGATGAAGGTCACGGGGACTTTTAGCATGACAAATGGCGCAGTGATGACCAAGAACGCAGGTGCAACAGGCAACGGCATAGATGCGACGGGGGCTATGACTATATCTGGCGGAATGATGGATTCGTCCATCACAAATGCGAATTCGACTGGAATCCCGATTTATAGCGCTGAGGATATCACAATAAGCGGAGCAAACGTGAAGGCGATGGGCTCGGCTGAACATTCACCGTATGGGATCTCGGCTGCGATGGGCAAAAACATCACTATAAACAAGGGCAGCGCGATAGAGGCGTTGGGCAACACAAACGCTATAAATCCGGCTCACCTGACGCTGGATGACACAGCGACATGGACGGCGATGGCTGGGCAAACGGCCTCCACGGCGACAAAGCTGACAGAAACAAAGGGCAGCGACTTAGTCAAAGCGATGGCGGCCAACGGACACGACTACGTACGGCTGTACAACGAGGTCACGCTCGAGCCGAAGTCTTCTACCTTCGACAAATACACAGCGTCCAAAGATCACACAGAGATTACGGTAGCGGTAAATCCTAATGGTACCGCGCTTTCGGAGATTCGATTGGGCAACAGGCCGCTACAAGTGGGCCGAGATTACGTTTTAAACTACAACGGCACCGATCCGGTCTCGGTAACGTTCCAGGTGAGAGAATATCTCGAGACTTTGCCGGTGGACAGGCACATACTGACTTTCAACTTCGCCAACGGCGCAACGGCGGACTTCGTGCTAAACGTGGTGGACACAAAACCAGTTGAGCAGCCGGCGAATAACAAAGACAACCTTCCAAAAACGGGCGACGAAACGCCGATTTTGCCACAGATTTTGCTGCTAACAGCGGGCGTGTTCACGATAATCATCGCAACAAAAAAGAGAGTCTTGAGCAAATAGCAAAGCCGAAAAAGTAGGGTCGAAGTAGACGTCATACGGTAACGAGTGAGTACAGGAGAGCCGCAAAGAGCCCCTGTACTCGTTGTTATGCGGTGTTGCCTCATCAAAACTTAAGGATCTGATGTCCCGTGAAGAAAATGAAAGAGCTGGATGAAAAAAATTTTTTAAAGATGGCGCTGATAATGGCGGGAGTCGTCATGATTTTTTGCGCAGTGAACGCGATATTTTCGTCTTACGGCAACGCGCCCAAAGTTCCGCACAGAGAAGAGGCCGTTTTGGACGCAGCTCAACCGGACAAAAACATAAGTAAAGAAGCGGGAACTTCGAATGATCAGCCAATTTCGGCGGCAGAGTCCATTGTGAGCGAGCAAAGATATCTACTGATGCTGCCAAATATGAGGCCGGTGTACGAGAAAAACAGCGACGTAGTGGGCTGGATAAAGATAGAGGGCACGTGCATAGACTACCCGGTGATGTACACCGCGGACGACGGGGAGTTTTATCTGTACAGAAATTTTTACAAAAATAAGGACATAAACGGCAGCATCTTCATCGACGCGCACTGCAGCTTGAATCCGCGGGACACGAACTTGATTTTTCACGGCCACAACATGAACAACGGCTCGATGTTTGGCGCGCTCATAAAGTATAAATCGCGTGAATTCTACGATTCGCACCGGTACGTCTTGTTTGACACGTTGTACGAAAGCCAGGTTTACGAGGTGCTTGCGGTGTTCATCTCGAAGGTGTACAACATGAGCGACAACGTGTTCAAGTATTATCGGTTTTACGACGCCCAGAACGAAGAGGACTTCGACTATTTTTATGATAACATAAAGCGCCTCTCGCTGTACGAAACAGACCTTGAAGCAGAGTTTGGCGACGAATTTATTACGCTGTCCACATGCGAGAATTCCGTAAAAAACGGCCGATTCGTGGTGGTTGCAAAAAGAATATAAATTTACAATTTGCCGATCGAAAGTTTACAAGAATGGGGATTTTTGATATAATTAAAGAGGTTTTTGCAGATTATGCGCGAAAATTTTGAGTTGATTAAGTTATAAGAACCATGCGAACTTGGCAGAATACGGAAGGAATATTGCGGTATGTATAAATCTTTTGAAGAGCTCGAGCGGGACTGTAGCAATTGCGAGCGGTGTGACCTTTGCAAAACGCGGCATAACGTGGTTTTTGGAGTAGGCAACAAAAATGCAGAAGTCCTTTTTATTGGGGAGGGCCCCGGAGAAAATGAGGACTTGCAGGGGGAACCGTTTGTGGGCAGAGGCGGCAAGCTGCTGGATAAAATGTTGAACGCGGTGGATTTGGACCGGCATAAGAACATCTATATTGCCAATATTGTAAAGTGTAGACCGCCGCAGAATCGGGACCCGCAAGAAGCCGAGCAAGAAGCTTGCATAGAGTGGCTGAGAAATCAGGTGGCGCTCATAAAGCCCAAGATAATCGTGTGCCTGGGCAGGATAGCCGCGATGAAGCTGATTAAACCGGACATAAAGATAACCAAAGAGCACGGAATCTTCTTTGAAAAAAACGGGATAACAATAATGGCCACGCTGCATCCGGCAGCACTTTTGCGAAATCCGGCCAACAAACCTGGCGCGTTTAAGGATTTTTTAAATTTGCGAGAGAAGATTAAAGAAATCTGTGACCATACATATTAAAACAAAAAATTAATGCAAATAAACCCGCAAAAATAGTTGCGACCAAGGTATAATCCCCTTTGGCCGCAATTATTGTTTTTTGCCTATTTTAAATGGAAGCTTGAGAACAGATGGCTTTTTGTGCGCGACTTTAACTTTCGGCTTTTTTGATTTTGAAAATTTTGCGCAAGAAAAAACCGAGCACTTTCGGACTTTTAACAACAACAACCTTCATAAAAACGGACCCTCCAATCGTTCAAGGTTAGCACCGAATAAGGGAAACAGCGAGGATGATGGAGATAACAACAAGAATCTTGACGATAAACTGAGTGGGAACTAAGTATGATATAGTAAGACCCAACACAAAAATCAGAGCTAATTTACCTTGTTTGCAATAGCAATTCATTGCGACTCACCGCCAGTTTTAGAGTGGCTATAAGATTTTTTACGTCATTAATTTATTATATACAAGTGTCCGAAAAAACGTGAAAATTGCAAAAAGGAACATTAAGCGCAAACAAGAGGCATAAACGGGACAGGTGAAGAATAGATTTAGCTATAGAAAAATAATAAGAGAGGTTAAATCTATGGATTATAGTGTCAAAAAAGAAGCGCTGAACGTGTGTGAACCGATTTTTGATGGTGTTGTGGAGCAGCCTGTAGACCTGGACTTTAGCTTGCCGGACTATTGCCCAGACATTAAGAAGATTTTGAAATGCCAGATCTGCCCGCAAATAAGTTCCAGAAATATCTCCGGCGACAAGCTTTACATAGAGGGCAATGCGGGAATTTCATTGATATACTTGGACGAAGAGAAATTATCGATTAGATGCTGCGAGCACACAAGCCCGTTTTCTGTCTCGATAAATCTAAAGAATTCGCCACAGGACGCCATAATTTTAACAAAAGCTAAAATAGAATATGTTAATTGCAGAGCAGTGACGCCACGAAGACTCGATATTCATGGGGCTTTTTCGATTTTTACAAAAGTAAAGTGCAAAAAAGAGAAGTCGGTTGTGTGCGATATAGACGGCGAAGGGATCGAAAAGAAAACGACGTCCACAACCTGCAACAATATAATCGGCCTGGGACAGCAGTATTTTAACATAGAGGAGGTCATCGACAAAGGCGCAAAGCAGCCGGACATAGAGTACATCTTGAAGACGGCCGTAAACATCGAGCTTTTGGATTATAAAACGCTGCAAAACAGAGTCATGATAAACGCCACGGCGAACATAAAGGTGGTCTACATCAGCGACATCGAGTACAGCAACATAGAGACGCTGGAGCATAGCGTTCCAATTAGCCAGATTATCGATATAGAGGGCGTGCAGGACAATTGCCCATGCGACGTAAACTTGGAAGTGCTGAATCATAGCATAAACATCCGGCCCAGCGATAGCGACGAGAACAATTTGCTGTCTTTTGAATGCAAAATAGGTGCGTCTGCTGTGGCGTATGAGGAGAAAGAAGTCGGCATTTTGAGCGACGTTTACTCAATAGACTTCGAGTCGGAGCCAAAGTACGAGAGAGTGACGCTCTTCAGCCTGCTAGACAAAATAGAGGAAACCTACACTCTAAAGAGCAGCATAGAGGTGGAAGACCCCGGAATAACAGAATTAATCGACGCTGGAGGAGATATAACAAATGTAAAAAGCTTTATTAAAGAGGGTCAAATTAACTTTGAGGGCAAAATTAACGTGTGCATTTTGGGCAAGGGTGGCGAGGACGTCCCGTTTTATGCAGAGAGACTAGTTGAGTTTGCGTATGAATATCGGCTAAAAGACGAGGCAGATTCGGCCTTTTGCGAGGATAACGTAACGTTGAAATCGTGCGAATGTAGGCTAATTGGCAGAAACACAATAGAGATGACCGCCGAGCTGCAGGTCAACGCGAATGTGTATGCTGAGAATAAGTACATGTCGATAACGGACATCTTTGTGGACGAAGAAAAGCCCAAAGAAAAGGACAAAAAAACCGCAATAACGCTCTATTATGCAGAGCCCGGCGAAGAGCTGTGGGACATCGCGCGCCGGTATTGCACATCTGTAGAGAAAATAAAATCAGAGAACGACATAGAAGAGGACAAATTGCAAGACAGAAACATGCTTTTTATACCAATGTGATGCGAATTTTAGCCAACGACAAAACAGAAAACTAGGGAGGAAGTACTTTTGGAAGAAAGAAATATTTATCAAGATATAGCGCAGCGCACAAACGGAGACATCTATATAGGCGTTGTGGGGCCAGTTCGAAGCGGCAAATCGACCTTTATAAAGCGGTTCATGGATAACCTCGTGATTCCGAACATGGATAGCAGCTACAAAAAAGAGCGCGCAGTGGATGAATTGCCACAGTCCGCGGCGGGCAGAACTATCATGACAACGGAGCCAAAGTTTATTCCCGAAACCGCAGTAGAGGTGCACATCGGCGACAACGCAAGCTTTAAAGTAAGGCTAATAGACTGCGTGGGGTATATAGTCCCGAGCTCTTTGGGGTACATAGAAAACGAACAACCCAGAATGGTGATGACGCCGTGGTTTAAGGAGCCCGTGCCGTTCAATATGGCAGCAGAACTGGGCACAAAAAAGGTGATAACCGATCACTCAACAATAGGCTTAGTGATAACAACCGACGCCAGCATAAGCGACATCCCGCGCGAAGAGTACGAAGAAACCGAAGAGCGCGTCATAAATGAGCTAAAAGAAATAAAAAAGCCATTCATAGTGCTGCTAAACAGCATGTATCCGGCCGCCAACGAGACGCGCGAGCTAGCAAAATCGTTAACAGAAAAATACAAAGTGCCCGTGCTGCCGGTAAATTGCCTGGAGCTAAACGAAAACGAGATAAAACGCATCTTGGCGCAGATTTTGTTTGAGTTCCCAGTAAAAGAAATAAAAATAAACATGCCAAAATGGCTGACAAATCTAGAAAAAAAGCATTGGCTAAGAGAATCGGTCTACTCGACAATAGAGCAGTTCTCTAAGGACATCAGAAAGATCCGCGAAATAAATTATATAACCGACAACATAACCTCGTGCGATTATATCGACGCCGCCAAGCCAACAGCAATAGACCTCGGGGTGGGCAACGCAAAAATCGCAGTAGAAATAAGCCCGAACCTGTTTTATAAGGTGCTGGGAGAAAAAACTGGACTAGAGCTTGAGGACGAGGGAGATCTCTTAGACTGCATGCTGTCGCTTTCTGCGATAAAAGAAAAATACAATAAAATTAGTCAGGCCTATAACGACGTGCAAGAGACCGGCTACGGCATAGTCATGCCATCCACAGAGGAACTTTCATTAGATGAGCCAGAAATAATAAAGCAGGGCGGCAAATACGGCATAAAACTAAAAGCCTCTGCGCAGTCCATACACATGATGAAAACCCGCATAACCACAGAAGTCACGCCGATTGTAGGCTCGGAGCAGCAGTCCGAAGAGCTTGTGAACTATCTTTTAAAGGAGTTTGAGGAAAATCCCGGCAAAATATGGGAGTCGAATATATTTGGCAAGTCGCTCTACGAGCTGGTGAACGAAGGGCTGCACAATAAGCTTTATAGGATGCCAAACGACGCCAGAACAAAAATAAAAGAAACGATCGAAAGAATAATAAACGATGGATGTAACGGACTAATCTGCATAATTCTTTAGCTATACAAGGGGCGGTGGGCATATTGGTAATAGTTTTTAGGCGCAAGTATATCATTCTTTCCACGTTTATCTGCTTTGTGGTGGCTTCTGTGGTGATCGGCACCAGTCTGTCGGTGAGCAATAAGTCTGTGGTAACGTCGAAGTCCGTGAATAATAACTGGGGCCTAAGCTTTAGCGAAAACGGCAAAGCGCCAACAGGCAACGCGAGTCGCGAATTTTTGAAGCAGTACGACGCCTATTATGTGGGGAACCCCGAAGAAAAAAAGATATACCTGACGTTTGATGCAGGCTTTGAAAACGGCTATACACCAACTATTTTGGACGTCCTAAAGAAGAATGACGTAAAAGCGGCGTTCTTTTTGGTTGGCAACTACATAAAGACGAGCCCAGATTTAGTGAAGCGGATGGAGGCAGAGGGCCACATAGTTGGGAATCATACCTTTTCGCACCCGGATATGTCGAAGATTTCGGACATGGAGTCGTTTAAGAAGGAGATCTCGAAGCTGGAGGAGATGTACAAAGAAACAACCGGCAAGGATATGCTAAAATTTTACAGACCACCGCAGGGCAAGTATAACGAAGAAAACTTAAAGCATGCGCACGAGCTGGGCTACAAGACGATATTTTGGAGCTTGGCGTACGTAGACTGGCTAACCGACAAGCAGCCAAGCAAAGAACATGCCTTCGAGAAGCTTGCGAGGATACATCCGGGAGCCATAGTGCTGCTGCATAGCACGTCCAAAACAAACTCGGAAATATTAGACGAATTAGTAAATAAATGGAAATCAGAAGGCTACACATTCGCACCGCTAACGGAACTTAGTGATAATTGACTAAAAAAATCGAAAAAACTTTAGAATATATTACAGTTGACGAAATAAAAACAATGTAATATAATCAAAGATACCGCAATAAATTTTGATTTTAAGTAAAAAAATAGCACGGAATCCTATACGTTCGCTGCTCAGCGCCCATTTAAAAATCTTATATTGATACCAAAAGTATTCATAAAAATTGCTTTAGAAGGTGATTTTGTGAGTGCTTTTTTGTTTAAAACGCGTTAAAAAGGAAAGTTTATTATTAGGTTTAATTTTTTTGAATAGGAGTGTTGCAAAATGAGCGAAGAGTTAAAAAGAGAACGGTTAGAATTAAATGATTTGTCCTCGGTGGCAGGCGGAGTGGCTGTTGACGTTAACTCCGAAACAAGATGCGTAAAACCAGAGGGTAGCTTTAAAATTTTGGATTATAAAGAAGAAGAATGGCGCCGGGATGGGGCTCCATCTAAGTGCAAGTATTGCTGGCATTTAAAGTTTGACAATGGCTTTTTTTGCGACGTTTGATTTAAGATCAAAGAAGGAATCGAAAGGTTAGAAGGTTATTGATTAAAAGTAAAAAATATATAAAGTGCCCCAAACTCTTGCACAAAACAAAGAGATTGGGGTTTTCTTTTGTCTTTTGGCAGATTGGCGCGCTTGTAATTTTAAAATTTTTGTGGTAAAATCTAAAATATATGTTTGTGCGGCGGTTGAAATTACGTTTAAATTGAAGGTGGTGGAGATATGGTTCCTGGTGACCCTAACCCTTGCGGGCGATTTGATGAGAAAAAATATTTTTTATTAGGGAAACATATCGATTCTGCCGGGCGTTTTATGTTCCCCTAGTAATTTTAGGGGGATTGGATAGCGCATGGTGACTTATTATAAGAACGTGAAGGGCAAGCTTACGGAGGTTAAGGACTATGAGCCGGAGTGCTGGATAAATTGCACGGCGCCCGACGACGACGAGAAGGACAAGCTGATTGACGAGTTTGGCATTGACCCGGACTTTTTGAAGTCGGCCTTGGACGAAGAGGAGTCCTCGCATATAGACTGCGAAAACGGCAATACGCTTATTATTGTGGATATTCCTGTGGCACGAAAAAACGAGAAAAGCATCACTTACCATACCACTCCGCTTGGCATAATCATCACGGACACGAACGTTATTACCCTCTGCCTGCGCGAGAACGTCATTATTGGCGAGTTTGCTGAAGGTGTGGTGCGGAACATCTACCCGCAGTATAAAACGCAGTTCGTCTTGCATATCATTTTGCGGGCGACGATTAAGTACTTGCAATACTTGAAGCAGATTGATAAAATCAGCGACCACGCGGAGCACGAGCTAAGAAAATCGATGAAGAACAAGGAGCTCATCCAGCTTTTGGAAATAGAGAAGTCGTTGGTCTACTTTTCGTCATCGTTAAAGGCAAACGAGGCGACGCTTGAGAAAATAGCGCGGGGCCGGCTGATAAAGCTGTTTGACGAAGACCGCGACCTTTTGGACGACGTGCTGATAGAAGTCAAGCAGGCCATAGAGATGTCGAACATACATATGAACATTTTGGCCAGCACGATGGACGTTTTCGCATCGATAATCTCGAACAACTTGAATATAGTGATGAAAGTGCTCGCGTCGATAACTTTGCTGTCGTCGATACCAACGATTATTTCTGGCATCTACGGCATGAACGTTGAATATTTGCCGTTTACGCAAAGACAGTATTGGTGGTTCCCGGTGATCCTCACCGGCGCGATAGTCGCGGTCGTCGCGTACATATTAAAGAAGAAGGATATGCTGTGATTTGATGAAAATTTAGCGCACAAAATAAAGCTCTACATTGGCTTAACTTCGGGCCTGTAGAGCTTTTTGCTTTATATATAAATTTATTATGAAAGGAAGCTAATTAATATCCCTCTGCTTGAAGGTGTAGATCCCGACCACGGTTGCAATTGCGATATAAACAAGCAGCACGATTACGCCTCGAACAAGTTGATCCGAGTCTCCAAAAGCACCGAAAATAGTATATGGTTCAACAGTGAATTCTAGCTTAAGAACGTCTTTAAGAAATTTGTCTATTAACGTAGCTGCGCTGCTCTCCAAGAAGACAAAAGCCAGGAATATTGCAAGCGAGGAGCCCAAAGAGCGGAAGAACATGGCTAAAAATATAGCGATGGAGAGGTATGCAAGCAACTGAAGCGAATTTTTTCCAACGGTTTCCCAAAATGAATTATCGATGTTAAAAAATTCAGGAAGTCGGTTGTTTATCATTATTTGCGCGGTGATAAAGGAAGTCGCAAACGACAACAATATGTTTACAATGGCCACAACCAAGGCCGTTATGAATTTAGAAATATATATAAACTCACGCCGATAGCCCTTAGATGCGATGTTTTTAATAGTTCCGTAGCTGAATTCAGAAACGGCAAACATAACAGCAAAAATGCCGATCAAGAAGGTGCACTGCGGGATAAACTGAGGAATAAACTTAAAAAAAGGGAACACATTTTGAAGAATGATGTCAGAAAACTCGCTGGGCTCATTTAGAGCGGTAACGTAAATGGAAAACATCAAAAAAGACGAAAACACAACAAACAAGATGTTAAGAACAGAAATGACCCAAAAAGAAATTGAGCGAAAAGCCTTATAAAGGTCGGTTTTTAAAACATTAAGCATTTTTGTCGCCTCCAATCACCTTCATAAAATATTCTTCCAAGTCAACGGACTTCTTCGAAATCAAGTCAACAACCACGTCATTCTTGGCCAAAGCGCTAGTCACAACACCCGGAGCATCGATAAAATCGTAAACCTCCAAAGTATTCTCGTTAATAACGGCGAATTTATCGGTATCTAACGTGCTTTTCAAAACCTCAGCCGCGCGGTTAGCATCGTTCACCTTGACAATAAGGCTGGACTGGCAGCGAGTCGCGAGCTCATCCCCAGTGAATTCATCGATAAGAACGCCATCGTTAATTATCCCGTACCGAGTGGCCAGCTTAGACAGCTCGCCCAAAATGTGGCTAGAAATAAGTATAGTCAGGCCTTTTTCCTGGTTAATCCGCTTAAGCATGTTGCGAACCTCGATGATTCCTTCGGGGTCAAGGCCGTTTGTAGGTTCATCCAAAATGAGAAATTCAGGGTCACCCATCAGAGTCATAGCGATGCCAAGGCGTTGCTTCATTCCGAGTGAAAATTTCTTAACCTTTTTTCTGCCAACGTCGCTAAGGCCAACGAGCTTCAAAGTCTCGTCTATTATGGATTTATCCTTAGAACCAAGCAGCTTCCACTGAATAAGCATGTTCTGCCGGGCGCTCAGATTGGGGACAAAAGCCGGAGCCTCAATAACAGTGCCGATCTTGTGGCGAGCCTTGTTTAGTCGCTTGCTGCCAAAAAGCTCAATAGAGCCGCTAGTGGGGCGCGAAAGGCCAACCAACATTTTAATAAGAGTCGTCTTACCGGCGCCATTTCGGCCAATAAAGCCATATATGTCGCCCTTTTTGATAGTCATATTCACAGACGATACAGCCGTTTTTTTTGCAAATTTTTTGGTAATATCAACAGTCTGCAAAACATTTTCCATACAAAAAACCTCCTAACTTTCACATTAATGTGAATTAATTATACCAAAAATCTCGCAAAATGTCAAGCGCGCCGAGGCATAGGTACAGTTGGTGAAATTTTATTTAAAAATCCGCTTAGCAGCAAGATTCATGACTCGGGCAGCGATGGGTCCAGCAGTTTTAGAGCCATATCCAGCGTTCTCGACGATAACAGAAAATGCAAGAGGCCTCATTTCATCGGCAGCAAAGCCAACCATCCACCCGTGAGGCTCTTTGCCATCGCCAACCTCGGCAGTTCCAGTCTTTGCACAAACGTTCAAGCCCGGAAACATCGAGTTGCCGTAATTCGCAGTAACGTTGTAGCGCATCATTTCTTTAAGCTTGCTAGCAACAGGCTCGCTCAATAGGGATTCCGTAGTGGTGCTCTTCTCAAAAATCCAGCTGCTGTCGGATTGATTAGCATCAGAATAAAAAATATCGCCAATAATGTGCGGCAGAACGGCGTTGCCAGAGTTCGCAATGGCGCCCATCAGTATGACGCTGTGCATGGGGTTGAGTAAATCGGTGTGCTGCCCGACGCCGGACCAACCCAGATTGCAACTATCGGCGTCGTGAATGTCATAAACGCTCTTTTTAGTCTCGATCCGATCAAAACTGAAACTGCGGTTAAAGCCCATAGCATTCGCGGTTTTCGTCATAGAAGACTTGCCCAAATCAATTGCCAAATTCGCGAAATAAATGTTGCAAGACCTCATCATAGCGGCCTTCAGGCCAATTTCGCCATGAGTGCCCATGCAAGTGATTTTTTTGCCGCTCACAGTCTCAACCTGCCGGCAGGAGTAGGTTTTGTGCTCAATGCCGTCTAAAAAAGTCAGCCCGGCCGCGCTAGTAACGAGCTTAAAGACGGACCCCGGCGCATAGGACGCGCTAACAACGCGGTTAATGTAAGCGCCCTCGTACTGGCCGGACTTGTCGGAAGAAACCACGTCGGGACAGTAAGGGTCAAAGGTCGGCGTGCTCACCATGCAGAGAATCTCGCCAGTTTTGTAATTATAAACACATACGGCGCCCTTGCGGTCGCCCAAGGCGGCCATAGCGGCCTTGCAAAGTTCGCTATCTATGGTCACTCGGATGTTTTTGCTTTGCTTAAAAAAGTCCGGCGCGCCCGCGCCAAAGACGATGCTATACCCGCAGAGCTCGTCGCGGTACAAATTCTGCACAGAAGTCGCAATATGGGCAGCGTCGTCGCCCACCGTGTGCAAAACCGCCTTGCGAATGGCCTCATCTTTGTGATAAACCCGCTTGCCGTCTTTGCTGTGAGCCAAAACAACGCCGTTCCGGTCCAGAATATCGCCGCCAGCCAGCAGATTAACTCCGGCAAAGTGCTTGTTAATCGGGTTGAGCGCCCACAAATTGGCCGACCGAGCAAATCGATACACAAAGAGTCCGATTCCGCATAAGAAAGCCAAGCTTAGAAATGTTAGCACAACGGAGCGCGACCGAGTATTCTTCATAAACGTTCACCTACATCGAGAATTAATTGCGTTTAAGCGCGTACGTGCGCTCGTCGGCGGACTTTATAAACGCCAAAAGCGCGAAAGAAGAGATCATGCTAGAGCCTCCGTGGCTAACAAAGGGCAAAGTGACGCCAGTTAGCGGCAAAATGTCGGTAGTGCCAAAAATATGTAAAGCTGCCTGAAAAACCAGCATAGTCGCGGCGGCGCAAGAGGCAATCGAGTAAAACGTAGACCGGCTCTTGCTGCTCTGCCTGCGAGCCAAAAACGAAAACCCCGCAATAATCAAAGCGATGCTCAAAGCGACGATCAAGCCCAGTTCTTCGCAGATCATGCCGAAAATCAAGTCTCCAGTGGCCGAAAAAATATTTTTAAGGTACCCGTTCCCAACGCCCACACCAAGCAGTCCGCCGCTCGCGCTGTAAGTCAGAACCCTAGTCTGCTGGAAGCCCAGGTCGTTAACGTGCTCCCAAACGTGCCCCCACACGGCAAAGCGGTCCTTTATGTAAGGCTTGAAGGTTAAAATCAAAAACAGCGCTAAAACCGCCGTGGAGCACGATAGAATCAGCGTGCGCAAGCTCCCCGAGCGCATAAATGAGATGACCAGGAAAGCGACGAAAAACACGCAGGCGGTGCCGAAGTCCTTCATAAGAAAAAGAAAAATGATGCAGATAGCCGAAAAGGCAATGAAGCCCGTCAGATTCTTGGTTGTCTGCAGTTCGTCCAAAGTCGAGGAGCCAACAAAAATAAACGCGATCTTTATGAACTCCGAGGGCTGAAAGGAAAAGGAAGCGATCCGAACCCAGTTGCGGGCGCCGTTTATCTCCCTCGCAAAAACCAGGTTGAAAACAAAAAGCGCAATGGCCAAAATCGCAATCAGAAAGCGCATTTTGCTGGCAAGGTCGGGGTTTTTGATGAACCAAATTATCAAGCAGAATAGAACCATGCCAACGCAGGTCGTCGCAAGCTGCAGATAGGCCTCCTCGGGCTTTGCAAAGCTTATTAACGTTAGCCCCACGCCAGAGAGAAATATGGCCAAGGTCTCGAGCTCGAAGGTGCGGCGCTTTATGATGAACATCGAAACGGCAAAAAATATCCACGAAAGAGCAATGAAGGCCAAAACCGGAGCCATCGCCAAAAGGTTGACAGACTGGGATTCTATGACGGTTTGGGTTAAAATCAGACCGAAAAACAGCGTGACTAAAAATAGCTTTCTGGCGGACTTTATGGGCCGAGGACTAACAAGAGCAGGCTCGGAGTTAGACGAAATCTCGCGCGAGTCAGAACTTTTGCGCAGAACGAGCTTAGTGTTGCCGATAGATATGGCGTCACCGATGCCAATTTTGGCCTTGCCCTTGATTTTTTCGCCATTAAGAAAAACGCCGGACTTGGAGTGCGTGTCCGAAACGAACCAGCCCTTTTTGCGCCGAAAAAGCACCGCATGATCTCGAGAAACTGTGTTGTCGTCAACAAAAATATCGCAGCTCCTGCTCCGCCCAATGCTGTTCTCCCAAAACAAAACCGGGTACTCTTGCCGAGTCTTGGGGTTTTGCAAAATAACCAAAGCGCCCTTGCCGCGGGTCTGGTTGCGCATCGACAAAAAACAAGAGGCGAATATAATAAAACTTAAAAGTGCCAAAGCAGCCTTAATCGCGACCGCAGCTACGGGGATAATGTTTGTACTCATGATAAGCCTCGCTTTTGCTGTGTTTTTGGTTGAATTCAAATTTTAATTTTCTTTTTTGACAATATTTTAGCATAAATTTTAGTTTAGTCAAACCGCAGCCGCAAGGGGAGCAGGTGGTGCGGGGCGAGCTTTTTTGTGTGTGGAGGTATATAAATTGCGAGATTTTATGGTATAATAAACTTGTAAATTGATTGTGGTGGGAGGACTGCAGATGCAAAGCAAATTTTCTCGGCTGGAAATTGCCCCCGGCGTCAGCTTTAACGCCATTAAGGACGATCGCTTTAAAACGGGTAGAATTTCTGTAACCATGTTTTTGCCTCTTGAGAGGGAAACGGCCGCGGTTTATGCGGTTTTGCCGTTTGTGCTAACCAATTCTTGTCGCAAATATCCCGACTTTACGAGCCTAAATCGGCATCTGGAGGAGCTTTATGGAGCTTCGCTTTTTGCGGACGTAAACAAAATGGGCGAAATGCAGGCACTCACGGTTGCAGTCTCCTTCTTGGACGACAAGTTCGCGCTGGATGGAGAGAACTTATCGCGCAGCCTAACGCAGCTTCTCTGCGACATTTTGTTCGACCCGCTGCTAACAGAGGCCGGTGCCTTTAAAGAAGAGAATGTGGAGCAGGAAAAACGCCAGCTTATTGAGCTCATTGACTCGGAGTATAGTGACAAAAAGGCATTTGCCAAGACTCGGTGCGAGCAGATAATGTGTCAGGACGAGAAGTTTGGTATCAGCAAATGGGGTAAAAAAGAGGAAGTTGCAGCACTATCGCCAAAGGACATCGTAAAAGCATGGAAAACCGCGCTAAAGACAGCCAAAATAGAGATCATGGCGCTGGGAGACTTAGATGAAAAGTCAGCACTGGCGGGATTTAAAGAGGCCTTTTCTAAGATAAAAAGAGAAAACGTGGCCAAGTTCGAGACGCAGGTGATCAGAAAGGCAGAGAAAGTTAAGGAGCAGTGCGAAAAACAGGACGTAGCGCAGTGCAAGCTGGTGATGGGCTTTAGGACGGGGGCTGCGCAGACAGATCCCTCAGTGATGGCTGTTAGAGTGGCTGTCGCGCTGTTTGGAGCAACGCCGCAGTCAAAGCTATTTTTGAACGTTCGCGAAAAGCTGAGTTTGTGCTATTATTGTGCCGCAAAGTATGATAGAATCAAAGGTATAATGCTGGTTCAGAGCGGGGTGGAGCAAAAGAACCTCGATAAAGCCAGGGCCGAGATATTGAATCAGCTGGATGAGATAAAAAACGGAAACTTCACCGACGCCGAGCTTGACGATACCAAGCGGAGTTTGGCTAACAGCTACCGAACAATTGGCGATTTTTTGAGCGGACTTGAAAATTTTTATCTTTCGCAGGTCTTTGACGGTGAATTTTTGGCTCCGGAGCAGTTCATAGAGGCCATGGAAAAGGTCAAAAAGGAGCAGGTGGCGGCCGCCGCAAAATTGATCACGCTGGACACGGTGTACGCGCTGGTGGGGAGCGAGGAGGTTGCAAGATGATTTTGAAAGAAGTGAAGAGCAATCGGCTGGGGGACAAGTACTTTTGTGTCGAGCACGCTTCGGGTCTGAGGGTTTTTGTGTACCCCAAACGCGGCCACAGCTCGACTTACGCGATAATCGGGACGAAATATGGCTCGATTAATACTAGCTTTAAGCCATGCGGAGAGAACAACGTTATGCAGGTGCCCGATGGAATCGCGCATTACCTGGAACACAAGCTCTTTGAGAGCGAAGATGGCGACGCTTTTTCAAA
This sequence comes from uncultured Eubacteriales bacterium, assembly GCA_948537335.1. Classification (GTDB taxonomy): domain Bacteria; phylum Bacillota; class Clostridia; order Oscillospirales; family Acutalibacteraceae; genus CAG-557. Next base: position 45,753 of record CAOUJG010000005.1, read on the forward strand.
GTATGCAAAGACCGGAGCCTCTGCCAACGCCTACACCTCGTTCGACATGACTTGCTACTTGTTTTCTTGCACCGAAAAATTTGAGGGGTCGCTGAAAATCCTCATGGAGCTTGTGCAGTCGCCGTATTTCACGCCGGAAAACGTCGAAAAGGAGCGCGGGATCATTGGCCAAGAGATAAGAATGTACGACGATGACCCGTCCTGGCGGGTGATGTTTAATTTGCTCGGCGCGATGTATCACAAGCACCCCGTGAAGGTGGATATCGCGGGCACGGTGGAGTCGATTGCGAAGATCACGCCCGAGAATTTGTATAAGTGCTACAAGAATTTTTATAACCCGAGTAACATGGTGCTTTGCGTTGCCGGGAACGTAGATGCGGAGCGGGTTTTTGAGCTTGTGGATGAGCTGGTGAAGCCAAACGACGGGAAGGTTCCGGAGTGCATCTTCCCTGATGAGCCCTATAACGTCGTAACGGACAGGATCGAGCAGCATTTCGAGATTGCGATGCCGACGTTTCAGCTGGGATTCAAGGAGAAGGCCGGCAAAGATCCGCTAACTGAGGAGCAGCTGGTGCAGACGGATATAATCTTGCAGGCGCTGGCGTCGAAGTCGTCGCGGCTTTACAAACGCCTGCTGGACGAGCGCTTGATAAACGACTCCTTTGGCTATGAGTATTTTGAGGGGCGCGGCTATGCGGCGGTCATTTTTTCTGGTGAGTCGAAGGATCCCGACAAGACGGCAAAAATCATAAAAGAGGCGATTGATGAGCTTCACAAAAACGGTGTGGACAAGGATGACTTTGAGCGGGCTAAAAAGCTGGTTTATGGCCGAAACGTCGCGATGCTTAATAGTGCGGAGAATATCGCGAACGAAATGATGAAGTTGTCATTTGCCGGCCGGGAGCTATTTCACGCAGTCGAATGCATCGCAAACACCACGCTGGATCAGATAAACGACCGGTTGAAGCATCAGCTCGACAACAAAAATTCGTCGCTGTCCGTAGTGCTGCCGATGCCGGGCAAAAAGGGAAAGTGAGTATGTTTTCAACGATTTATAATGTTAAATTTCCGGGCTTGAATTTAAACTTCAAAGTGGCGCCGGTTGCCTTTAGACTGGGCAGCGTGCCTGTGTATTGGTATGGGATAATCATCTGTATCGCGTTCGTTTTGGCGCTGTGCTACGTTTTGGCCAATTGCAAGCGGTTTGGCATTAACCAAAACGCCATGGTGGACGCTGTGATCGTGGGTCTGGTGTGTGGGATAATTGGTGCCAGGCTGTATTACGTGATTTTCTTCCCTGGGGATGTCTATTTAAGGGATCCGGTCAAGATTCTGCACATCAATGAGGGCGGCATAGCTATCTACGGCGGGCTAATTGGCGGCATTTTGGGCGGTCTTATTGTTGCAAAAAAGAAAAAAGTTAACACAATGGCGGCGTTAGATCTGGCTTCGTTGGGCTTTTTGATTGGACAAAGTGTGGGTAGATGGGGGAATTTTGTTAACCAAGAGGCGTTCGGACAGGAAACAGCGAGCATCTTCCGTATGATCAGTGAAAATACGGGCGGAGTGGCGGCGCATCCGTGCTTTTTGTATGAGTCTATTTGGTGCCTGGCGGGCTTCTTGATTTTGCATTTCTGCAGCATTGACCGCAAAAAGTACGACGGACAGATTTTCTTGCTGTACATTGTTTGGTACGGCTCGGCTAGGTTTTTTATCGAAGCTTTGCGGACGGACAGCCTGTTTGTGCCAGGAATTAATTTGAAAATTTCACAAATAGTGGCGCTGGTTAGCGTTGCAGTAGGAGTCTACTTTTTGTTTAGGTTTAGAAACAGGCGCAGCAGAGGCAAACTTCTGAAAATTAATTTGCCAAAAGGCTGATTTTATCGTAAATTTGCGGGTTGTTTATAGTTTTGAAAGATTTTTTGAGGTGATTTTAGGTGTTGTTTCCACGCGAGCAGATTAGGAATTTTAGCATTATCGCGCACATCGACCACGGCAAGTCCACGCTGGCGGACAGAATCTTGGAGTTGACGCAGTCTGTCGCCACGCGGGACATGGCGGCGCAGGTGCTGGACAACATGGAGCTGGAGAAGGAGCGCGGAATCACCATCAAGGCGCGAGCGGTGACGCTTTTGTACAAGGCAGACGACGGCAAGGAGTACGTATTCAACTTGATCGATACGCCCGGGCATGTCGATTTTAACTATGAGGTTTCGCGGTCATTGGCGGCCTGTGAGGGCGCGGTCTTGGTGGTGGACGCCTCGCAGGGGATAGAGGCGCAGACCTTGGCCAATACATACCTCGCGGTGGACGCCGGGCTCGAGATCGTGCCGGTTATAAATAAAATAGACCTGCCGAGCGCCGATCCAGAGCGGGTCAAGAACGAAATAGAGGATATAATAGGCATTCCAGCAGATGAAGCACCGTTAATTTCGGCCAAGACGGGGTTAAACGTTAAGGATGTGCTCGAAAGCGTCGTGAAGATGGTTCCGGCGCCGGTGGGAGACTCGAAAAAGCCACTGCAGGCACTGATTTTTGACTCGTACTATGACGCTTACAAAGGCGTTGTGATTTATGTGCGGCTAAAGGACGGCACAGTCAAGACTGGCGACGAGATCAAGCTGATGGCGACCGGTGCAAAATTTACCGTGGTGGAGTGCGGATTCTTGCATGCAACATCGATTGAACCGCGGCCAGAACTGGTGGCAGGCGAAGTTGGCTATATCTCGGCGTCGATAAAATCTATAAACGATGCTCGAGTTGGAGATACCGTCACAACAACGCAGAACCCAGCAAAGGAGCCGCTGCCGGGCTACAGGGCGGTTAATCCGATGGTTTTCTGCGGAATTTACCCTGTGGATGGCTCGAAATACGGTGACTTAAGGGATGCGCTCGAAAAGTTGCAGCTTAATGATGCCTCGCTGTCGTTTGAACCGGAAACATCTGTAGCGCTTGGATTTGGCTTTAGATGTGGCTTCTTGGGGCTTTTGCATATGGAAATCATCCAGGAGCGGCTGGAGAGAGAATACGGCCTGGACATTATAACAACGGCGCCCAGCGTCATATATAAGCTCACAAAGACCGACGGTGCGGTGGTTTATATAGACAACCCGACGAATTATCCCGAGCCAAGCGTGATTGAGAAGGCAGAGGAGCCCATGACAAATGCGCATATCTACGCTCCGTCTGAATACGTAGGGAACATCATGGAGCTTTGCCAGGAGCGGCGCGGGGTCTTCAAAGACATGAAGTACATAGATGACAGCCGGGTGGACATCCACTACGCGCTGCCGCTCAACGAGATTGTGTACGACTTTTTTGATGCGTTAAAGTCCAAAACTAAGGGCTATGCGTCGTTTGACTACGAAATCATAGGCTACACCGAGTCGGACCTAGTCAAGCTAGATATCATGCTAAACGGCGAGGTGGTAGATGCTCTCTCGTTCATTATTCATCGGGACAAAGCCTATCAAAGGGCACGAAAAATGGCGGAAAAGCTGAAAGAGAAAATTCCAAGGCAGCTTTTCGAAGTGCCAATCCAAGCCTGCATAGGCGGCAAGGTAATCGCTCGAGAAACCGTAAAAGCGATGCGCAAAGACGTGCTAGCTAAATGTTACGGTGGAGATATCTCCCGCAAGAAAAAGCTGCTAGAAAAGCAAAAAGAAGGCAAAAAACGCATGCGACAAATAGGATCAGTCGAAGTGCCGCAAGACGCCTTCATGTCAGTATTAAGGCTTGATGAGTAAATAATCTTACCCATCAAGCTTAATTTAATGCGAAATTCAATTTTTAAAAAATTAAAAATGGTGACCCGGACGGGATTTGAACCCGTGTTACCGCCGTGAAAGGGCGGTGTCTTAACCGCTTGACCACCGGGCCATTGATTAATAGAGCTAATATCAAAGTGGTAGCGGTAATTGGATTTGAACCAATGACACTCCGGGTATGAACCGAATGCTCTAGCCAACTGAGCTATACCGCCGTGTATGCGATCAAACAGTGAACGAAGACTATTATATTATAAAAAAGCGCGATTGTCAACACCTTTTTATTTTTTGCCGCCCCAGGCATCGATGTTTGCGCGCTCGATGGCACCGACAATTTTTTTTCGAAGGTTGGGGTAATTTTTTTCAAGATTAAGTATAAGATTCTTGGTAGTTTGCCGATTGGAGTTAAAGTTTGCAGGACAGCGACTCAAAACAATCGGCAAATTTTTGCGCCGCACAAGCGAAGTAATCTTAGTCTCCTCGCAGAAAATAAGCGGCCGAATCATATAAATATCCTTACGCGAAAGATATGTAACCGGCGAAAAACAGCCAATAGTCCCGCAGTTCAAAAGATTCATAAAAAAAGTTTCAACGCAGTCATCCAAATTATGCCCCAAGGCGATCTTGTTGCAACCAAGCTCCCTCGCCATATCGTGCAGTATCCCTCGACGCATCCGGGCACAAAGACTGCAGGGGTTCGACTCTTTTCGGTCATGAAAAATTAAACTAGCAAGGTGAGTGCGCTTTATGACGTGTGGGACATTTATTTTTGCACAAAATTTTTCGATATCAGAATAATCAGTAGCCCGGTTCTCAAAGCAAGGATCGACGGTTATGGCGACCAGATCGAATTTTTGCGGATAATATGTCTTAATCTGATTGAGCGCAAATAAGAGAAACACCGAATCTTTGCCGCCAGAAACGCACACAGCAATCCTGTCATTCTGCGAGATCATCCCGTAAGAATCAATAGCCGCGCGGACTTTGCCAATCATGTTGTGCATAAAATTTCTCCTCTTTGTGCAAGCAAAATTTTTATAAAAATAAAAAGCAAGACGTTTCACCATCGTAAAATTACATATTATCTGCCCCAAATTTCGCATAAAACTGTGGCGGAACATCAATATAAACAAAATAAAAATAATTCTTTTATAGAAAATTAACTCAACCCTATAAACATAATATACAATATTTTCTTCAATTTTGCAAAAAAAAATTGCATAAATGCTTGCAATTTAAAAATAAGTGTATTATAATGAAAACATCAAGTGGTGAAAAGTGGTTAAAAGTAGCGAGAAGTGGTTTAAAATTATCTTCTCAAAACTTTTGGAGGGGCTTTTATGTTGATAGGCGAGTACCAACATAATATCGACCTAAAGGGCAGAGTTGCGGTTCCGGCGCGGTTCCGTGACGACTTGGGTGCGCTTTTTTACATCACCAAAGGCCTCGACAATTGCCTGTTTGTTTTGCCACAAGATGAGTGGAGTCGGCTGGTGGAAAAGATAAAAACGATGCCGATCTCTAAAGCTAGGGGTTTGCAGAGATTTTTCTTCTCGGGCGCAGCGGAGGTTGTGCCGGACAAGCAGGGCAGAATTCTGATCCCGCAGCAGCTGAGGGAACACGCCGAGCTGGATAAAGAAGTCACGTTTATCGGGACGTCCAGCAGAGTGGAGATCTGGAACAGCAAGAGGTGGGCAGAGTTTAACTCGGTGCTAACGCAGGACAGCATCGCAGAGGCAATGGACATGCTCGACTTGTAGAAAGGGCGGCGGCAAATGGAGTTTTCGCATGTACCGGTTTTGCTGTTGGAGGCAATAGAAGGGCTAAACGTAGAGGAGTCTGGGGTTTACATAGACGGCACAGCCGGAGGTGGCGGGCATTCTGAGGCTATTTTAAAGAAGCTAAAGTCTGGCAAGCTGATATCGATTGACCAGGACCCAGATGCAATCGCGTTTTTGCGGGAGAAATTAGCAAAGTACGAAAATTCCACTGTGGTGCAAGAAAACTTCCTAAATATGGACAAGGTTGCCAGAGAGCTTTCTATCAACGAGGTAGACGGCGTGCTGATGGATTTGGGGGTTTCGTCGCATCAGTTTGACACCAAAGAAAGAGGCTTTTCTTACCGCTACGACGCCCCACTGGACATGCGAATGAGTCAAAAAGGCGTGAGCGCGTACGATTTAGTCAATGAGTTGCCTTGGCAAGAGCTAGCGGGGATCATAAAAAATTATGGAGAAGAAAAGTTCGCAAAGGGCATCGCGCTCGCAATAGAAAGGCAGAGACAGAGCGCGCCCATAGAAACCACGCAGCAGCTAGTGGACGTGATAAAATCGGCAATACCAGCAAGGTTTAAGCGAGAAAAAGGCCATCCGGCCAAAAGAACCTTTCAAGCGCTTAGAATTGCTGTGAATAGAGAAATAGATGTATTGCAACAGGGCTTAGATTCGGCGTTTTCTATATTGAAACCAGGCGGAAGACTAGCGGTGATCACGTTTCATTCTCTTGAAGACAGGATAGTCAAAAAGAAAATGGTGTCTTGGTGCCAAGGATGCACGTGTCCACCAGAGTTCCCGATCTGCGTGTGCAATAAAAAGCCGAGGGCAAAACTAATCAATAAAAGAGCGATAGAGCCTTCACGACAGGAAATTGAGGAGAATCCACGGAGCAAAAGCGCAAAATTACGGGTTTGTGAAAAGATTTAATCTTGAGGATGTTAAATAGGACGGGGGTTGATGAAAATGGCTTTACAGCAAAGAAGCGTCGCGTATGATATCTCGCGGTTTGAGGAGCGAAAACCGGCGATAGATAGCGAAAAAAGAGATAACATATTAAAGCTGCCAAAGAAAAAAGCAAAAGTAAGAGCCGGCAAAAAAAGCAAGCTAAAGCCAATGACGGTGCTGCTTGCGGGAGTAAGCTTTTTGCTAAGTGTTGCTGCGGTGTGGACAATGCTACTCAACCAAGTGACGATGGCCGAACTAACAGCCCAAACCAACAAAGCCGCTACACAGCTGGAGGAGTGCAGAAGCGAGAACACGCAATGGCAGATGAAGTTAGAGGAAAAATTCTCTCCAGAAAACGTAACGCAACACGCGACCGCGCTGGGAATGGTGCCAAATAACTCAGGACGAGTGGAGTGCTTGGGGCTGCACCCAGAGGACAAAGCAGAACTACCGCAGAAAGGACGAGGAGGACTTGCGAGAATCTTTTGACCTAGCGGGAAATCGGGAATAACATGAGGTTTAACTAAATAAATATTAAAGATAGGATAGAGAGTTAAGATGGAATCGGTGTCTTGGCTCTCATGACGTTTGTGAAGGAGCAAGGTTATGGCAAAAGGGACCACAATCAGAATGTGGCGCAGGTCGATTTTTGTGTTGGCGTCGCTGCTCATCGTGGGTTTTGGAGTAATCGTCTTTAGACTGGTAAAATTGCAATTGGTTGAGGGCGAAAAACTGCAGCAAATGGCCACAGAGCAGCAGTTGAAAGATACAAAAATAAACGCACAAAGGGGCACGATCTACGACAGAAACATGAAACCGTTGGCACAAAGCGCAACAGTTTGGACGGTGGTTCTGGAGCCAGCTTATTTGAAGGACCCAGAATTAATCGAGAAAATCGCCAGCGGGCTAGCTCCGATTTTAGAAATGGACAAGAGCGAGATCCTAGAAAAGGCGAAGAAAAAGTCGTTCTACACAGTGCTGAAGCGGAAGGTAGAGAGCGACGTAAAAGATAAAATCATAGCGTTTCAGAAGGAAAACAAGATAACAACGGGCATACGGCTGGTGGAGGATTACAAGCGGTATTATCCGTACGGTGACTTTGCTGCGTGCGTTATTGGCTTTACGGGGACGGACAGCCAAGGTCTCTCGGGGCTGGAGAGCTACTACGATGAGTACCTAACCGGCCAGGCGGGCAGATTGGTCACAGCCAGAAACGCAGTGGGTACGGATATGCCGTTTGACTACGAGAAGATGATTCCGGCGCAGAACGGCAATAACCTGGTTTTGTGCATAGACGAAGTGATTCAGCACTTTTTGGAAAAGGGCCTAGAAGAGGGGATCGTCAACAACAAGGTCATGAACAGGGCCGGCGCCATCATGATGAACGTCAATACCGGCGAGATAATAGGCATGGCGGTAAAGGGCGGCTACGACCTCAACAAACCGTTTGAAATTGCGGACGCAGAAAAAAAGGCTCAAATAGAAGCCCTGCCAGAATCGGAGCGCGCAAAGGCAAAAGCAGAAGCTCTGGAGGCACAGTGGCGTAATAAGCTGGTTAGCGACACCTACATGCCGGGCTCGGTGTACAAGCAAATCACAACAGCCATGGCGTTTGAAGAGAATTTGATTGACGAAAAGACCAACTTTAATTGCACCGGGAGTTTTGTGCCGTTCCCAGGTGCTCGACCGATTCGGTGCCACAAACACGGCGGACATGGCAGCCAAGTCTTTGCGAGAGCCTTTTGCAACTCCTGCAACCCGGCATTCATCCAGGTTGGCCAAAAAATAGGTCCCGAGAGGTTTTACAAATACTACCAGGCGTTTGGCTTTACCGAAAAAACCGGCATAGACCTGCCCGGCGAAGCGAACGGAATCTTCTTTAGCAAAGATGGCCGCATGGGTCCGATGGATTTGGCGGTGGCGTCGTTTGGACAGAACTTTAGTGTAACGCCGCTCCAGATGATAATAGCAGCGGCGGCCGTTGCAAACGGTGGATACATAGTTGAACCGCGCGTTGTGAGTCGAATTGTTGATTGCAACGGAAACATCATAAAAAATTTTGAAACAGTGATAAAAAGGCAGGCTATTTCGGAGCAGACGTCCAAGAGAATCTGTGCATTGCTCACGCAGAACGCAATTGACGGCGGCGCGAAAAATGGCAACGTGCCAGGATACAGAATTGGCGGCAAAACAGGAACGTCGCAAAAAATAGGTGACAGTGGTCCGGGCGGTATGGACTATATCTCGTCGTTCTGTGGCTTTGCGCCGGGCGACAACCCGCAGTATATTTTGCTGATTTATTACGATACGCCAAAAGGGCCGAGCTACTACGGAGCGCTCGTGGCGGCGCCGACGTTTGCAAGGGTCATGCAAGATGCGTTGCCGTACCTGGGCGTGGAGCGGAAGTATACCGACGAGGAAATGGCCAACCTAGACATCCAGGTGCCGTTTTTGGTGGGCTCATCGGTCGACAAGGCCAAACTCCAGGCGATAAATCTGCAGCTAAACCCAGTCGTCTACGGCTCTGGCGAGACGGTTATATCGCAGGTTCCAGAAGTCTCGACCAAAATGCCAAAAGGCGGCAGGATAGTGCTCTATACAGACGACTCCACCGCGAACTCCAAAGCAGTGGTGCCCAAATTTGCAGGCATGACGCTCTCCGCAGCCAACAGAGAAGCCAGCGCAGCAAAAGTGAACATAATAATAAAAGGAACGGCGCTGTCGAGCTCGGGATGCGTGTGCGCAAGTCAAAGCATAGCCGCGGGTACAGAAGTCCGCCCCGGCACAGTGGTAATCCTGACGTTCTCGCAGAAAAAATCGGAGCAGCACAGTGACTAGAAAATGGAAATTCACACAGCACAAGCAAAAGTTCAAAAAATGTGCTATAATTGTAGTAGTTTAAGCAGCAAAGGTCAGGTTTAGAAAGGTGGCATGCGGCATGGTGGCAAACGTATGGGTGATTTTTGCGATAGTAGCCTCATTCTTAATCACGTGTTTTTTAGGAAAGCGGATTATACCGTACCTTCAAAGGCTCAAATACGGCCAAACCATACTAAAAATCGGGCCATCGTGGCACAAAAATAAGCAGGGCACGCCCACAATGGGCGGAGTAATTTTCGTTATCGGAATATACGCCGCAATCCTAGTAACAATGCCGCTGTACTACTTTTTGGTCGCCCAAAATACACTGCACTTGCAAGAGCCACCGCTCATAATGCAAAAAATCATATCCGGCCTCCTGATGGCGCTGGCGTACGGCGCAATCGGATTTTTGGACGACTATATAAAGGTAGTAAAAAAGCGTAACCTGGGGCTAACGGCCGGGCAAAAGCTCCTTATGCAGTTCCTGGTTGTGGGCTCGTACCTGCTGTCGCTTTATTGCGCGGAAGTGCTGCAAGGAGGCCTCGGCGCCACATCGACGACCATACCGTTCTTTGGCCGAGTTGACCTAGGGGTACTATATTGGCCGATGGCGTCATTGCTGATAGTTGGCATGGTGAACGCGGTGAACTTAACGGACGGAATTGACGGCCTGTGCACATCGATCACGTTTTTCGTCGCAACATTTTTCATGCTGATATCGAATTTCCTGCACATATTCAACCTGAGCATAGTCGCAGGGGCGTTAGTCGGAGGATGCTTGGGCTTTTTGATATTCAACATCCACCCCGCAAAAGTGTTCATGGGGGATACAGGCTCTTTGTTCTTGGGAGGATTAATCTGCGCGCTAGCATTCACGCTAGATGTGCCAGTGATGTTGCCGATAATCGGCGGTGTGTACGTGCTGGAGATGTTCTCGGTGATACTGCAGGTGGCGTATTTTAAGGCAACAAAGGGCAAACGCCTGTTCAAAATGAGCCCGCTGCACCATCACTTCGAGATTTGCGGCTGGAGCGAGGCCAAAATTTGCATCGTGTTTAATGTAATCACAGTGATACTCGGAGCGCTGGCGGTTGTGCTGGCGGCCCATGGGCTTTGATGGGTACTGTGCAGGCTAAGGGGCAACAAGGAGGCAAAAAATGAGCAGAAATTACAGCAGAGCGGCAAGGCCAAGGGGACAGCAAGAAAATAGACCTAGCTCAAGGGACGCAAGGGCGCGGACTAATAAATCGAAGAAGCATTTTGGCTTTAAGTTTAGCGGATTAGCGGCAGTCTCGAAGGGGCTAAATCCGGTAAAAAATAAGCTAAAGGTGTTCTCCATGCGGTCAGGGCTAGATATGCCGTTCTTTTTCATAAACATGGCAATACTCGTGGTTGGCCTTGTGATGATGTTTTCGGCCTCCTACCCCAACGCCTATTACTACAAAAATGGTGACAGTTACTATTTTATAAGGAGCCAGCTGATTTGGGCGGTTATCGGGGTTGTCGCTATGATCGCGGTTTCTTATTTTGACTACCACCACTTCCACAAGTTCGCCGTCCCCATATTGGGAATATCGTTCGTGCTGCTGGTTGTGGTGCTCTTCATGCCGATGGTAAACGGTGTCCACAGGTGGATCCCGCTCGGTCCAATCGGCTTTCAGGCATCAGAGATAACGAAATTCGCGATCGTGCTGTCATTTGCGCACTTCATCTCGGTAAACTTCAAAAAAATGGACACGTTCAAATATGGAATCCTGCCATACGGCATAATACTGGCGTTCACGGCATTTTTGCTGTACCTGGAGCCCCACATTTCGTGCCTGATCATCGTGGTGCTGCTGGCCGGCGGTATGCTCTATATCGGTGGAGTAAAATTGCGATGGTTTGGGCTGGTCTTAGCAATAGCGTTGGCGGCTGTTGGCTATGTAGTGCTGTTTACAGATAAACTAGGCTATGCAAATGGCCGTGTGCAGGGATGGCTGGATCCATTCACAAGCAACCCAAACGTAGATACGTGGCAGACAAAGCAGGGGCTCTATGCGATAGGGTCCGGAGGCCTGTGGGGACTGGGATTAGGGCAGTCGCGGCAAAAGTACCTCTACATTCCGGAGCCGCAGAACGACTTCATTTTTTCGGTAGTCTGCGAAGAGCTGGGATTTATCGGGGCATTGATAATCCTAATCCTGTTTGCAATGCTGATTTGGCGGGGAATCATGATATCGATGCGAGCCAAAGACAAATTTGGCACATTGCTAGGCATCGGACTCACGGCGCAGGTCGGCCTGCAGGTGATCTTGAACATCTTCGTCGTAACAAACACGATTCCAAACACAGGTATAAGCCTTCCATTCTTCAGCTATGGCGGCACGTCGCTGGTCATGCTGCTCGTGCAAATGGGCATAGTTTTGTCGATATCCAGAACGTCGAAAATAGAAAAAACTTGATGAAAGTGGCGAGCACGATGAGAATAATCTTTGCGGGCGGCGGTACGGCGGGGCACATAAACCCGGCTCTGGCCGTGGCGGAGTATGTAAAAGAAGTCCGACCAGACGCGCAGATGTTGTATGTTGGCGCGGTTGGCGGGATGGAAGAAAAGCTGGTGAAGCAGGCCGGACTAGACTTTAGAGGCATAAAAATTTCCGGATTCAGCCGAAAGCTTAATCTGGCGGGCTTAAAAAAGAATATAATAACGCTAAAGCGGGTTGTAACTGCAAGTTTGGAGTCAAAAAAGATAATCGAGCAGTTTAGGCCGGACATCTGTGTGGGTACAGGAGGCTACGTGAGCGGGCCAATCTTGCGAAAGGCCGCGCAGATGGGCGTGCCGATAATAATCCACGAGCAAAACGCGTTTCCAGGCATCACAACGAAGATGCTGGCACACAAAGCAGAGTGCGTGATGCTTGCGGTGGGGGAGGCGCGAAAATTTTTTGACAAAAGGTGCAAAATAGCGGTAACGGGGAACCCCATAAGGAAGGAAATTGCCCAAATGACGCAGCAAGAAGCTCGCGCAAAGCTGAAGTTAGACAATCGGCCGGTGGTGCTGTCTTTTGGAGGTAGCTTGGGCGCCAGAAAAATTAATGAGGCCGTGGTCGACTTGATCGCAGATACGGCAAGAACGGACAAATTCCAGCATATTCACGCTTTCGGGCAGTACGGGCAGTGGTTCTTGCCAGAGCTAGAGAAAAAAGGCGTCAAAATCTCGGCGCACCCGAATTTGGACATACGAGAGTACATCAGCAACATGCCAACATGCCTGGCCGCGGCCGATTTGGTCATCTGCCGGGCGGGAGCCATCACTCTGAGTGAGATTCAGGCGCAGGGCAAGGCTTCGATTTTGATTCCTTCACCAAACGTCGCAGAGAATCACCAGTACCACAATGCAATGGCGCTTGTGAACAACCGCGCGGCGAGCATCCTAGAAGAGCGGGATTTAACCGGCCAATTGCTCATAAAAAAGGTGAATGAACTATTGTCGCACCCCGAAACTATGCGAGAATTTCAGCAAAACGCGAAAAAAATGGCCATATATGACGCAAATCAGCGGATTTATTCTATAATAGAAAAAATAGTCGGATAGCGGCTAAAGCGCGGCAAAATCGGATTCACCAAAACATCCCCGAGGGCATAGTATGAAATCAGTGAAACGCGGATAAAATACGTGCCGGACGGGGTGGTCGGAGTGGAGAGACTAGTAGTAGAACACGCAGAGCGGTTGTCGGGCGAGGTGGCGGTCCAGGGGTCCAAAAACAGCGCCCTACCGATATTGACGGCAACGCTCCTTTGCAATGGCATTTGCACCATTGAGAACTGTCCGGATTTGTCGGACGTGGACGTCACGCTGGAGATTTTAAAAGGCCTGGGAGCAAAAGTCTTAAAAGAAAAAAATAGCGTAATCGTAGATTCAACCGAGGTTTGCGGCTTTAAAATCTCGAAGGAAATGATGAAAAAAATAAGATCATCGATACTTTTTTTGGGCGCGCTGTCAGCAAGAATGGGTCGGGCGGAACTGTGTGTTCCAGGCGGATGCAAACTGGGCCCACGGCCGATAGATTGGCACCTGGCGGCGCTTTCGCATATGGGGCTAAAAATTGAAAACCAAGACAAAATGCTGTTTTGCGAGCTAGAGGACAGATTCAAAGGCGCAGAGATAACCCTGCCGCTTCCAAGCGTGGGGGCAACGGAGAATATCATCTTAGCGGCGGTTTTGGCAAAGGGCACAACGATAATCCGCAACGCCGCGCGAGAGCCAGAAATTTGCGATTTGTGCGATTTTTTGATAAAATGTGGAGCAAGGATAGAAGGAGCCGGCCAGAGCGAGGTTAGGATAGTGGGCGTTGAGAGATTGTCCGGTACGGAGCATAGGGTCATCCCTGACAGAATCGTAGCGGTGACCTTTTTGGCAGCAGCGGCGGCCGTGGGCGGAGACGTAACGGTGCAAAGCGTAGCTCCAGCACATATGCAGAGCATGTTGGATGTCTTTAAGAAGATCGGGTGCGATGTGAATGTGGCCGCAAAATCTGTGAAGATCTTGGCAAAAGACAAAAAATTGGCGCCGATTAGGGAAATTGTGACGAAGCCTTACCCCGGATTCCCAACAGATGCGCAGGCTTTGTTTATGGTTTTGGCTTCTATTTCCGATGGCAGCTGCATGTTTGTCGAGAATATCTTCAAAAACCGTTATAAACACGCAGAAGAGCTCGTAAAGATGGGCGCAGACATTAAGGTGATGGACAAAATAGCGGTGGTAAAGGGCGTGGATGAGCTGTGTGGAGAAGAAACCCTAGAGGCGAAGGACTTGAGAGGGGCAGCAGCTTTGGTGATTGCCGCAATGGCCGCGGACGGAAGGACTACTATAACCGGGGTGGAGCATCTGGACAGAGGTTATGAGGACTTTGAGCAAAACCTGCGGCGCTTGGGAGCGAATATAAAGAGGATCTAAGATTTTATGAAGAAGTTTAAACAGAAAAAAAGACCGGCAAAGGTCAAAAATGCGAACTTGGCGATTAACTATAAAATAAGGTCACGGCTGATTTATTGCGCGATATTTTGCGCGATTTCTGCTGTGTGCTTGTTTTTTTCTTCGATGATTCTTTTTCGGACGAAGTACATAGACGTCAACACCAATGACATTGACGCGGCCGCAAGGGGCGCGGTTTACGAAAATTTGGGGATAAATCGAGGCGACAATCTTCTTCTAATAGACGAAAACGCAGTTAGCAAGAGGCTTGAGGACGCGATTGTGGACGTGGATTGCGTAGAGATCGAAAAAAAGTTTCCGGACGCCATTTTCATAAACGTGAAGAGGGCAAACAAAGCGTTTGACATAGAGTCTGCTGGCGGGGAGTACATTGCAGTAAGCAGCAAGGGCAAGGTTTTAGCGGTCTCGGATGCCCACGAAGAGGGACTGATTCTTTTAAAGGGGACGGAGCCGGAGTCCTTTGAGGTTGGCAGAAAGGTTACATATAAGGATAAGTCGGTGGAGAAGAAGATATCGGAGTTTATTGAAATGATGAACGCGAATAATCTTGAAAAAACGACGGAAATAGACTTTAATAATGGGCATTTGTTCTTTGCCACTTACGACGGCCGGGTGAGGATAAACTTTGGATTTTACGAGAATATGGACTATAAAATAAAGACGGCGGCCGAGATCATAAATACGAAGCTGGGCGCGGCAGAAAGCGGAACGCTGGATCTTGCGGAAGTTTTTGAAGAAAACCGGTCGTATTTTACACCAAACTATTAATTTTTGCCCTTTATTTTCTAAATGTGATATAATTTTCGCAACTATAATTTGGCTTGCAGATAGTGAAAACCCGCCAAATCGATGGTGAGAATGTATACAAAATTCATTTTTTGTGCTAAAAAAGAAATAAATTTTATTAAATATCTTGAAATTTTTATAGTAATGTGTTAAATTAAAAAATGAGATGGTTTGTAGGTTTTTATATGGAAGATATTTGTAAAACAGGAGGTACATTAAATGCCATTTGAGTTGGAAAATAATTTGGATAATATAGTTCAGATCAAGGTTATAGGAGTAGGTGGTGGCGGCGGCAATGCTCTCGATAGAATGGTGGCTTCGGGGCTTAAGTGCGTTGATTTTGTTACTGTTAACACGGACAAGCAGGCCCTGCAGCGCTCGAAGGCCGGCACTAAGATTCAAATAGGAGAAAAAATTACAAACGGAAAAGGCGCAGGTTCTAAGCCGGAAATTGGCCAAAAATCGGCAGAAGAAAGCCGTGAGGAAATCGCCCAAGCCATAAAAGGAACAGACATGGTTTTCATCACAGCCGGAATGGGCGGCGGAACGGGAACGGGCGCAGCTCCAGTTGTTGCTAAAATCGCTAGAGAAATGGGCATTTTGACTATTGGAATCGTGACGAAGCCGTTTGCGTTTGAGGGTAAGCGAAGAATGGAGCAGGCCGAAAACGGGATCGCTAACCTTAGAGAACACGTGGATTCTTTGGTGATAATCCCGAACGAACGGCTAAAATATGCCAGCGAACAGAGGATAACGCTGCTTAATGCCTTTTCTGTCGCGGATGATGTTTTGCGCCAAGGCGTGCAGAGCATTTCGGACTTAATCTTGTTGCCGGGACTTGTTAACTTGGACTTTGCAGACGTAACTGCCGTTATGAAGGACGCCGGGTACGCACACATGGGCGTTGGAAGGGCTTCTGGCAAGGACAAAGCCGAAGCGGCGGCCAATATGGCGATCTCGAGCCCGCTTTTGGAGACGGCAATAAACGGCGCAAAGGGCGTCATAATAAACATCACTTCTTCGCCGGACATTGGCTTGGATGAGATTGAAACGGCTTCTACGATGATTGCAGAGCAGGCCGACCAAGAGGCAAACATCATATGGGGTGCGGCTTTTGACGAAAACATGGAAGACGAAATGAGTGTCACTGTGATTGCTACGGGATTTTCTGACGTATCAAGTCCAAAGTCTGACCCAAAGTTAGCCTATGCAGGCAAATTTGTTAATAATAAAAATGAAAAACATCCGATTACCGCGGGGGCAAGCAGTAACTCAGAGAGCAAAACTAGCGATGATTCGGATAAGTACCTAAAAGAGACCAGGCCCGGCCAAGCTGTGAGCTTTGAGGAAGAAGACGACACCTTTTACGATATAATGTCAATCTTTAACCGCAAGCAAAATTAAAGCTGTGGCGGCACATTGGCGCATGGCACAAAAAATAAACCCGCACTAAATCTAAGTGCGGGCTTTTCGTTTGCTGCTTACGATATTGCTTACTTCGTTTCTACCACGAGTTTAACGGCTGTGCGGTCCTCGCCATCGATGGTAACGTTCACGAATGCCGGGATGCAAATCAGCTCGACCCCGGTGGGTGCCAGATACCCTCGCGCAATGGCGATGGCTTTGATGGCCTGATTAACCGCGCTGGCTCCAACTGCCTGAATTTCTACAGAATTATGTTCACGTATAACGCCAGCAATCGCGCCAGCAACGGAATTTGGAGCCGACTTTGACGAAACTTTTAGAATTTCCATATTAAATCCTCCATTTTTAGTATTATATTACGTCTTCAATAATATAATATATGCAATTTTTATATTTTGCAATAGATTTTTGAATAAAATTTATGTTATTTTTCATTTTCGTTAAATCCTATCGAAAGACAAGGTAATTTTTTATTATTTGCCAAGGGAGCAAAAATAAACAACAATTTATCACAAATATTTTGTGCGAAATTTGCATAAAATTATCCAGTAATTGTCAGACGATTTACACTTTGCGTTTTTTTGGTAGACTCATCAATGTCAAAAATTATACAATCCACCTTACATTTTCCAGTTGCGTTTTCAAACCGAACGGGCATCTTTGTCTTAATCTTCCTAATCACCAGGTCAACCCGCACGCCAAGGGCAGAGTCAATCACGCCAGCCATGCCAACGTCAGTAATATAGCCGGTTCCGCGCGGAAGAATGCATTCGTCGGCGGTGGGAACGTGAGTGTGCGTGCCAAAAAGGGCAGAGATCCGGCCGTCAAGATAAAACCCTAAAGCTCGCTTTTCGGAAGTCGCTTCGGCATGGAAGTCCACAATGACAATGGCGTCGCTACCGGCATTTGCAAGGATCCGATCGGCGGTTTTAAAGGGACAATCGAGGTTCTCCATAAATATTGTGCCCATAAGATTGATGACAACCAACTTGTTTTTGTTGACGTCCAGGGTGCAAACGCCGCTGCCGGGGGTGCTTCTGGAGGGGTAGTTAGCTGGCCGAATCAGGCGAGGCTCGTTGCCAAAGGTTTTAAAGATCTCGCGACGTCTAAAAGAGTGATTCCCCGCCGTAATGACGTCCACGCCGCTTTTAAAAAGATAATCGGCAGAAAATGGGGTAATCCCGTTCCCGTCGGCCGAATTTTCTCCATTCGCAATAACCAAATCTATTCCATGGGCTTTCCTCAAGCCGGCGAGCTGTTCCCGCAAAAAATTACAACCGATGCTGCCCACAACATCGCCAATAGCAAGCACTTTCATTACAATCAGCCCTTTTCAATGCATTATTTAAAATTATACCATAAAGTCACCAAAAAAGCGACGCGCAGTGGTGTTAAAAAAGGTAAGCTATCTAAAAAGTGGCTGAATTTGGTACCCCATAAATGCCGACTCCATCGCTGGAACGATAAGATCAAAGTGCGCGACCAAGGAGGCCGGCTTTTTGATGGGATCATCTTGGGACATGGGCACAAAATAAAAATTTTTTCTGCTAAGCATCGCACCAAGATTTTGAGCGCATCCGGCAAGTCCGTCGTTTGTGGCAAGCGCGATAAGAACGGGACGCTGGCCTCGCAGATGAGATTTTACGGCCATCGTTACAGATGTGTCTATTGTAGAATTTGTGAGCTTACTTAGAGTATTCCCGGTGCACGGCGCAATAATCATGATGTCCGTTAATTTTTTGGGCCCAATCGGCTCCGCCCGTTCTATAGTGTGGATTATTTCCTTTTGACAAATGCTCTCTATTTTTTTTCGAAAGTCCGCAGCCTTGCCAAATCTGGTGTCGGTGAAGTACGCGGTGTGAGACATAATGGGCAAAACGTCGTACCCCGAGTCTGCCAGCAGTTCCATTTGAGGGATAGCCCTTGAAAACGTGCAAAAAGAGCCGCACATAGCAAAGCCGACCTTTATATCGATCATAATTGACCCTCCTCAATCATGTTGTATATCGTGTTTTTTATGATTTCTCCGGCCGCCCGCGGCGCAACCTTGCCGGGCAACGCCAAAGCCTGTATCGCCTTGATTTTAAGCTTCCTAGCAGCGTCAAAGTCAACTCCACCGGGCAGAGAAGCTAAGTCGATTATAACTGCGTTTTTGGGGAGCCTAGCAAGAACATCAGCGTCAAAAATCAAGCTTGGAATAGTGTTAAAAATAATGTCAAAGTCCACACTGCCGGAGCTTGCAGAAGCAAGACTTGCCGTCAGCACGGCCGAGTAGCCCAGCAAATTTATCCAAGCAATGTCTTTGGGCTTTCTAGCGCTAGCCGTAACCTTGGCACCGATCCCTTTCAACATTTTGCTCAAAACCTTGCCGATCCGCCCAAACCCCGTAACCAGGCACCGGGAGCCATTAATAGTCCCGCTGTATTCTTGCATAGCGATTTGGATGGCCCCTTCTGCCGTAGGGATGGCGTTATTCACGGCGAATTCTTCTCTTTTAGAATAATCATATAACTGCATGTTGCTAAAGATCGGGCTGGCGGCGATTAAGTCTTCGGCCCTTGCGCAGAATATTTTTTTGTCAAACATAGTTTTAGCGAATCCATCGTCAACCGCGATTTGTGTACGAGAGTGCGGTGCGTTTAAATAGCCATCCGAAGTAGTTGCAGGTACCGGCAGGATGATATAATCGCTCATTTTTACAGCGTCTTTTAAACTTGCCGTTGTGATGCCGCTTTTCAGGCCAGCATTTTCAAACCCAACAGCGCAAACATTATAGCCGTCCGACAAAATACTTTCAGCCATCGCCACCTGGCGCTTGTCGCCACCAATTATTGCAAAAGTATCTATGCCACTCATATTGCCTTACCTCCATCATTCACAACATAATATGGCCGCGGGGTGAGGCGTGTTACAACAACAGGCAAAACGAGGGTATCACATTTTATGGGCATATAATCAAAAAAGTAAAAAACTATTTATTTCTGGGCAAAATCGCAATATAATAGTACTATGGAGCGTGAAAGCTGGTTTTAATTTGACAAAAGGTGTGAATTTGGGTTGAGCAATATTGAGAATATTTTGAATAGTGCAAAGAACATACATTTCATCGGGATAGGCGGCTCCGGAATGTGCCCCATGGCAGAGATTCTGCTGGACAAAGGCTACAATATAACAGGGTCCGATAATTATATCTCGGATACCCTGCAAAGGCTCATAGACAAGGGAATGAAGGTCTACACAGAGCATAGCGCCGCAAACGTGAATGGGGCCGAATTGGTGGTATACTCGGCCGCAATAAAAGAAGACAATGTGGAGAGGGCAGAGGCCGCAAAGAGAGGGCTCCCATGCATAGAGCGCGCAGTGATGCTGGGGCTTTTGTGCGCAAAATATAAGAATACCGTAGCAGTGTCGGGCACGCACGGCAAAACCACCACAACCGCGATGATAACTCAGATTTTAACAATGGCAAAAAAAGATCCGAGCGCGATAATCGGCGGAAAGCTGCCGGCAATAAACGGCAACAGCAGAACGGGCAAGTCGGGCATAATAGTGTGCGAAGCGTGCGAGTATGTGGACTCCTTTTTGCAGATCACGCCGTCGATAGCGGTAATAACGAACGTGGAGGCGGATCACCTTGACTATTTTGGAAACCTCGAGAATGTGATAAACTCGTTCAACAAGTTTGCGAAAAAGGCCAAGGAGCTCGTGGTCATAAACGGAGAAGATGAAAATTCTGTCCTTGCGGCGAAAAACGTGAGTGCACCGGTCGTGACTTTTGGTGAGTCGAAGAAAAACACCTATTATGCCGAGAATATTTCTGAAGAGAACGTGGCCTTCCCGAGCTTCGATTTGATGAAGGGCGGAAAGAAGCTTGCAGCGATAAAACTAGCAGTGCCGGGCAAATATAATGTTTATAATGCCCTTGCTGCAGCAACAGTTGCCGATTGCTTGGGGGTTTTGCCGGAAGACATATCCAAAGCGCTTGGCGAGTTCACCGGAGTGCATCGCCGGTTTGAGGTGCTTGGTCGGCCTCATGGTATCACCGTTGCGGACGATTTTGCGCATCACCCAACGGAGATAACCTCGGTGTTGACGGCCGCTAAAAAGATGGGATTCAAGCGGGTTATTGCGGTGTTTCAGCCGCACACATATTCTCGCACGGCGGCATTCCTGGATGAATTTGCAGAGTCGCTGTCCATTGCGGATATTCCCGTCTTGTCCGAGATCTTGGCCGTCCGCGAGGTAAACACCTATAACATTAAGTCCGAAGACCTGGCGGCAAAGCTTGAGAACTGCATATGCCTGCGCACGTTTGAGGAGATCACGGATTGCATCGAAAAAATAGCAGAGCCCGGGGACTTAGTCCTGACCATGGGCGGGGGCAATGTGTACGTTTGCGCAAATATGATTTTGAAGAGGATTAAAGAAAAATAGCAAACGGCGCCGCACTATACCGCGCGGTGCCTGGTTTTTGTGTGGAAGATTAAACTTTTTCAACGATAACGTTGGCGGACTTATATATGCTGTTTGGCGGCACAGCGCCACGGACGGAACTAAGCGGATAAACGTTAGTGTTTTTGCCGATGATGGTGCCGGGGTTCAGAACCGCATTGCAGCCGACTTCGACGAAGTCACCAATAATCGCACCAAACTTTTTGAGGCCCGTATCGATTCTATCGCCATTGTAGAGCACTTTAACGATACTTTTGTCCGACTTAACGTTCGAAGTGATGCTCCCGGCGCCCATATGAGCTTTGTAGCCCAAGATGGAGTCACCAATGTAATTGTAGTGCGGAACGTTGGCGCCATCAAAGAGAACCGAATTTTTGATTTCGGTAGAATTGCCCACCACAGCGTCTTTCCCGATTATCGCGCTCTCTCGGATATATGCACAGTGGCGAATCTCTGCACCTTCATCCACAATAAGCGGACCATTTAGACTGGCAGTTTGGCTTACTTTAGCGGTTTTTGCAACCCAAATGTTTTCTCCGATTTTATCATATTTTTCTGCCAAGAGTGTTTGCCCCAGCTCGACTATAAATTCAGCAATATTCGGGATTACCTCCCACGGCCATTTAACGCCGGCAAACAACTCCTTAGCGATGGTGTGCTCCAAACTTAAGAGCGCGTCTGCTTTTATCTCCATTTTCAAAATCTCCCCACGTTTCGTAGTAACTTCAATTATATCAGTTGACTTTTTGAAACTCAAGTGATATAATAAAATAAGGCCGAAAGGCGCGTCATGCGGTGTTTTTTGTGATGTAGTATAAAATATAAATTTTGCGCGATATTTGTTCCGGACGTTTAGCTCAGCTGGTAGAGCATTCGCTTGACGTGCGAAGGGTCAGCGGTTCAAGTCCGTTAACGTCCACCATATAATAATGTACCTTTTGATGCAGTGAACAAAAATAACAAACCAAATTTGGAGAAAAATTTAAATGAAGTTAGAAAAATTATTTGCACTATTTCTTACACTTCTTACGCCATTATACGTTTCTGAAAATGCTTTTGCTTCACCATTGCAGATTGATAGTTCAATTTTAGAAAAAGAAAAATCTAAACTTGTTAAACTTGAAACAACTTATAATACACGAGATTTAGGTGGCTATAAAACCTCTGATAGCAAGATTACAAAATATGGTGTGTTTTTGCGTTCGGATGACACTGATAACTTGACTTTAAAAGATATTGAAACACTAAAATCTTATGGTATAACAGCTGTACTGGATTTGCGCGAAGCCCCTTATTATTTGGAACATCCAGATAAATTTTCTAATATCCCGGAAATTAATTATCAAAACATAGATATAGTTAAAATTTACAACGAGCATAGTACTGATAAAGAGGCAAGATCAGATGAAAGTTCGGCTAGGAAATTTCTACGCTATACTGGTGAGGGTAATTGGGTAAAAACTGCCTTTGATATTATTGCAGATACAGAAGGATGCACGCTTTTTCATTGTTTTGCAGGAAAAGACAGAACTGGATTGGTTGCAATGCTATTATTGGGATTGGTCGATGTCTCTGCCGAAGATATAATGCAAAATTATTCTGTTTCTTATGATTTAATCAAGGAAAATCCAAAAATTAAAGCAATTATCGAAAATGATGTAAAAGACTTTGGTGAAGCAGCTATTGACAAATACCATGCTACTCCTCCAAGCAAAATAAAACATGGTATAGATTATATATCAGAAAATTACGGTACTACCGAAAACTATTTGCTTGCTTGCGGAGTTTCGAAGGAAAATTTAGAAAATATTAAAAATAGGTTTGTAGGAGAATCTGAAAATAAAATAGAAATTTAAGTTTTTAGCCTATAATTCTAATGTGTGATTGTATTAAAACCAAATCCTTAGGCGAATTTAGTAAATTATAATCCATGCCCCAACTGCTGCGGTGTGGGTTATTTTTAAATAAATAATTGGAGGTCAAAAATGGCGAATAAACTTGCAGTAAAAATTTTGTGTTACTTAATGTGTGCGGCTGGGTGTTTTAATGGGAATGTTCTTGTGTCGGCAAGCATGACTACTCAAACTGGAGACGAAAACAATGCTCCTAGTTTGGAACAAAACTTGCGAAAAAAGATCATAAGGGTCCCATACATAAATCAGGACGACATTGTTTTTGGATGCGAGGCAGTTAGCGCAACCATGGTGCTGCAGCTTTTGGGGTACGCTATTTCGGCAAAAGATTTCACAGATAAGTACTTGGAAAGAAGAGACTGGTATATAGATGCAGATGGCGTTTGGCACGGCCCAGACCCTAACGCGGCTTTTCCGGGGGATCCTTATAAAGACTCTGGCGTGAATTGCGGTTTTGGAATTTTTGCAAATGGCCTTGCAAAGTCTATGAACAAAATTCTGAATCCGTTAAAGCACAAAGCGATAGTTAAGACGGGGCTAAGCCTGGTTGATCTTATTGAAAATTACATAGATAAAGACATCCCGGTTCTGGTTTGGGCAACAATGGGCATGAGTCAAAGCAGCCCAGGCCGCACATGGATTATAGACTATGTCGATGAGAATTCGCCTTACAAAATTGGTGATAAATATACCTGGATGCGTAGCGAGCATTGCTTGGTTCTGGTGGGGCACGATGATGAGAATTATTATTTCAACGACCCATATAAGAACCACGGCCTGATTGCCTATAATAAGGCTTTGGTAGAGCAAAGGTTTCTGGAAATGGGCAAACAATCAGTTGTCGTCATCAATAAAGAGGACGTACCTGAGCAATAATGGCACTTCCTTAAATGTGAACGTGATAATATCTTAAATAAAAGCCGCTGTGACCATATGTGCAGTGGCTTTTTGTTTATGTAATAGACCTTAATTTTACTTTTTACTACCTTAGACTAGAAAATATAATTCACATTTATAATTTTTAAAACAGTGAATATTTTCACCTTAATATAATTCTCTAACTTGTATATTCAAGTTCCGAGACCAAGTCACTGATTATTTCCAATGAATTGTCTGGATTTATCGAGTTTTCATACAGAAATTGGATTATATTTCTAACGTAATTTTCTGACTCTGAAATCCCATTAAAAAAGGCTTTTTCAGGGTTATTAACATTATTTTTTATGATGATTTCTATACCAAAGTAAGTCAAGTTGCCTGAAACCGTTTTGACCAAATTATAATACACGTTCTTTTGGCGCTGGATGTCGGAAATCTCGGAATATTCTTTTTTGTAGATATTAGTAATGCACGTCATATTAAACGGCCTCCTTTTAAAATTTTGTGAGAAAAAACTTTTTATTTAATTTTTTGATTGAGTTTGAAAACAATACTTTTTTTGAAAGAAATTCATATTCAAAATTTGATAAAGTGCTGATCTTCAGTTTTTGTGAACATAAAAAAATTTT